>JAILRH010000213.1 GCA_024698345.1 Lachnospiraceae bacterium | reverse complement strand
CAAAGATATCCTTTGCTTCAACTTCCTTATGTGTAACGAACAGGAAGTTTGTCATTGAATTGGTTCCCTCAAATCCAAGTTCAGCAAGTCTTAACTTTGCACGCTCTCTTGTTGCAACAATCTTATCCCTTATTTCTCTGAAATATGTATCATCATTGATTGCCTCAACTCCCGCAAGAATAGCCGGTTGATTCATGGTGTATGAATTATAGGCAAACTTAACGCTCTGCATTGCACTTATAAGTTCTTCACTTCCTATTGCAAATCCAATTCTGGCTCCTGCCATAGCTCTTGACTTTGAGAAAGTTCTTGTAATTAAGAGGTTCTCATATTTATCAAGAAGTTCAAGTGCAGACACTGTACCAAAATCAACATACGCCTCATCAACGATTACAATGGAATCCTGATTGGCTTCTATCAATTCTTCTATAGCTGCAAGGGGCATCTCAATAGCCGTAGGGGCATTTGGATTAGCAATGATAACACCACCGTTTTCTCTATTATAATCTTTTGGATTGATTTCAAAATTATCATCTACCGGAATTGTCTTATATGGTATTCTGAACAAATCTGCCCAGACATCATAGAAAGAATATGTAATATCCGGGAATAATATAGGCTTTTTGGAATTGAAAAATGTAAGAAATGCCATACCTATTACATCATCAGAACCAACTCCAACAAATACCTGTTTCTCATCAACATTATGGTAAGCCGCAATTGCCTTTACAAGAGGTCCTACATCCGGTGATGGATATAATCTCAATAAATCTGTATTGAAACTCTTCATAATCTCATCCACATTTGGTGATGGTGGATAAGGGCACTCATTAGTGTTAAGCTTTACCATATTAGGTTTGTTTGGCTGTTCACCCGGTGTATATGGTGTAACCTTTCTAATATACTTTCTCCATTCTCTCATAATTATGCCTCATTCTTTCTATCTGTTTTTATCTTTCATCGCTACTATTTTACTGCATCAATTATTAATTATACTTTTTTTTACTTCTGTTATTCTGTAGCAAATATTAATTATTCATTTTTCACTTCTGTTATACTTTAACAACTTTTTATCATTCATGCAACAAACTGATATTATCATATGAAAATCAACAAGTTACTTTTTAAATGCTTTTTTCATTCGACAACCATCAATTAATCGTCAGCTATTCTTCTTATAATTCAACAACTATCAATTTAATTGTCAGCTGCTGTTATAATTCAACAACTATCAATTTAATCGTCAGCTATTCTTCTTATAATTCGACAACTATCAATTTAATCGTCAGCTATTCTTCTTATAATTCGACAACCATCAATTTAATTGTCAGCTGCTGTTCTCATTCAATAATCTGAAATTCAATTATTTGCTTCTTTCATCTTCTCCGGCATCACAAATCTTTTCAGTATGAAATGCCAGATGCACAGTGAAATAACCACTGCTGTAAAAGCCCCTGCTGTATCAATAAATACATCTCTTATCATTGGACTTCTTCCTGCCACAAATCCCTGATGAAACTCATCCGTAGAGGCATAAGCAGCACAGACAACCAACTCTAAAATAAGCCACTTATAGTTCTTTCTCACTTTTTCAAATGTAATCATTAAAAGGAAAATAAGTCCACCCAATATTCCGTATTCTCCAAAGTGCCCTACTTTTCTCACCACAAAACTTATTTTGTCCCACAATTCCCGCTGACTTGCCGCTGACATGTCGTCATAATTGTCAACAAATGTCTCTATAATCTTTCCTGTTATTATGTCGCTTGTAGACTGCGATGCTTCCGCATCCTGCGCTGAGAAACCGAATATTGTCATCATCCAAAAAATAATTGCTGCAATGAGTATCCCCCTTGCAGCAATTATGATATATTTACGCATTTACCGCATGTCCTTTTTTCTTGATAACATCGATAATACTGTCTACACACTTCTCAGCAAGTTCGTCTGTTGTAGCCTCAACCATTACTCTCATAACAGGTTCAGTACCACTCTCTCTTAAGATAACACGACCATTGTTGCCGAGTTTCTCTTCAACAGCCTTAACTGCTGCCTGAACATCCTCATCAGCTCTTGTTTCAGGCTTGCTGTCAACTCTGATATTCTTAAGACACTGTGGATAAATAGTAACAGGACTTGCAAGATCTGACATCTTCTTTTTACTTTCAAGCATAACTTCCATAAGTTTGATAGATGTAAGGATTCCGTCACCTGTTGTGGCATATTTACTGAAAATAATATGACCAGACTGCTCACCACCAAGTCTGTATCCGTTCTTGTTCATGCATTCGTAGACAAACTTATCACCTACATCTGTCTTCTCATATTTGATTCCAACAGCATCGAATGCCTTATAAAGTCCAAGGTTAGACATAATAGTTGTAACAACTGTGTCATTTGCAAGTTCTCCGTGCTTTTGGAGATATACACCGCAAATGTAGAGAATCAAATCTCCGTCAACAATCTGTCCCTTGTCATCAATACAAAGACATCTGTCAGCATCACCATCATATGCAAAACCGATATCAAGTTTCTTTTCCTTAACAAACTTCTGAAGAACTTCAATGTGAGTTGAACCGCAGTTCATATTGATATTTGTTCCGTCAGGTTCGTTGTTGATAACATATGTCTCTGCTCCAAGTGCATCAAATACACTCTTTGCAATAGACCATGCACTACCATTTGAGCAGTCAAGACCAACCTTTACATTTCTAAAGGAAGTTGTTGCAAGAGTCATAAGATAACCCATATATCTGTTTCTTCCTGCAAAGTAGTCAATTGTTCTTCCAATCTTATCTGTTGTAGCATATGGGATACTGTCAATATCTCCATCAATATATTCTTCAACCTTATCTATAACTTCCTGCTCCATCTTTTCGCCATCGCCGTTGATAAGTTTGATTCCGTTATCATAAAATGGATTGTGACTCGCAGAAATCATAATACCGCAATCAAAATCCTCTGTTCTTACTACATATGAAACACTAGGTGTTGTAGTAACATGCAAAAGATATACATCTGCTCCGGAAGCTGTAAGACCTGCTGATAAAGCATCCTCAAACATATAACTGCTTCGTCTTGTATCCTTTCCGATTGCAACAGAACACTTGTGATATCTTCCATAATACCAGCCTAAAAATCTTCCTACCTTGAAAGCATGCATAGCTGTAAGGTTGACGTTAGCTTCTCCTCTGAAACCGTCAGTTCCAAAATATTTTCCCATCTTAATTACCTTTCTCTTTTAAAAAAGAGCCTTTCCTCGTCTAAGACATAATTCTCACAAAATCTAACCATATTGAAAGCTATGTCTGTTTTAATCAGTTTGGTGCCAATCCAATATCCACCAAATCAATCCTATATAGTATAATATAAATCGAATCAAATTACTAGGACGTGTATTAACTTTGTTTCATTGGTATCAATAGTGTTTCACTGACTTTTTTGCTGACCATTTTCCAAAATAATATTTCTGTTTTATTTTCTTGAAAGCTCTCACTCTGATATAATAAACACTCTTTTTCTTTATCTTTGCAGATACTATTGTTGCATTTATTTTTTTGAAGTTTCTCTTATAAATTATTTTTTTGAAGTTTTTATCCTTTGCCACCTCGACTTCGTACCCGGAAGCATTCTTTACCTTCTTTATTACTATTACAAGCTTCTTTTTAGAGTATTGTGTTTTTTTTATCTTAGCTTTTTTAAGAAAAATATTACTTTCTGTTTTAGTTTCAGTGTTTTTGGTTTTAGTTACAGTATTTGATGTTTTGGTAGTATCCGGCTGTGTTGATTTTTCATTTGTATTTGTTGTCGCTGTATTACCGGAATTCTGATTGTCATTTGTACTATTCTGACCGGATTCTTCACTAGTAACTGTCGTTTCTTTCTGTTCAATAGCATCTTCCTTTTTTGGAAGTAGCTCACAGCTAATATTTTTATCTTTTACATATTTGTATGCAAGAGAATCTTCATATGCTACTATTGTAAGCTTTCCATTTAAATTGTTTGTATCAATAGAATAATCAATATCACATGCAGGATTTTCAACTGTCAGTTTTTCAAGAGCAATACATCCATACAGTGCCATTCTTCCTATGTCTGCAACTCTTTCACTTACAAATAGTTCTTTTAAAAATGAAGAGTCTTTAAATGCCATTTTTTCAATATGTTCTACTCCATAAGGCACAAGAAACTTATCCTGTGTGCGTCCGGGACCATACTTGATCAATGTAGTCATATCTTTGTTATAGAGAATGCCATCGATAGATTTATAATACTGATTATCTGAAGTCACATCCAAATCTTCTATATGACATACTTCCAAAAAAGGTGTATCACTCCCTAGATCTTTTAAGGAATTAGGAATTATTATTTTTCGAAGTTTATTATTAAAATCAAATGCATATTCACCTAACGTTTCGGTATTTGAAGGAATTTCAAAGGATTCTCCCTCTTTTGAGGCCGGGTAGAGAATCAAGCTTTTTCCATCCTTTGAATACAATATCCCATCAACAGACATAAACACAGAATTATCATTATCAACATTTATTTCCGTTAATGACGTACATTTTTCAAAGGCTACTTCACCAATATACGAAAGTGATACAGGCAAAGAAATACTTTTTAGATTCTCACATCCCCAAAATGATGCATATCCTATTTTAGTCAACGAATTTGGAAAAGACGCATTCTCTATTGATGTATTGTAAAATACACTATCCCCAATCTCCGTAATGCCTTCCTCCAAAGTTAAATATTTGATTTCTCTGTTAAATTTGTAATTATCACTTATTTTTCCTGTTCCTGAAATTGTTAGTGATTTGGTTTGAGTATTGTACTGCCATCTGGCATTCTCACCACAATATCCGGTCTGAATATTATCAGCTGCCAAACATAATATTTCAGTACCGGTTGTATGATTGCATATTGGCAATGCCAAACATGCAATCATACAAAGTGAACCTAGTCTGTAAAAAATCTTTTTCATGTAGTTCTCCATTATTATCATTTTATTGTATAAGTGTATACTTCAATATCTGACATATTCCACACCTCTTGTGTTTTGAAACTCAGAGTCCATGTGTATGTTCCGTCATTTTCTTCGCATCTCTTAATTGCACTGACTTCACTACCTTTAACCTTCAGTTTAACATCATAACAATCTTCTGTTGTTGTTAAAGTGATAGAAGCCGTGACACCCGCTTCATATTGCTGAGTTCTTCTGTTAAAGCTACCACCCATATTTTCTCCGGTAAGCTCTATTTTGGCTTCGTCTACCTCGGTATTTATACCTTCCTCTAATACTTTTATACTGAAATTATTATATTTCAGGTAAGTCATAGATAATAATGCATTATTAGTGCTTACCACTCTCAAAACAACCTTAGGATGTCCAGAAATATCTACAGGCATTTCTGAAAGAAAATCATCCAGTTTATAATAATTTTCCGATGATGAATTGATAGTTGCAACATCTCCCCATGAGTTGTCAGATTTGAGATATTTCAAAGTGACGCTGCCTTCTGCTGTCACTTTTTTTGCACCTATCTGAAGTGTGCTATTGGTATCTGAAAGACTCGAGGCAACAAATGCAATCCCATAATCATTTGACAAATACAATTCATGATTAGGTCCTGCTTGTGCATATGTAATCAAATCGCTTATGGTTGACGGTGTTCCACCAGATTCCGAATAAGAAGTAAACGCCTCAACAACAGTTTTTCCTACTGTGAGAGAATTCGTTGAATAATCAATAATGGATACTTTTGGATTGCCAAGCCTTGCAATTATTTCAGATTCATCTCCTGCTATTTCTGTATAATTTGTTCCGTACTCAGCATTTCCAAGTATTAAGGATTTCACTTCATCCTTAATAGCATCATTTTCTCCTATAAGGGAGTATGCTTCTTCTACGTCAGCATTATAATCTGTTATCGGGTTATATATTCTTATTCCGTCTATGTAGATGATTTTGTTATCTCCTCCGGCCGAAAGTTTTACTACATACTCTTTTGCTTCTAAGGAATCGCTTCTAAAACTTATTACAGGTACTTGATACAAATCTCCGTTCTGATAATACGTATTAACAAGAATTGTTTTTTCAATACAAGAGAATCCCATGCCTGGCTTAGCTTTAACTTTGCCATCTTCGATTATGACTTTTTCTCTGTCATAAACTGTTGCCTGAAGAATTCCTGTTGCATAATTAGTTCTGCTATTTATATCAAATCCTGTTCCTTTAAATGCGAATATAGCAGTGTCCCCATTGTTGAGAACGTGACTTATTCCCTGACTAAATTCTCCGGTTCTTTCATATGAAGAATCATGTCCAAACTGTTCCAGATTATCTCCCGACTGATAATTTTGAGCGTCCTCTCCACTCGTCCTATTCGTGCTGTATATAATACCATTATCACCGTCCGCTAAGACTGTTCCACTATTTGAAAAATTATCTTCATAATATATTATGTTAGCCGGAATAACTTTTACGTTGGCTGTCATTACAGGTGTGGAATTTGTAGCATCTTTTTCATCCGAATTATCCAAATCACTTCTTGATACTTGAACGCCGTATGAAAAACTATCTACATCCGACATAAACTTCTGCGGGGTATATATAATATTTCCACTGCCATCAATTGACACCAATGCCTGATTAAACTGTTTTGATAATTCAAACTCTCCAGGTGAAACATTATAATACATACTGTTTTTGTATTTTGTACCTGTTGCATCATTTGAAAATCCAAAAAAGTTTTCTGTATCTGCATCTTCCACACTGTCTAATATAGTCTGATTATTTACGCTTATATTGTTCTCATAGTCATAGCCGTCACCTGAAGTACCAAATAATCCGTTTACACCGGAAGACATATTAAGTCTCAGTCCATAATCAGGAACATATATTTGGTCATTTATCTGATAGTTGTACGCTATCACCTGAATAATTTTTTGTGTTCCATCTTCGTTGTGAAGCACAATTTCAAAGCTATCCTTTCCAACGTGAGTTGATGTCATGGTCAGAGTATGTTTGCTAAGTTCATTATCCGGATCAGCATTGGTCCAGACAACTTGTGCTCTATGATTTGGATCTGCATCTTCTTCGAATAATATACTGTTTGCCTGTGTAGACCATTCATTCAGATTAACGCTCTCGTATTCTATGGTAGTTCTCTTTGGAAGAGTAAACTCATTAAGAGCAGAGCCGGAGTAATAATATGATTTTCCACTTGTAAATGATAATTCCGCACTCTGGGTACCATTATAATCGTTAAAAATAACCTTTGGATCAGTGAGTCCTGATGGAATAATACCAACATAATATGTTGTACCATCATATTCAACCATTGTAAGTCGTCTACCCGGCCATTCGCCAACTATATTACTACTTCCGGTTTGATAAATATAATAATAGGTATATGGAGTATCTGCAGGCAAATAGAACAGATCATAATTTCTGATAGGACTGATAAATGTCCATTTTGTATCATCAAGAGTTCCTCCGTTTGAAGCATCGTACAACTTTAGAGGATATCCCAGTTGATACGTCAGATTGCCTGTCTGAGGTATATTAGTTCCGCTGCCATTATTAAAAATAAGATTTGTTTGTGTTTCAGTGCCTCCAAGTTCAATATAATAATAACCTGATTGTGAATCGTAATTCATCTTCGTGCCCGGCCAATTTCCCAGAGGCCGTACACTATCATTCCACTGATAACAATATATTTTTGATGTATCCCATCCATCCGGTGGATTGAAAAATACTGTGTTATCTGTAATTGCATAAGATGTTACTTCTTCATCTTCCAATTCCACTTCTACAGGGATGCTTGTTGTCACCTTATCCTGATATTCATCCGGTATAGGAAGGGACGTTTCTTTTCCAACTTCTGTATAGTATACCCATCTGTCTCCCACAATCCTTGTATTTACATATAAAAATGCAGGAGTATTTTGCGAAGTTCCTATAGTAGCAGACTTTTTTGTATTGTCAGTAAATGTTAAGTTTTCAGCATTGTTTGAGGAATTTGAAACAGTAACGCTGGTAAAGGATGCACCGGCATATAACTCTCTTACCGTCACAATTGTGTCTACAGGTATACCCTCAAATACAGCAGTCTGTCCTGCTCTTATTGTAATGCAGTTATTTGTGACTGTCCTTGTCTCTCCTCCAACGGTATATCTAACATTGTTTAGACTACCTGTAAGCATACTGCTACCACTCACCACAGCACCAAAAAGTTTTGTATAGCCCACTTCGAATGTAAACTCTGTTTCCTGTGAACCGTCATATTGTTTTGTAATTGAAAAACCGGATACTTTTATATCGTTGTAAAAAGCTACATTTGTAGTAATACTCTGTGATATATCGTCAGAAACAGTTGCGTTTTGTACCAGAACAGTTTGTGATCCGGGCTTACCTCTATAAGAATCATCATCTGCCTTTAGCCAGGTACCATTTTCATCAGTCTGAGTGTAGTTTGGCGGTGAAGATGATACTATGGTGTTGCCATCTCCATCTTCTATTTCAAACAGTGTATTGTATTTGTCATATTGTTTTTGTGCAACACTTATTTTATTATTTCTGATTGAATTCCTATTGATAGTTTCCTCGTCCTGACCTAGCACAAGAACTTCTTTGTTGGCTACATTTCCTGAACCGTTCCTTGAAGTGTCTGTTACCCCGTTAGGTAATATCTGATGCGCCTCATCAGAATTGTTGTCAGTATTTAAAATTTTGTACTCAAAAGTATCTTGTTCAGCGACGTATTTTGTCATTCCTCTCAATGCACTGTCTACATTTGAAGCTGTAATGTGATTATCTACATTAAAGCCACTTGCCTGAACAAGATTTTTTGCATCGAAATTAAATGAAATCATCAAGTTCGAATCATACAAACCACGTTCCATATAAAATAATGTCATAGTATGCTCTTCATACGGATCTGTAAAATATAATTCATCGTCAAATAAATCTGATAAAACCTTGTTGTCTGACGCACTTTGAATTTTGTCTGCAGAATAGTCCATAACATATGCATCTTTTGCATATACATTGTCTGTAGTAAAATTAATCTCACCCTCTGCATTTCCATGTGCGCCTCCCAAATCAAGAACCAGCCTGCCATCAATATATACCCAGATGTCATCATCACCTCGGAAATTAAACTTTATCTCGTCTCCGGTTTGAGGCACAGTAAAAGGAATATCCATTCTTGTTCCAAAGCCGTATTTAAGAGTTTTGGAATTTCCACTGTTTGAAGAGTCATTAAAAGGGAAAAATCCCGTATCATCGTTTGTTGCGTCTGATACCCTTGCACTGGCCGCAGAACTATATGTTACAGTCCCATCCCCCAGTACTCTTATATTGTCTATTCCGGAATTGCTGTCAAATATATACAAATCGCCCTGTTTTCTAAACGGAAAGGATAACGGTTCATTAATACTTCCATATCTTGTTGCCCAATATCCTTCTTTAATAACCTCGTCTCCGGTTGTTCCAAGGAAGTTATCATCAAAAAATGGCATTATGACATTTCTGTTGTTGCTTTTTTCTGAAGACAACAGCTTCCTGTCAGTACTAAGGAAGTCTGCAACAAGTCCCTGAACAGGTGAGTACAGTTGTGCCAACCCTGCAGACAGATTATGATTAACATAAAATAAAGTTTCCGCATCTGTTATAGTACTGTCATAAGGCTCATCCTCTGTAAACATCTCTTCTAACTTTCTGTTTGTACTTATTCCACCATAGGTATCAAAAGAGTCTGCAGCCTGAGTGTACAATGGATATCTTAATTTATTCTCCCCATAATATTTTTTTGTGATTGCATGGTCAAAAGCAAGAAACTGTTTCCACCAATTACAAGTGTCAGAATATATTCCGGCGGCAGCTTCATTGACATAATTGTAATAAATAGCAGGAACTACTATAAGATCATTATCACCGTCGTTAGTATCAACTATCTGTGGAATGTTGATATTGTTGCTTGGATGAGACGCAATCTCTGTATCCATAGTGCCATATATAGAATAGTCTGTGTCTACAGGGTCCACAGGAGTAGACTGTTCAATCCACGTTCCGCTGCCTGAACCGGTAGCAGCATAGACAGTCATTCCGCCTCTTGCTGAAGTGTTAAGGTTCCAACTGTTCCAAACACTTGTCCCATCCTCAGACTTTCTGTTGACAGTAAACGCTCCCAGATTTTCCGGAATATCTGCACACCAGTATCTTCCATTACTCATCATAGTCATAGGATATGTTTGTCCACCGGAACTAATCTCATATAATGCAGTCACACCATCAGCAGAACCTTTCAGCCAATGGTTAGGGGTGGCATCCTTAAATGTAAAAGTAAACATATCTGCCGCATTTATCTGAACCTGAAAAGGCACCGTTACTACAGTAAGTGCAACAGACAAAAAAACAACTAAGAGTCTTTTAATAGTTTTCATGTTTTTCTCCTCACTTTCATTAGCTGTTACAATATGTCATTAATCCGATACTATATATGTATAATTATATCACTTTTTTCTTTTTGTTCTAGTGCTTGTTTACGACATAAAAATAACACCCTGCGACCAAACAGGGTGTTATTTTTAGATATTTAGATATTTAGACGAACCTCAGAACAATCATTTTCCTCAATTCTTCTGACTAAATTATATAACAAAATTCACATTAATTTCAAGTATATTTTATTAGTTTCACCATTTTTATTCACATTTTCACACTTTAGACACAATTCATCTAACATCTATTTTTCTTTCTATTTTTCTTCTTTGGAAATCAGTTCAACATATCCGCAGTTTTCGTCACCACAGGCAAGTTTGTTACCCTTTTCAACCATAAAGCCTCCACACTCAGGGCACTTCTTTGCTGATGGTTTCTGCCATGACATGAAGTTACATTCCGGATAATCAATACAGCCGTAGAACTTTCTTCCCTTTTTAGTTTTCTTGATTACCACTTCCTTACCGCAGTCAGGACATGGCACTCCAATCTTTTCAAGATATGGTTTTGTATTCTTGCATTCAGGGAATCCCGGACATGCTAAGAACTTTCCGTGTGGTCCGTATTTGATAACCATCTGGCGTCCACACTCTTCGCAGATTTCGTCTGATACTTCATCTGCGATTTCGATTTTTTCAAGCTCCTTCTCGGCATTGTCTACCGCATCTTTCAAATCAGGATAGAAGTTTTTAATAACTGTCTTCCATGAGACAAGTCCCTCTTCCACACTGTCAAGAAGAGATTCCATATTTGCAGTAAAACTTGTGTCAACAATAACAGGAAATGCTGTCTTCATAACTGAATTAACAGCCTCACCAAGTTCCGTGACATAAAGATTCTTCTTTTCCTTTGTAATATATCTTCTTCCAAGAATTGTTGTAATAGTTGGAGCATATGTACTTGGTCTTCCAATACCAAGTTCTTCCATTGCCTTTACAAGTGCAGCTTCTGTAAAATGTGCAGGTGGCTGTGTAAAATGCTGATTCTCCTCAAGTTCTTCAAGCGTAAGTTCTGACTCTTTTGTCAATTTACTTATAATATTATTTGCTTCAACTTTTTCTGTCTCACTATCTACATATACTGACATGAAACCATCGAATCCGATTTTAGAAGCAGATGCTGTGAACACATAATCTTTTGCGCTTATTTTTACGGAAGTTGTATCATAAATAGCACTTTCCATTCTGCTGGCTGTAAATCTCTTCCAAATAAGCTGATATAATCTGAACAAATCTCTGCTTAACTCATCTTTTATCATAATTGGTGTAAGTGTGATATCTGTTGGACGAATAGCCTCATGAGCATCCTGAATCTTCTTGCCGTTTTTATTTTCTTTTATCACTTTGGCTACATACTTTTCTCCGTAAGTTGCCTGAATATATTCTGCCGCCTGCTCTGCTGCAGTATCTGATATTCTTGTTGAATCAGTACGAAGATAAGTAATAAGACCTATTGTACCTCTTCCCTTAATATCAACACCTTCATACAACTGCTGGGCAAGCCTCATAGTCTTCTGAGTTGAGAAGTTAAGTACCTTTGATGCTTCCTGCTGAAGTGTTGAAGTAATGAAAGGAACCGGTGCTTTCTTTACTCTTGTGCCTGTCTTTATTTCAGAAACCTTGAATTTGCTTCCCTTGATTTCTTTTATTATACCGTCAAGCTGAGCTTTACCCTCGATTTCCATCTTTCCATCTTTAGTTCCGTAAAAACTTGCAACTAAGGGTTTCTTCTCACCTTTAACATTAATAACAGCATTCATATCCCAGTATTCTTTAGGAATAAATGCATTAATCTCTTCTTCTCTGTCACAAAGCATTCTAAGAGCTACTGACTGCACACGTCCGGCACTAAGTCCTCTCTTTATCTTATTCCAAAGAAGAGGGCTTATGCTGTAACCCACCATTCTGTCAAGAACTCTTCTCGCCTGCTGTGCATCTACTCTGTCCATATCTATTGTTCTAGGCTCTTTGAGTGATGCCTTTACGGCAGGTTTTGTTATCTCATTGAAAGTAATTCTCTTTGCTTTTTTATCATCAAGTTTTAGTGCATTTGCTAAATGCCACGAAATAGCTTCTCCCTCACGGTCCGGGTCAGTTGCGAGAAATACTTTATCTGCTTTTTTGACCATTCTTCTAAGTTCCGCAAGCTTGTCGCCCTTTCCTCTAATTGTAATATACTTTGGTTCAAAATCATTATCAAAGTCAACTCCCATTGTACTCTTTGGGAGATCTCTTACGTGACCATTTGAAGCAACAACTTCATAATTGCTTCCTAAAAACTTTTTAATTGTCTTTACCTTTGCCGGTGATTCCACGATAACTAAATATTTTGCCATCCTGATACTCCTGTCCCGTGAAGTTCTTCCATTATTCTTACCGGAAAATTCATTTTTAAAAAATGCTTTTCCTTAAAAAAATACCGGAAAACTCCATATTATTTTCAAAATATAAACGTGTTTCTTCTATATAAAATATATCCACCCGTCGGGTGCAAACCTAACTCAATATACACCAACAATAAATCTTTTTCAAGTTTTTTTTATTTGAAAGATGAATTTTTTTTATTTGAAAGATGAAATTTCACATTTTATTTGCAAGTATACAGCAATGCATATAAAAATAAGATTATGAAGAAAGAAGGCTTGCATTCTTTCGAATAATATTATTTTTATGTATTTTTTACTACTATTTAATGCATCTTACAAAATAATTTTTACTTATCTCTTCAACCACTCCACTCATCTGTAAACACAACAAAATCTCTATTATTTTTTCATAGCCCAACTGCGTTTTTTTCATTATCTCAGTTATGGATTGCGGGTAACTTTCAATTGCCCTATACACTTTCAAGTTTGTTTCCTCCATCATTTCCATCTGTTCATCTTTTGTGGCTCCCAGTTGTTTGATATCCTTTACCACATCTGACATTTCTTCAATTATATCGTAACCACTTGTCAGCACTCCGGCGCCGCATTTCAGCAGTCTGTTACAGCCACTGCTAAGGCTGTCTCCCACTCTTCCGGGAACTGCCCATACATCCTTTCCCTGCTCAAGAGCATATTCTACGGTAATAAGACTTCCGCTTTTTTCCCTTGCCTCAATCACCGCCACCTTATCTGACAAACCGCTTATTATCCTGTTTCTAATGGGAAAATGCCACTGAAGCGGTGAAGATCCCGGGATAAATTCAGAAATAATGCCTCCTCCATTATTCAATATTTCTTCATAAAGTTCTATATTTTCTGTGGGATAACATACATCAACACCACTTCCAAGAACTGCAAATGTGGGAGTTTTCCCTGATATTGCTCCAATCATACTGTATGTATCAATCCCCCTTGCCAATCCGCTGATAATCTGAATATGATTAGAAGACAATTCCTCCCCAAGCATTTTTGCCATGTTGCGACCGTAATTAGTACATGCCCGCGCACCAACCATCCCTACTGTCGGAAGATACTCTTTTGGAAGATTCCCTTTATAGAATAGGAACTTTGGCTTATCTTCAAACTGCTTAAGCCTCTCCGGATACAATTTATCCTCAACAGTTACAAATTGAATCTCCCCCTCCCTCATTCGTTTCATACAAATTTCTAACTTTCCTGATCCTTTAGACTTCTCAATCTGTTCTGCTTCTTTTTTAGAAAACTTGTACTGTTCCACTAACTGATCAATACCCGCTTCATAAACCTCCTTAATCTGTCTCGTGCTTTCAAAAGTCTTATACGTTACTCCATTTGGTTCATCTAAAAGTGTCGCGTACCATATCCACAATTCTTCTCTTGTCATCAATCCTCCTACCCGTTTTTTTTAATTACTTATTTCACAAAGTATACATGTTGAAACATATAATACTAATCCTTTGCTCATCAATTTACAGACGATTTTGATATTTTCTCTTTTTTCGTCTGTATTGCTTGGACTTCTTCTTCAGACGATTTTGATATTTTCTCCTTTTTCGTCTGTATCGCTTATATTTCTTCTACAGATGATTTTGGCTTTTTCTTCTTTTTCATCTGTATTGCCCATATTTCTTCTACAGATGATTTTGGCTTTTTCTTCTTTTTCATCTGTATCGCTTATATTTCTTCTACAGACGATTTTGATATTTTCTTCTTTTTCGTCTGTATCGCCCATATTTCTTCTACAGATGATTTTGGCTTTTTCTCCTTTTTCGTCTGTATTGCTTGGAATTTTTCTACAGATAATTTTGCTATTTTCTTCTTTTTCATCTGTATCGCTTATATTTCTTCTTCAGACAATTTTGATATTTTCTCCTTTTTCGTCTGTATTGCCCATATTTCTTCTACAGATGATTTTGGCTTTTTCTTCTTTTTCATCTGTATCGCCCATATTTCTTCTACAGATGATTTTTGCTATTTTCTTCTTTTTCGTCTGTATTGCTTGGACTTCTTCTTCAGACGATTTTGCTATTTTCTCCTTTTTCGTCTGTATTGCTTGGACTTCTTCTTCAGACGATTTATGAAACGTAGACTACAACAGTTTTCAGAATAACTCCGAGAGCATTCAAGCAAATGAATTTCGCTAAAACATTTGCTTAATGCGATAGAGGATTCTGAAAACTGCGTATGAACGTTTTCAGTTTTTATTTATACATATCTGCTTCTATAATTAATTGCTTCTATCAGATGCTTTTTTCCAATATCTTTTTGTTCTTCCAAATCCGCTATTGTCCTTGCTACTTTTATAATTTTATTGTAACTTCTCACGCTCAAATCAAGCTTACTGAAGGCATATTCCATCACTTTTCGCTCTTCTTTTCCCAAGGGACAAAACTCCTCAATATGCCTTCCGTCAATCTGGCTATTGAAAGAAATCGATGTGTCTTTAAACCTTTCTTTCTGAAAACAAACTGCTCTTTCAACTCTTTTTCTGATTATTTCAGAGCTCTCGCCTTTCTCATTACTGTTTATTTCTTCGTAAGTTACCGGTTCAATACCCACGCACAAATCTATCCTGTCCATAATGGGGCCGCTGATTTTGCCCATATATTTATTCACATCATATTCAGTGCACTTACATTTATTCCTGTCCGGATAGTATCCGCATTTACACGGATTACTTGCCCCAAGAAAAATGAAATCCGAAGGAAACACATACTTTCCTCCCATTCTGGAAATAGAGATAACTCTGTCCTCTAAAGGCTGTCGGAGCAATTCAATGGCTCTCCCTGAAAATTCGGGGAGTTCGTCCAGGAATAGAACTCCTCTGTGGGCAAGAGTAAATTCCCCGGGATTAGGATTTAATCCACCTCCCGCCAAAGATGCAACAGTAGCTGTGTGATGAGGACTCCTAAAGGGTCTCATCACACTTATCCCCCCATCATTCAGTCCTGCAACGCTGTATATTTTTGCCACTTCTATTCTCTCTTCGTCAGACAATAAAGGCATAATTGAGGGCATGCATTTGGCAATCATTGTCTTTCCCGAACCCGGTGTCCCAATCATGAGCATATTGTGCATTCCTGCAGCTGTTATCTCTGCTGCACGTTTTGCCGCCACCTGACCTTTTACATTAGAAAAATCGTAGTAGTCATCCCCATAGGACATTGCAACTTCAGGAACCGATATACCGCTATTCAATTCTCCTGATACCATTTGCCCTACCAGTTCATTTAGGTTGTCAACAGGAATAATATCAATGCCTTTGGCCAATGAGCACTCCGTTATATTACCGCTTGGAACGAAGCATTTCTTCATTCCCTCATCCATAGCTTTCAAAACGATGGGCAATACTCCGTTAACTCTTACCACATGTCCATCCAATCCTAATTCTCCCACGAACATATAATCTTTAATCATGTTTTGTGGAATAATGCCAATACTGGCAAGAATTGAGACTGCAATTGGAAGATCAAAATATGTTCCCGACTTTCTCAAATCTCCCGGTGCAAGATTAATAGTTATTCTTTTGGGTGGAATGACAAATCCGGAGTTTTTGATTGCCGTTCTAACTCTCTCTCTGGCCTCCCTGACCTCAGATGACAAAAGCCCCACCATATCAAAAGACGGAAGCCCGTCACTGATATCAGTTTCCACTGTAACCACACATGCTTCTATTCCGTATATTGTCGCACTATTAACACTTGTAACCATATATTTCCCCTTTTGCACCTATATAAATTATAATTATTTCAACCATCTTTCCAATACTGGTTTTCAGGAATGGTTCAATAAATATAAATTATAATTTTTTCAACTATCTTTATAATACTTTCAGTTTCAACATTATCACTCTTTATATATATAATCTTTTATCACTTTTTATATGTGTTGTCAAATGCTTTTTTCAATTTTCCAAGTGCCTTCTTTTCAATTTTCCAAGTGCCTTCTTTTCAATTCTGCTTACGTAACTTCTTGAAATATCGTACATTTCTCCTATTTTTTTCTGAGTCAACACATCTTCCCCATCTATGCCGTATCTTTTTCTTATGACTTCTTTCTCCCTCCCGGTAAGATACTTTTCCATGTATACTTTTAAACGTTCTATATTCTCACTATTTTCTATCTTTATATACACATCTGAATTTTTTTCTTCAATAACATCAATCAAATTAATTGTATTCCCCTCTTTATCTGTGCCTATCGGTTCATTTAAAGATACTTCTTTACTCTTCTTTTTCTCACTTCGAAACATCATAAGTATTTCGTTTTCTATACATCTTGCCGCATATGTCGCCAGTTTATTTCCTTTCCCTGCATTAAATGTATTTATTGCCTTGATAAGACCTATTGTTCCTACTGAAATCAATTCTTCCATTTCTTTTTCATCTTTCGCATATCGCTTCACAACGTGAGCAACCAGTCTTAGATTTCTCTCTATCAGAATATCCTTTGCCTCTTTGTCTCCTTGTTGAAGTAATTCAAGATATCTTTTTTCTTCCTCCCTAGTAAGCGGTTCTTCAAACAATATCATAAAAGGCACCCTTCGACATATAATACAGTATATGTCGACGAATGCCTTTTAGTACGTTTAAACTATTAAATAAACTCCATATCCACTTTTCATCAGTACTCAGTTATTGAAACTGTAATACCGTTTATTTGCTTTTCTTTATAATCATATGAAACAAAAACTCCACCGTCATTCTCTTTTGCTTTTACAATAATTCCCACTTTATTCTTAAGTTCAATTGTCTCGGCAACAATGACAGCCAGAGAATTGTTTCCATTATAAAATCCAACATCATTAAGCGTATCCATTCGAGCAATCTTGTGATACCCATAGATGACATTTTCCGAAATATCAGGATTAGTATCTACCAAACCAAAAGACAGAAGATGAGTCTCTGTCTCATTGATAAGCTCGTAAACAATCTTTGAACCGTTAACTGTAGTAAGATACTTGTAAATTTCTTCCTTAGCCTTCTCTCTGTCGCTTTCGATAGTGAGATTATTATCCTTATCAACTATCACAGAATATACTTTGTCATTCTTGTTAATATAGACCTTTACTTTTGCTGCGTATAAATCAAATATATTAATATACTCGCCCTTTTTTATCTCATGCATTTCATCTGTAACGGAATATTCATAGTTAAGAGACTGCAAAGTCAGATTGATAAAATTCACAATGTCGTTGTCCACATGAACAAGTGGCTTGTTTTCCCATTCTTTGGATTTCCAAAAATCTGTTGTTGCGTAAGTTACCGCGTTACCATTCTTTTCCCAATTAACGGAAACTGAATCCGCAGTGTTGAGATTTTTGGATATTTCTCTTACTGACAAATACTTTACACCAACAAAACTTGTAAGAAGAATCATAACAGCAAGAATAACTGTCCAAAGAAAAGCTTTGTATTCTCTTATTTTTCTCTTATCATTCATCAGTTATCATCCTCCCCGGCCAATGGAAGTGTAACTATCATAGTTGTTCCCTCTCCCACAACACTTTCAATTTCCAATGTCCCATGATGCAAAGTTACTATCTTATTACACAATGCCAACCCAAGACCCGCTCCTCCGCTCTTTCTGGAACGCGACTTGTCTACCATATAGAAAGGCTCAAGAATCTTCTTGATTTCTTCCTGCCTGATGCCAATTCCGTAATCCCTGACTTTAACTACTACCCTGTCACCTTCCCTTTGCATCTTAAATTCAATACTTCCACCTTTTTCAGTGACTTTTCTTGCATTGTCCAAAAGATTATAGAAAACAGATTTCAACAAGTCAGGGTCTGCATTTACTCTTGCTTCACAAAGTTCAGAAACAAGATTAATATCTTCCTTCTGAAGAACCATGTTCTCAGTCTCTATTATCTCTTTTGCGACCTCATCAAGACTTACTTCCTGAGTGATAACAATGTCATCCTGTACACTCACAAGTTCCAATAATTTACCTGACATTCCCTTCAGTCTCAATGCCTCTCTGTAAATATATCCTGAGTACTCATTGACCTGTTCCGGCGTAAGATTCGGATTAATCTGCAAAATATCAGCGAATCCTAAAATACCTGTCAGAGGTGTCTTCATCTCATGTGCCATATTTCCGATAAACATCCTTCGACTCTCTGCCACCTCAGCCAGTCGCTCAACATTTTCCTTTATGCTCTCTGCCATGATATTAACATCATTTGCAAGATCTTCAATCTCGGGACTTCCCTTGACATCCACAATCTGCTCGTAGTTTCCGTCAGCAATCTCGTGAACATAATTCTGTAACTGCTTGACCGGTTTCAGTGTCAGTCTTATGATGAATAACAGCACAAAACCTGCAAACAATCCAATAAAAACAGTCATGTTTCTTAGTCTTACAGTCTGATTGACGTATTCTTCAAACACGCGGCTTACATCCATGCTGGTACTCACCTTGATATTTCTTCCCCACACAATCTGCTCTGTGCACATTATCAGGAAATATTCATTGGCACTTTCCAAAATTTCGTATTTTGTCTGGCCGTTTTCATACATCTCTTCATTGTTTTCAATAACATTTCTATAGCGCCCGTTTGTTCTGACAAACTCATCATCGAGAGCTACCTTAAGACCTGAATAGGAACTTGTTTTTTCTTCTATTAAGTTCTGAATAATTGTTTCAAAAGACTTATAACTTGGCATTACTTTAATGCACTGCAGACCGTCCACCTCAACATTACATACACTGTTGATTTTGTTATTCAGCTCAGTATAACACTGTTCATGAAAAACCGAACTGTCCCTTATCTCTCTGTCAATCTGTGCAGACAACTGATTATTAATAATATACAGACCTCCAAGAGGTACTGACAATGCAACAACCAGTAATGACATTATAAAAACTCTCTGCCAAATTTTCATGTTAGTTTTCCACTTTCTTCAAACAGTAACCTACCTTCGGTATTGTGAGCAACTCCTGCTGCAATCCGAGTTTCTTTCTTATCTGCTGAATATGAGTATCCACAGTTCTTGTCTCTCCCTGGAAATCATATCCCCATATTTCAGACAATAGTCTCTCTTTTCTTACTACAATCTCCTGATGTTTTACAAAGTACACAAACAGATCAAATTCCTTTGGCGTGAGTGACTTTGTCATTCCATCAATCTTAACCTGATGCATATTTGTGTTTATCTCGATATTTTTGTATGAAAGCGTATCGTCGCTTCCTGCCTGGAATCGTCTGAATACAACTTCCACCCTTGCAAGGAGTTCCATAGGATCAAACGGTTTTAAAATATAATCTTCTGCTCCAAGTTTTAAACCCTTTACTCTGTCTGTAACATCCTGCTTTGCAGTTATAAAAATAACAGGAATGTTCATTGCCTTAATCTTTTCCATAACTGTAAAACCATCCATCCCCGGCAACATTACATCCAGTAGTATCAGATCATATTTCTGTTTCTGAACCATATTCAAAACATCCAGTCCGTTATTACATGCATCACAACTGTAATTCCCCATACTGAGTGTTACTTCAATCAACTTTGCAATACTGTCTTCATCTTCAACTATAAGTATTTTCTGCATAACTATCCCCTTTTTCCTTTATTCTTATTTATTATTCTGTCGCCTTGTCTTTCATTCGAAGAATATCATATCTGTCAAGTTCTATTCCAAGGTTAATATAGAGCTGCTGCTTTGGATGCGGAGCACTCTCCATCTCTTCGCCCTTTTCGTTTTTTATTGACAATACTTCAACTTCGATATTTCTTCCATCCGGCTTCATAACTTCAATCTTATCGCCGACGCAGAATTTGTTTCTCTGCTCGATGTGATATACATTTTTCTCTGTCTCTTCTCCGACAATACCAAGGTAGATATAATCTCTCTCGTACACGTTATTGTCGTAAATCTGAGTTGTCTCATCCGGTTTTCCAAAGAAGAATCCTGTAGTGTACTGTCTGTATGTACACTGAGAAATCATTTCTCTGTATTTTGGTATATTATTTCTATACTTTTCTTCAGATTCAAAATAATCATCTATCGCCATTCTGTATGTTCTTGCTACTGTTGCAACATAGAGGGCTGTCTTCATTCTTCCCTCAATCTTGAAACTGTCGATTCCTGCGTCAACAAGTTCAGGAATATACTCAATCATACACAAATCTTTGGAATTGAAAATATATGTTCCTCTTTCATTCTCATATACCGGCATGTATTCTCCCGGTCTTTGCTCTTCAACAACCGCATATTTCCATCTGCAAGGATGTGTGCACGCTCCCTTGTTTGCATCCCTTCCCGTCATAAAAGCAGACAGAAGACATCTTCCCGAATATGAAATACACATTGCCCCATGAATAAATGTCTCTATCTCCAAATCATCCGGAATGTGCTCACGAATCTCCTTTATCTCTTTCAATGACAATTCTCTTGCTGACACAACTCTTTTTGCTCCAAGACCATGCCAGAAGTTATATGTACCGTAGTTGGTATTATTTGCCTGAGTGCTGATATGTATTTCCGTATCCGGCAACATTTCCTTTGCAATTGTAAATATGGCAGGATCTGAAATAATAAGTGCATCCATGTGAACAGTCTTCAAATCATTAAAATAATCTCTGACTGCATCAAGGTCACTGTTATGAGCAAGGACATTTGCTGTGACAAACACACGCACTCCTCTCTCATGAGCAAACTTCACGCCTTCAGCCATCTCTTCAAGGGAAAAATTCTTTGCCTTAGCTCTGAGTCCGAAAACTTCCCCACCTATATATACTGCATCTGCTCCGAATATAACCGCAGTTTTCAAGACTTCCAAACTGCTTGCCGGAACTAATAATTCTGGTTTCTTCATTATCTTTCTATCTTTCTTTCTATCTTTATATCTTTATATCTTTCTATCTTTCTATTTTTTTACGCTCATTGTAATGCCATCACCTATAGGGACTATTGTTGTTTCAAGTTCAGGCATGTTCTTTACCTGATACATATACTCTCTCATACGGGTGTGAATGGTTCTGTCCCTTCTTCTGGTTGCAAACTTAGACTCAACAAGATCACCTTCCTGCAAAACATTATCCGAAATAAGAATGCCTCCTGTTTTAAGTAATCTCATTACTTCCGGAAGAAAATTGATATACTGAGCCTTTGCCGCATCCATAAATATGAAATCATACTGACCTTCAAGCCCCTTCATGATTTCCAATGCATCACCCTCAAGCAGGGTTATCACATCACCTTTTCCTGCCAGTTCTATATTCTTCTTTGCCTCAACTATTCTTGGCTCATAATTTTCAATTGTGGTTATCCTGGCATCATCATTAATACATTCACTCATTAAAATGGCTGAGTACGCAACTGCAGTACCCAGCTCTAAAATCTCTTTTGGTCTCGATATATTAAGCATTACTCTTAAGAAACTCTCCATCTCCTTACGGATAATGGGAACTCCGTTATTTATCGCTTCCCTCTCAATCTGTTCAAGGATTGGGGTATTTGCCTTATCTAATGAATGAATGTAAGTAACTATTCTGTCATTTACAATCATTATTTTCTCCTATACGTCTTCTTTTCGATTATATTATTGGTTGCTCTGTTCAGTATCAACACCATCTTCAGGTACCTCTTCCTCCGCAGGAATCGGACCGGCAGCAATGGTCTGTAATATCTTATCTCCACTATCAGATGTGTTGAACTTGTAGGTGCCGGGCTGAACAGTTTTAATCTCGTAAACAACAGACTGGATATAAAAAACAATACTGTTTCTTACAATTCCATCTTCTTCCAATTCCTCGCCAAGGGACTTCATTGTAGTTCCGGAAGCAACTTCGATAGTCATATCAGTTCCCGGGAATTCCTCCACACCCTCTTTTGAAAATATTTCAGTTCCCAAATGAAAAGCTGCCATTGAGCAGTAAATGAGTATCACCACTGCAACCGAATATACAAAAAACTTTGTTACTGTTCTTAACGGGCTGCTTCCATTTCTATATTTTTTGCTCATAGCTGTTATTAGTCAACCTCCATAATAATTGGAAGAATCATAGGATTTCTTCTCATTCTCTTCCAAAGCGATTCGCTTAAGCTTTCTTTTACAATGGTCTTAATCTTACCCCAGTCAGCTGTAGGGTTGCTGAGACAATCTTCAAGTGCAAGGCTTACAATCTCTTTTGCATCTTCGATTAATGTCTCCGACTCTCTTACGTATACAAAACCTCTTGTAACAATGTCAGGACCTGCAAGCAATCTGTTTGTGTATTTCTCTAATGTGAGAACAACTATAATAATACCGTTCTCCGCAAGATTCTGTCTGTCTCTAAGTACAATATTACCAACGTCACCAACTCCAAGACCGTCAACTAAAATACTTCCTGACGGAACTTTTCCGGCAACCTTAGCTTCTTCCTGATCAAGTTCAAGAACATCACCTGATGAGAGAAGGAAAATATTCTCCGGAGCAATTCCCATGCTCTCTGCAAGCTGACCGTGAACAAGTAAATGTCTGTACTCACCATGGGCAGGAATCGCATACTTTGGTTTAACCAATGCATAAATAAGCTTAATCTCTTCCTGGCAGGCATGTCCTGAAACATGAGTATCCTCAAAGATAACTTCCGCTCCCTTCATGGAAAGTTCGTTTATAACTTTTGAAACAGCCTTCTCATTACCAGGGATAGGTGATGAACTGAATACTACTGTGTCATTAGGCTTGATAGTAACCTTTCTGTGAATTGATGCTGCCATTCTTGAAAGTGCAGCCATTGACTCACCCTGACTTCCTGTAGTGATAAGAACTAACTGCTCATCAGTGTAATTCTTCATCTCATCTATACTAATAAGTGTATTCTCAGGTATCTTTAAATATTCAAGTTCCGCAGCCTTATTAATGATGTTAACCATACTTCTTCCTTCGACAATAACCTTTCGGCCATACTTGTCGGCAGAATTGATAATCTGCTGAACTCTGTCTACATTTGACGCAAATGTTGCGATAATAATTCTTGTCTTAGTGTGTTCTGCAAAAATGTGATCAAAAGTCTTTCCGACTTTTCTTTCTGATGGAGTAAATCCCTGTCTGAGAGCATTTGTACTGTCACAAATAAGAGCAAGAACTCCTTTCTTACCAAGTTCTGCAAATCTTGCAAGATCGATAGCATCACCAAACACAGGTGTGTAATCTACCTTAAAGTCTCCTGTGTGAACCACAATACCAACAGGTGTAGTGATTGCAAATGCAGCTGCGTCTGCAATACTGTGGTTTGTCTTGATAAACTCAACCTTGAACGGTCCTTTCGTTACTGCCTGACCGTATTTTACGATTTTTCTCTTAACTACTTTTAACAATTCATGCTCTTCAAGCTTGCCTTCAATGATACCCATTGTAAGCTTTGTTGCATAAATAGGTGCATTAATCTCCTTAAGTACATACGGAATAGCTCCGATATGATCTTCATGTCCGTGAGTAATAAAGAATGCCTTTACCTTATCTGCATTCTCTCTAAGATACGTGATATCCGGAATAACCAGATCAATTCCAAGCATATCATCATCCGGAAATGATAAACCACAATCAACTACTATTATACTATCCTCATATTCAAAGGCAGTCATATTCATACCAATCTGCTCAAGACCACCAAGAGGTATTATTTTCAACTTGCTATCTGACTCTGTCTTCTTTGTTGCCATATAACTGTATCCTCCTATCCTAAAAAATAGGCGTGCAAAATACACGCCCCCTAATTACTCAAATTCAATATCCACTTCATCTTCAAGCATCTGCTCGAATACTTTTCCAATATACTCGATTTCGTTTTCGTCATCAACTAACTCAAGTACTGCTTCTTCATCATCCTCTGTGCTGACATCCTTCAAAATATATGCGTCAGCATCCTCATCAACTGTATCTGTAACAAGCAAATAATTAACACCGTTAATCTTAGTTTCCTCAACGATGTATAACTCAACTTCTTCACCTGTCTCTTCGTCTGTCATAACAACTACTTCGTATTCAAATTCTTCCTGCATATTATTCCTCACATATAAAAAATATTTATTCTGAATATCATTTGTCAGATATACTGCTCAAATATCCCTGTAAAATAATAGTAGCAGCAATCTTGTCAACATACTGATCTCTGTCTTCTCGTCTGACTCCTGCCTCCATCATAGTCCTCTGCGCTTCCACAGTAGATAGTCTCTCATCCCACATAATAATCTCAAGGCCGGTTCTTCTCTCAAGCATCGCCGCGAACTCTTCAGTCTTAGCAACTCTGTCTCCAAGTGTATTATTCATGTTCTTAGGGTATCCTAATACAATCTTTTCGACGTCGTATTCTTTGATAAGTTCTTCGATTCTTGCCAAAGTTTTCCTCAATTTATTTTCTGACTGTCTGCGCACTATCTCAAGCCCCTGTGCAGTAATTCCAAGCGGATCACTTACAGCAACACCGACTGTCTTAGAGCCAAAGTCCAATCCCATTATTCTCATGACTGTGTACCACTCAACTTGTTATCAATATAATACTTCACAGTTTCCTCGATTAACTCGTCTCTCTCAACCTTACGAATAAGGCTTCTGGCATTCATATGGCTGGTAATATATGTCGGATCCCCTGACATAATATATCCTACTATCTGATTTACAGGATTGTATCCTTTTTCCTGCAGTGCGCTATACACAAGTTTCAAAACTTCTGCTGCGTCATATGTCTTGTCTTCTGGCACTTTAAAATATTGTGTATTGCTTAAATCCATTCTTTATCCCGTCCTTGTGTACAAATCTTTTAGAATGCTTTGTCTGTAAATCATTCCACGTAACTACCATACAAAGCATTATATAATACAATTCTAATATAAAAGTCTGACTCAATCAAGTACTTTTGTTCCCTAAAAAGGCTTGTATTGCTTATTTTTTCAATATTATTGCATTTTCAAAAAACAAAATTTACACTAATACAATCCGCAATTTTGTTTTTTTTATTACATATTCACACCAGTTCAGCAAACATCATCTGATTTACACCCGGAAAGTCGTTATTGGCATCATCTGTAATTGTAACAGTAACTATCTGTCCGCTTAAATCTTCTTCTGACTCAACTGCCACCTTTATATACTCCATCGTATGTCCAATCTGATATGTCTTTTCCTCTATAACTACAGGTTCTTCGATAAGCACTTCAATATTTTTTCCAACAAACTGTTTTCTATATTGCTCTGTCAGTTTTTCTCCGACTCCAATCAGTCTGTCACTTCTGTCAGCCTTTATGGAATCATCTACCTGCCCTTCCATTTTTGCTGCTACTGTTCCGTTTCTCATAGAGTACTTAAACACATGAAGTTCTGCAAAACCGACTTTTTTCACAAAATCCTCTGTAACCTGGTACTCCTCTTCAGTTTCCTGTGGAAATCCAACAATAACATCAGTTGTAAATGCCGGATTATCAAAATACTTTCTGAGCAGTTCGCATCGCTCATAATATTCTTCACTTGTGTACTTTCTATTCATTCTTTTCAAGACACTGTCACAACCGCTCTGCATAGAAAGATGAAAATGCGGGCATACCGATTTACATTTCGAAATTCTTTGTACAAAATCCTCTGTAACAATTCCGGGCTCTAGTGAACCAAGCCTTATTCGCTCAACCCCCTCTATACTGTCCACAAGTTCAATAACATCTGCAAATGTTTTGCCCTCGTAATTGTACGAACTAAGATGGATTCCTGTAAATACAAATTCTTTGTATCCCTGTCCGGCCAGTTTTTCAACTTCTTCACGAATACTATCAATATTTCTGCTCCTTATTCTTCCCCTTGCGTAAGGAATTATACAATACGAACAAAACTGATTGCATCCATCCTGAATCTTGATGTATGCCCTAGTATGTTCAGTAACAGTTGACATTTCAAAATCTTCATAAGTATCATCATGTCCGATATCAATAACAGCCTCGAACTTATTATTATCTTTCAGGTACTCTTCAACTATGTCGACAATTTCCTTCTTCTTGTTATTTCCGACAATCACATCAACAGCATCATCTTTTTCAAGCTGTTCTGCCGCCACCTGTGCATAACATCCCACGGCAACAACAACAGCGTTTTCATTCATCTTCTTAGCTCTGTGCAGCATCTGTCTCGATTTTCTGTCAGCAATATTTGTTACTGAACAGGTATTAATAATGTATATATCTGCCATATCCGAAAAAGATACAATCTCATATCCTTTCTTCTCAAACAGCTGCTTCATGGCATCTGTTTCATAGGCATTTACCTTACATCCCAAATTGTGTAATGCAACCTTCATTTTTTGCTCCTTTTTTTCTTATATGTAAATCTCTGATTCGTCCCCTTTTTATTTCTGTTTGTATTGACTTTTATCCCTCTCGTGATATGATAAAAGCAGATAAAAAATCAAATAAAAATAAAGAGAGGTAATATAATGAAAACAGTTTCAATAAGTTTAAATTCAATCGATAAAGTTAAAGCATTTGTAAATGAAATCACAAAATTTGACAGTGATTTCGATTTAGTTTCAGGTCGTTATGTTATCGACGCAAAATCTATTATGGGTATCTTCAGTTTGGATCTTGCAAAACCAATCGAGCTCAACATTCACAGCGAGACAGAGGTTGATGCAATCTTAGAAGCATTAAAACCATACATAGTATAATCCTTATTGTATTTACAATTAGATTATTATATATAAATAAAACCGGGAAGTCAAACTTCCCGGTTTTATTTTATTTACTTCAAAAAATCCAAATCACCATCATAAGAACTTACATTGAGTACACTACCCTTATATACAATATTCTTTGCTATGATTCTTCCTTCCATATTAAATGTTGAAGACTCGATAGTTACTGTTCCGTTTGGTGCATAGATAAGTCCTTTAAATCTTGCATAAGATGATCTTATTGTGATGTTTCCTTCACTTGCAAGTAACGTTCCATTGTCTGCATAATTATCATAAATTGGTGACTCTATCAATATATCCTTACCACTCAACTTTCCGTCAATCTCAGGTACATCAATAGTACCGCAAACCCTAGTTCCGTTTGTTATGTTTGTAACCATAGCATTAAAAGTGATTGGAAGTACAGCTTCACAAATACTTGATATATTTAGTATTGATGTATTAACCTCAATGTTTGTATTAGAGTGCATTGTTCCACCTACAGTGATAATTGCTCCATCCAATTCAATACCATTAGCTCCTTCATCTTTATTTAACGATATTAGAGCACCATCTCCAAAGATATCTTTTAATTCTGTTTTTTTCTTTGTCTCAAGAATAAATCCGTCACCTTCAAGTTCAATGATTCTTCCATCGTCCAGTTCTGCCTCATGGAGGATTATATACTCTCCATTTTCATCATTACTGAAATCATTGATTGCAACTACAGTTTCCTCGGAAATCTTCTCTCCAAATCCTTCAAGATTGATTAGCGTCTCACTTTCATATACTGTCTCAATTGTCTCTGCATTAACAATTCTAATTCTCTCTTTTACATTATCAATGTTATTCTTAAATTCATTTTTTACTTTCTTTGTAATCTCAAGTTCATCTGTGTTTTTAAGAATCTTCTTTGATAATGTAATATTGCCTGATAAATCAACATATGTTGCATCACGTTCTTTAATAATCACTGTTTTTGTGCTTTGGGCTACCAAATATGTTCCATCATATACTAACGTTTCAATTGTATACTCTCCACCTTCGTTATCTGCAGTATTCCAAGTTACTTTATGGTCTGCAAAATCGTTAACCATTATCTCGCCAAGTTCTTTACTGAACGTATCAATAACATTTCCATTTGAATCTTTGACGTTAATAACACTTACCAGATTCTTTGCGGTACGCTTGTCTGATTTATTATATATCCTGTGAGCTATCTCTGCGTTACTGTACTGCATATATTCGTCATTGTCTGTTGTCACCCTGTCTGTAATCTTCTTTGTGTAACCAGTGACAGGAAGATAGATATCAGGTGCAGTCGCAGTCTTAGTTTCTCCTAACGAGTCCGTATAAGTAAGTGTAATATCTCTAAGTAATGGTGCATCTTTTCCAACTACCAAATCGCTTAGTGTCTGTGGAATATTAAAGTCAATCTGCTCCCCTTCATACAGGTGGTCAAATTCTTTTATATAGGTTGAACCGTCATATAATGTCCCTGTAAATACAAGATTTGTAGATTTATTATCATTTTCGCTCACAACATACTTACTTTCCTCATGGCTTATAATATACTCTTCAAGAGCATCTAATGTACTACTGTCTGACAATTCATAGAATTGTCCATCTATTCCATCATAGCCCCATATATAATTTCCATTCTCATCATATGAATCCTCAGCGCCTTCATATAAGTAATTATACTGCACTCTGTTATTATCATTACCTACTGACAATAAGGTGATATTACCGTATTTAGCGGAATAAGCTATGCTTGCTCTATTGTTTACATCAGTCAATTCTTCATTCTCTACGTCTGAGACACTGATTACATATCTGCTGTCATAACTTTCAAAGTTATAATTATCAAGAATATTCCTAAGGCTCTTTCCACCAACAGATTTCATTGTTATGTTTGAAAATCTGAATGATGAAATCTGTTCGCAACAATGACTTTCAAAACAAGTAATTGGTCCATAACCCTTTCCGTTACAGCTTCCAACATAAGCATTTGATATTATCAGCGAATCATTATCATATACTGACGCTTTGTCATCTTCAACAACAACTTTTAAGTGATGTTTTTCCATAACTTCGGTCTTCGATAATTTATATTGTCCTATAGAATATCCTGCGTAAGACATATATCCATATTTTGGACCTCCTTCTCTAAATCTCTCAAGTGTCATTCTGTTCATCTTATACATATTTATTCCATTATCTTGAACAAGAACACAGTAACCCTCTATATATCCATCTTTGATTTCTGTATTGAATAAAAAACCGGCTCCATCTAATGTATGCCAATCATCATCATCTTCTCTTTGAACATCAAACTCCAAAATCTTCTTTGTATCATCATTTCCTTCTACAAACAGGAAATCTCTCTTTGCTTCCTCACAGTATCCTACCATTCTGATATCATTTCCGTCGTAAATTATATGTTTAGGGATGTTATAGTTTCCAAACCAGTTATCTCTAGGTTCCTTATAATTTATATGATCATACTCCTGCCATTCGAATCTGTCTTCTGCTGTAATAACTTTTGATTTGGCAGCTCCGACATTAACAGTATATCCCATTTTTTCAAGTTTTGTTTTAATATCCTCTATTTTGTCTGCATATTTATTTACAAGTTCAACATCATCTGTTCCTGAAGACAATACCAAATCTACAGTCTTTTTTTCTCTGAGTTTTACTGAAATATTTGCCTCGTCCTCACTTGCTATCAGTTCTTCCTTATCCGTATTTGTAACAACAGACATTTCCTGACCTGAAATAACAAGATTTGCCATCGAACTTTCAAGAAGCATATCTCCAAGTGAAACATCAGTCTGCAAAACGTAAGAGCATGATTCTGTTGTGTCAAAACGTAGACAGTTAAGAGTTAAAAGCTGATCAAATACACCGCTGAAATCAGGTTCTTCTGGATCAAGTTCTATCCATTCATTATCACTGCCATCAACAACAAAGTCATCTGCCGGCTGAACACCATACCCGTCACTACATGGAACAACTTCCGGAAGATACATATAGCTTCCGTTTCTCTTAGATATTTTTATCCATCCGGATGTTACAACTTTTGTTTTTCTCTTTAACTCCCAGGAAATAGTTATATCATCAGTAGCTTCTTCAAGATTCTTTAAATGAACATCAGCCATTAGATAAAGATACAAGTTTTTTACACCCTTTCGCGCATACGAAACTCTTCTCATCTCAGGTGGTCCATAATTCTCGTAATCGTAAATTTCCTCTGCAAAATATGTATCAAGTCCCTCAACGGCAAATGTCGGATTAATTGTAAAATAATTGTCGTAAGTTGATACTACCTTATTATTATATGTGTTTATTATTTTAGCAGTAACCTGATACAATCCTTTCTCATAGTCAGCTGTCTCAAAAACATACTTTCCATCATCCGAATCCAATTCCTTAATCTCTCCACTTGGAGTTTTAACATCTACCTCAAGTCTTGCCTCCTCAGAATTGTATGAACTGTCAATAATAATATTTACATTTTCATAGCTGTTATAGACAGAGGCTATTGTTCCTTCATCCGTAACAAATACCATATCGTTTATATCAGCTTTAATAGTATTTTCTTCTAATACAAGAAGTTCCAAATACATCGCTGTTGCAAGAGCATCATCATATACACTTCCATTTTCTTCCTGCAAGTCATAATATGATGTAACATCATATTCTTTGTCCATCTTTAACTTAAATAATGCTGTGTTGAAATGCTGATATACCTTTCCTAAATCAGATGAACTAAGTTCTGATAAAGATACTGCATTTGAATCCAAGTAGCTTCTAAGTGATGATAACTCATCCTCTAACTGTACCTTTAAACTACCATTATCCTTTACACAGTCTGCAAGTATATTTGCAATATCCGCTGACAATTCAGCGTCAGATTCAAGTCCCGCCTGATAAGGGAAACCACCATCAGGATTCTGGCAAGAAATAATGTAAGTGATAGCATTTTCCATTGCCTCTATTTCGTCTAAAACTTGAAGTGCTTTAAGTGCTACTTTGGTGTCCATGATCTCACTTTCATAGCCTAATGCAAGACCGAAACCACCGTCTGGGTTTTGAGCACTCTTTAATTCATCTACCCAATATTCACCAATCACACTATCAATCATTATATATTTTGATAATTTTTCAATATTATCAATATCTGAATCATATATAACGGCCTCCCAGTCATAAAGCAAAGATTTGTTTTCTTCCATCATTCTCATATAATTTAATATATCTTTTAACATTAATATTTCATATGAGATATTTTTATCATTTTCTTCAATTACAACCGTTCTAAAAAAATCAATTGCATTTTCCACTATTTTTATGTCATCTATCTTAGAACTATTACTCATTTCATTAGTTTTTATAGTTCTTGTATTTGCAAATATAGAAACTAACATTGTAATTAACAATAAAATACAGAGAAAAGAAGGAGTGTCTTTTGACACTACCTTAATTACTAGGAAGGATACAAAATGAAAAATAGATTACTAAGTATTTTAT
>JAILRH010000210.1 GCA_024698345.1 Lachnospiraceae bacterium | reverse complement strand
CGATATAGTGCTTGAAGGAATATTAGAATATATCAAGAAATGTAGTTAACCAAACATCCGCAAAAATAAAATCATTGCGGATGTTTGGTTAATTAAAGAGAAATGTATAGATAGTAAAAAATAGTGTGACTTTATAATGTCAGCATTATTCCTTTGCGGTGAACGCTTTTGTGGATTTGATTCGTTCCTTTGATTCGGACAAGTATGATTTTACATTAAGGGAACCCCAGACTTATGAAATCATAGAGGACGTGAGTCGGATGAGAAGTGAAATCGGAATTTTATATACCTCTCCAAAGAATGAACAGGTTTGAAATAGTTTTAAACTATTTCAAACCTCTATTTTTTTGTATTTTTCATAGGGCTCAAAGTTATTTATACTTATTCCTAATAAAACTTACAAGGAAAATAGAAATATAAAGGAGGCTATCAATGAATAATACAATAGTTGGTTTCCCAAGAGTGGGAAAACTGAGAGAATTGAAATTTATATCAGAAAAATATTTTCGTGGAGAAGTGACAAAAGAAGAATTGCAGCAAGTTGCAAAAGCATTGCGTGCAGAACATTGGAAATTTCAAAAAAGTGCAGGAATCAACCTGATTCCTTCCAATGATTTCTCCTTCTATGATGGAGTGTTGGACACGGCAGTACTGTTTAATGTGATTCCAAAGAAATATCAGGAACTGAATCTGGATGAGATAGATACTTACTTTGCAATGGCACGAGGCTACCAGGGAGAAGCAGGCGATGTCTCAGCGTTGGCAATGAAGAAGTGGTTTAATACGAACTACCACTATTTGGTTCCGGAAATTAGTGACGATACAGAAGTGAAGCTGGTAGGCGAAAAGCCTTTTGAAGAGTATGTGGAGGCAAAGCAGTTTGGCATTCAGACGAAGCCGGTTCTGATTGGTCCTTTTACATTCTTAAAACTGGCAAAATATCAGGGTGAAAAGAAAGCAGCAGAGTTTGCTCAGGACTTTGTGAAAGGATATGTAGAAATCCTGAAAAAGTTTGAAAGTCTTGGAACTGAATGGGTTCAGTTTGATGAACCTGCTTTGGTTCAGGATCTGACTGTTGAGGATTTAAACTTATTTAATACGCTTTATAGAAATATATTAAAGGAAAAAAGAAATACTAAAATTTTATTACAGACCTATTTTGGAGACCTTAGGGATTACTATCAGGAAATAACAGCATTGGATTTTGATGGTTTCGGTTTGGATTTTCTGGAAGGAAAAGAAACTTTGCATTTGATTGAAAAGTATGGATTTCCGGAAGGAAAAGTTCTTTTTGTGGGATTGGTAAATGGAAAGAATATTTGGAAGAGCAGTTATGAAAAAGTGCTGGGAACTTTAGAAGAACTGAAGAAGTACACAAAGGAAATTGTATTGTCTACATCCTGCTCATTACTTCACGTACCTTACACACTGCAGAATGAGAATTCCTTAAAGCCAGAAGTAGAACAGTACTTTGCATTTGCACTGGAAAAATTACAGGAACTTCGTGAACTGAGTGTGTTAACAGATACTGATGATTATAGAATAGAAAAAGAATACCAGGAAAATAAGGAATTGTTTGCTAAGGAACGTCTCTACCGAAATCCGGATGTGAAAGCAAAGGTTGATGATTTAAAAGAAGAAGATTTTATTCGACTTCCAAAGCGAAGCGAAAGACAGAAAATCCAGAAGGATGCCTTAGAGCTTCCAATCTTCACAACCACAACTATTGGTTCTTTTCCACAGACAATCGAAGTGAAAAAGAACAGAACTGCATATCGTAAGGGAGAAATTGATAAGGCAGCTTACGACAGCAAAGTTAATGAGTTCATTAAGGCATGTATTGAAAAGCAGGAAGAAATCGGTATTGATGTGTTGGTACATGGAGAATATGAGCGAAACGACATGGTGGAATTTTTCGGTGAAAACTTAGAAGGTTATGTGTTTACGGAAAAAGCATGGGTACAGTCTTATGGAACAAGGTGTGTAAAACCGCCGATTATCTTTGGAGATGTGAAGAGAACGAAGGCAATTACTACCTCTTATTTGGAGTATGCACAGAGTCTGACAGATAAGCCGGTGAAAGGAATGTTAACAGGTCCTGTAACCATTCTGAACTGGTCCTTCCCAAGGGAAGATGTTTCGCTGAAGGAAATGGCTTACCAAATTGGAATTGCTATTCGTGAAGAGGTGCTGGACTTGGAAAAAGCAGGCATCAAAATCATTCAGATTGACGAAGCTGCTTTGAAGGAAAAACTTCCAATCCGTCAAAGCGATTGGTACACAGAATATCTGGATTGGGCAATCCCGGCATTCCGCTTATGCCACAGTGGTGTTAAACCGGAAACACAGATTCACACTCACATGTGCTACAGCGAATTTAACGCAATTATCAAAGACATTGACAATATGGATGCAGATGTAATCTCCTTTGAGGCATCCCGTTCCAAATTAACGATTTTGGATGCCATTCAGGAAAATGATTTTGAAACCGAGGTTGGTCCGGGTGTTTATGATATCCACTCCCCAAGAGTTCCTTCGGTAGAAGAGATTATGGGTGCTTTAGAAACTATGCTTAAAAAAATTGATAAAGATAAATTGTGGGTAAATCCGGATTGTGGTTTGAAAACAAGAGGAATTTTGGAAACAGAAGCCAGCTTAATCAATTTAGTTGAAGCAGCAAAGATTTTGAGAAAGCAATATTAGAAATCGGGGTGGCTTCTCGCCCTGATTAAAAGAGAGGGAATTAGAATGCAAATATCAGAAATATACGAAAAAAAAGGAAGAAGTCTGTCCTTTGAAATTTTTCCGCCAAAGAAAGATGAAGAGTTAAAGAATATTGATGAAACCTTATCAGTGCTTAGCGAATTGAAGCCGGATTTCATCAGTGTCACCTTTGGAGCCGGAGGTGGATCAAATTGTAACCGAACCATTGAACTGGCAAAGAAAATAAAAGAGGATTATCAGATTGAACCGGTGGTTCATTTGACCTGCTTAAGTTACAATCAAAAAGAAATTGACGAATTTGCCAAGGTGTTAAAAGCGGAAGGAATCCAGAATGTGCTGGCGTTACGGGGAGACAGAAATCCCAATGTGCCGGAAAAGAATGACTTTCATCACGCATCTGATTTGATTTCCTATATTAAAAATCGAGGTGATTTTTGTGTGGCAGGAGCTTGCTATCCGGAATGTCATCCGGAATCTGATAACCGAGTCAGTGAGATGAGAAATTTGAAGACAAAGGTTGATGCCGGAGCAGAGATTCTCTTATCTCAACTGTTTTTTGACAATAGCGAGTTTTATCGGTTTGTAGATGATTGCAGGATTGCAGAAATAGATGTGCCGGTCATTCCGGGAATTATGCCAGTTATTAATGCAGCACAGATTAAGAGAATGATTACGATGTGTGGTGCGTCCTTACCGGTGCGTTTCCAAAAGATTATCAGCAAATACGAGAGCAATAAAGAAGCATTGTTTGATGCAGGAATTTCTTATGCAACCAGTCAGATTATCGATTTGTTAGCCAATGACATTGATGGAATACATTTATATACAATGAATAACCCGAGAGTAGCAAGAAGAATCTGCGAGGGGATAAAACACCTTTAAATAACCCTTTTTTTATAATTGATGGTAGAGTGATTTGGAATTGAAAAAAGACATCATTTCCCATATTAAATATTTTTGTTATAATATTATTTACTAATAACAAATCTTAGGAGGAAAATATGGAAAATAATGAACTTAAAATGCTTGTAGGTAGCGATGAGAATATTTTTTGGGAAGGAAAACCTGAGAGGAAGTGCTATGTGTTAAAAAGTATATTTAATGTAATGCTTCCATTTGTGGTAGTCTGGACCGGCTTTGACGGAATTTTCATAAAAGCTATTTTTTCTGGGGAAATGGCTGATTCAGGAATTCCTACTGCCTTTGCACTGTTATTTATTATGCTTCACATGACCCCTGTATGGATATACATAGGAGGGATTCTTACTTCCGGAATAAGATACAAAAATGCATATTACATTGTTACTGATAAAGCAGTATACATATCTTCAGGAATTTTTGCAGCAAATACAGAAGTAAAAATGTTGTCAGATATTACAAATGTAGGATTTACAAGAGGATTAATCGAAAAGAACACAGGTACCGGGAACATACTTTTAAATGGTCATACCGATTATCCTGTCAGAGGAAATTCCAGAACAAGAAGTGGCTTTGAGATAAAAAGTATTAAGGATTATGAGAGAGTTTTAAAACTGATTAAAGATTTACAAATAGACTTGTAAAATGAGGGAGAATATGAACAGAATTAAAGAATTGGATGTTTATCAAAAAGTAATTATGCTGTCAATGGCTGTTATGATAGTAGTGTTTGCAGTTATTTATCTAAAGGTCGGATTAAAAGTCGGATTTCTTTACAACGATGAAATTCTTGTTAAGACAATAGAAAATGGCAATACTTTGTATTCCGGTGAAATTAATGGAAAACAAACTCAGTTTGTAGTGTCTGAGGACAATACTGTAGTATTAAAGTATGGGGATAAAACTTATGGACCTTATTCAGTAATAAAGGATGAAGAAAAAACCAATATTACTGAAATTCGTGAAGGTGAGGCAGTTCGTTTCCGAGGTGTGATACTATATGATAACAATGATAACTATCTGTTTAGAAATGAAGATGGATCATGGTATGATGATAGTTTGGGAATAATCACTCATGTGGATGCAAACGGAGATGAAAGGTATGCCGATGGAAAGCTTGTAGATACGATAAAACCGAATGTTTATACGATTTATAGTTTGGTTAGCAAACCTGAATTAACACATAAAGGTGAAGGTGGATTATGGTTTGTAGGTTTGTTTCTTTGTATCGTGAATGCTATTTCCATTTTATTTGTTGATGAAATATACAGGTTTGAATTAGCATTTCGTGTCCGTAATGCGGATGATGCTGAACCTTCATTTTTAGAAATGATGGGAAGATATATTAGCTGGACAGTAATGGCGGTAGGAGCTGCAGCTATCTTTGTATATGGGATTATATTTCTGTAAGGGAGATAAGGATGGTATTATTGTAGACTTAGATCCAGCTCGCCGAAGTGTAGCTGAGCAACAGCGAATAATGGATGATTTTACAGAGAAATACGGTGCGGACCATGCAATGACTACGAAGACTATCAGTGGTGGTTAGGTTTTACAGAAGAAGATGGTTGGGAAATAGTAACTACCGGATATTAATTTCTGACGCGCATTTCGCAGCAAGACTCGCGAGCGAGTCTTGAATTGTGTTATCATAAAAAGAGGCTGCCAGCTTGTAATATAGTTGGCAGCCTTTAACAGTTAAAAAGTAGGTAGTGTAAATGAATTTTACTTAAGCAATGTTTTTATATCACATATATTGAATTTTTGAATGTGTTTGTATTTTATAGTTTGTGTATTCCTTTCACGGATTAATTCATCCCATAGCTTTTCTAATGTATCCCCGTTACTTATATCTACGTAAATGTCACATGTAAGTAATCCGTCACGAAGATATGCCTTAACTGATTTTGCACTATCATGAAGTGATAGAATTTCTTCTTCCAACGCAGAGGCAAGAACGCCTTCTCCTGATGGAAGAATTATTTTTTTATCTTTTCTGCCTTTGATATATACTTTTCTGTCTTTGATGCATCCGATATCTCCGGTTAGGAAATACCCATCCTCTGAGAAAGCAGCTTTTGTAGATTCTTCGTCTCCGTAATATCCGACAAAAATATTATCGCCTTTAGCAGCAAGTTCGCCATATCCTTCTTCATTAGGATTGAGAACCACCGCTTCAATATCTTCAAAAAGTGTTCCAACGCTTTCATAATCTGTTTCGCGAGGGTAGTCTATGCAGAACGCAGATGCAGTTTCAGATAGTGCATATGCATTCATCATATATAGATTTTCTTTTGCATAAGCATCTCTAATTTCTGAGTCAAGTTTTGCACCACCGCAGAACAGATATTTCATCTTCCCACCAAGAAGTGTAGACAGACTTATTCCCATGGCTTTAGAGCCCTCATAAAACTTTGAGAAAACAAGTGGGACACCGGAAAATACAGTAGGATGAACCGCCATCATTTCTTTTGCCATATCACTTATTGAACCGGCAAGATATATTTTAAATCCAAACACTAGCGAATATATAAAGTTGTAAATAGAACCGTAAGTGTGGTTCAAAGGTAAGAAGAGATAACAGACATCACCTTCATTTAATGGAGCCCTTCTCTCAAGGGATTTCCAACCCGAAAAAACATTCTTCAAAGAGAGCATAACGGCCTTTGGAAAAGAAGTAGTGCCGCTTGTAAATACAACCTTTGCAGGAGCATTTTCATCCTTTGGCGTAAGAGTGAAAAGTTTAGAATCTTTATACTCTATATAATCTCCCTTAGGTCCGCATTGTTCGAAAATACTTTCCAGGGAGATAAAAGTAATATTAGAAAAATCGTCCCTTAGACGGTCAATTATTTCTTTAGATTCTTTGGCGTAAAGTAATGCTTCAATATCACATTTGCGAATCGCATAAGCTACATTTTCATATGTCCAATCTTTGTAAAAACCTACGCTCAGACCAACGTAATTCATAATAGCGATATCAGCTATCATCCAGTTGATACTGTTTGGTGAATAGATACCAATATTTTTATTTGCAAGGCCTTTGTCCAGTAAAAATCTTGCAAAGTGATCAACATATTCAATAAATTCTCCAAAGGAAAGTGTATGATAACCATTCTCTCCCGGTTCAAAAAGATATGGATTATCTTTCCATCGCTCATAATCCAAACGTAGATAGTAATCTAACTGATTCATAAAAACTCCTTTCGCAGTAATTATTATTTTATTATCCATTATTAATATCCATAATAAAATCT
>JAILRH010000207.1 GCA_024698345.1 Lachnospiraceae bacterium | reverse complement strand
TAGCCAAGCTAGGATACACATCCATGCTTGACTATTATCTAGTAGTCTATGAAAACTAAGGAACCGCCTTGGTACGGAACCGTATGCCAGGTGGTGTGAGAGGTCGGCTAACCAATTAATGGTTGGCCTCCTACTCGATTTTACATTTTGATAGTTATGTTATATTTTTGAGTAGATTTGATATGAAAAAAACAGGGAAAATTCTATCGTAATAGTTGATTATCTGTTAAAATCTATAAGAATGGTTATAACATAGTTCGAGTAATAGTATGTTATGCAAATTGGAAGGGAGAAGAAAATGAAGAAACAATCAAGAGGGCATCTGGCGCTCTTTTTGGGTCTTGCAATGATTACAGGTACTGTAGGACCTGTTGCAGTGACATCAAAAAGTGCCGGAATTGTTAGAGGGGAAACTGAATTTAAACATTACAGTGTGTCAGGTAGGAAACTTGCAAAGATTACAGACGTTGCAAAGAAAGATGGAGAAAAAGCAGCAAAAATTGCTAACAAATACAGTGGCAATGATTTTGAGGCTGCAGTAAACAGAGTCCTTAAGATGTACTATGAAGAGGACAAAAAGGAACTTAAAGAGTTTGAAAAGTCAATAAAAAGTGAAGCTGATACTATTGTTGCAAACTATAAAGAGGCAGATGAAGAGAGAAAAAATGATAAAAATTTATCATTTGAACCAAACGCAACGCTGCTGACATTTGACAAAGAACTCAGTGAAGAGGAGATAAATAAACTTGTATCTGACCAGTATGGTGAATGTGAATATATTCATGTCTGTCCGGACGGTTCATATTTGGTAAAGGTAAATTCACCGGGACTTACAGCGAGGAAGGCAGCGGATATTTACGGTACATACACACAGACTGAATCAGCAGAAATAAACGGAAAAGTTGAACAGATAGGAGAAGCCTGGGATTATGTTAATGATCCGTACAGATATAACGAATATTTCCTGCAGCATCTCAACGTTGGAACGGCCTGGGAATATATCAATTCCAGAGCTCACTCAAAAGTTAAAGTATGTGTTATTGACGGTGACGGAATAGACATCAATACGAATGCTGATCTTAAGAACGTATCAAACAAGTCACAGTCAATTGTTTATAACGATGACAACAGTTATTATCCAATGACTAATCTTGGAACTAATTTTACAACTTCAAATATGCATATGATTAATGTGTCATCATTACTTGCAGGTCAGTCAAACAACGGTACACAGATTGCAGGTGTTGCAGCAGGTACGGATAACAGTATTGCGGAACTTGTAAATGTTGCGATTCCTCTGTATGTTGATAAGATGGCACTTGCCATAGATTATGCAAACGGAATCGGAGCAAAGGTTATTAATATGAGTTTGTTCCACGAAGGATCTTATGCTGCAGAGGAGCAGGCAATCAACAGATTTACACAGTCAGGAGGAACTGTAGTTGCAGGAGCAGGAAATAACGGTGGTGACTTGGACGGATATCCTTCAGATTATCCAAATGTTATTTCTATTATCGCAACAGATGAAAACAAAGCCAGAAGAGGAACAAGTAACTTTGGATGGGAATGTGATTTCTGCGCGCCGGGAACTAACATAGCATGTGGCGGAGCAAGAGATGAGACATGGTTTACAAACGGAACTTCAATGGCTTCACCGATTGCTGCCGGTGCAGTAGCTATGATGTATAGCGTAAATATGAACCTTAATAAGAATCAGGTTCACACAATATTGAGAGAAACAGCCCAGGACCTTGGAGAAGGCGGAAGAGATTATTATTTTGCATATGGACTTATAAATGCAGGAGAAGCTGTAAAGAGAGCCGGAGGAAATACTCAGGTGACAACTACAAAGGCTCCTGAGACACAGCCGGATAACAACGGACCTGTTGAAGTCTTTGGAGCTGGTATCAGTTCGCCGAGAGATGGAATAATAAATGTTGTCTGGGGAAATCCAAATAATGGACAGACATTCAACGTATATGTTGACGGTAACATTAAATTAAGAGAAGTTGCCTGCGCAAGCTATGATATAGAGGCAACTCCCGGAAAACGTACAGTTAAAATAACAGGGGTTAAGAACGGAAAAGAAACATCCGGAGTGACAACTGAAGTTAATGTAGGCGGACAGGTTGCAACCACACCACAGCCTACAACAGCACCACCGGCAAATACCGGATATTCATTTGCAGGTGCGAACTGGAATGACTTTGATTACTGGTCAGTATATCAGGCAAGCGGTTGGGCAAATGATCCTATTGTTGAGTACAAGAAGGGTAATTCATACAACGATATGTCAGTAATCGTTGACAAAGCAAGCGGAGTTGACTGGGGTATTCAGTTAAAGACAAAAGAGATTCCTGTACAGAGTTCAAAATCATATACTTGCAGGATGACAGTAAATTCCAACATGGCAGCAAGTAATCTTTTAATAAAAGAGGAAAAGAGTGGAACAGGAAACAGATTCTCATTATCTCAGGGTGATAATACAGTTACTTTGAATTTTACATCCTTAGAAACTGCACAGATATTCTTTGATCTTGGGCAGGCACCACAGGGAATCAAATTTACAATCAAGTCATTTGAACTTATTAATAACGATGCAGAGACAACTTTGGAACCTACAACTGAGGCTCCGACAACAAGAATATTTGATGCATATAGCAGGATAGAAGCAGAGGATTTTTCAAGCAGAGTCGGAGGAGTTGTTGATACATACAACAATGCAAGTAACGGAAAGAACATCGGTGGAGTAACAAATAATGTATCGCTTACATTCGATCAGGTAGACTTTTCTGAGAGTGCCGGAGGCGTTCGCATCAATTACTCGAGCAAAACAGCCGATGCATCCGGAAATGTTGAAATATACATCGATGACAGTTCAAATCCTGTAGGTGTGCTTGAACTTGCAAATACAGGAGATGACTGGTATAGCTATGTTGATACATTTGGAAAATTACAAAATGAGATTAGTGGTGGCAGACATAAGGTTACACTTAAATTTGTTACAACAAATGGAAAAGGATATGTTGCAAATATAGATTACTTTAGTTTTGTAAAGAGTTCTGATATAGAACCGGAAACAGAAGCACCGACAGAAGCGCCGACAGAAGCGCCGACAGAAGCACCTACAGAAACACCAACTGAAGTGCCTACAGAAGCACCGACAGAAGCGCCAACAGAAACACCAACTGAAGTGCCTACAGATGTTTCAGGTGATATATATACCATTAGTCTTGACGGATGTCAGATCAGTGCAAATTCTAAAGGGTTGAGAACAACTTATACAGTTGCAGATGAGATTGACGGAAAACAGGTAGTGAGTTCCGGAGTAGTATATTCATTGGCAGCGTTTGCACAGGAGAGTGATTTGTTTGTAGGAAGTACACATCCTTATGTGAGAAGTTATGAGAGTACTTCAAAGGGAAAAATGAGTTACTCAAACTGGAGTGAAGAAGTTGATTCTTCCACATATGCGATGACAATGTTATTCAAATCAAATAATCCGCTTGAATATACAGATGAATGGAGAATTAAAGCCTACGCGAAATTGTCGGATGGAAGCTATATCTATTCGGAGGCCTTTGAGTATTCATACTATAGCGTTGCGGATTATCTGTACAGAGCTTGTTTGATGCCAAACAAAGAAGGACACGATTATTTGTATAATGACATATTAAGCCTGGTTAATCCGGATTATATAAGATTAGTTTATATGCGTGTTCAATAATTTATAATTTTGATGTAAAATAAGAGAGTTGATTCCGACTGGAGTTGGAACAACTCTCTTATTGTTTACACGATGAGAAAAATGAATCAGGAACACAGAGACGTTCTTGAATTAATCGCTGTCAGGAATAAAGGAGTTATGATATATGGCAAAATTAGATGGATTGGAATTTGAAGATATATGCGCAACAGTTCTAAAGGACAAGGGATTTAAAAAAATCAGAGTAACAAAAGCCAGCGGGGATCAGGGAGTGGATATACTTGCAAGCAAGGATGGAAAAAAATATGCAGTTCAGTGCAAATTGTATTCAAGACCTGTGGGAAATAAAGCTGTACAGGAAGTGTATGCCGGAATGAGCTATTATGATTGCGATGTGGCAATTGTAATGACAAATTCAACCTTTACAAAAAGCGCAATTGATTTAGCTGAGAGTACAGGCGTAGAACTTTGGGAAGATATGCCAATTAAGCCGGTAATGCGATATCCATATATTTTCGCGCTTCTTTCTATTGCAATGCTTGTTATGTTATGGTTTACATTCGGGAAAAATAATGTGAGTCTGTTTTTTAAAATTGCCTTTGTTATCGCTGCTATAAATGGCATATGGTATCTGATTGCCATGCCAATCAGAAAACTGGTAGAGAAAATAAAAAATGAAAAAGAAGATGAGAAAATAGAAAGAAATGAATACGAAGAAAATGAAAATGAAGAAGGCAAAAATACAAGAATAATAGATGTTTTTGGAAAAGCAGAGAGAAACAGAAAAGGAACAAGAGAGGACAAATTTGATCGAAAGAGTATCATTAGCGATATAGACATTAACAGTGAATTATATTTTGATTTGATAAAGTGGTCCGAAAAACAGATAGATGATTATATTCAGATTGAGGAAGAATACGCGTCTGCAGAAGATGCAAGATTTTTTATCATGGCAAAAGAGATTGTTTCTAAACGAAGAGTATTTTACAGAGCAATTTATAATGAGTGTAATGATACGGTTGAACTGTATTATTATTCGAAAGACGGTGTAAATGAAATAGTGACTTGTGTCAGCATTGAAGTGAAAAATATAATACCGGAAGATGATGAATTATATATTGCAAAAGAGGGGACAGTTGTAAGTTATATTCAGTCTTTTGAGGAACTGTGCGATGAATTGTTAAAGGAAAATGCTATTTTTTATAATTAAAAAAATCAATGTTATTTTCAGGAGTTTATGATATAATTAATATAGATTTTTATGAATGGAAATATATTAGTGTGAAAATACTATTTAAACCTATTAGATAATAAAGGAGAGATTGACGTGGAAGAAAAAATGGCGTATATCTTTGGAGATTATCTTGTAGAATTCGTTAAAGACGGAGAAAAACTTAATGGTGAGGCGGTTCTCACAGGGGAGACAACACCTGCAGGCAAGGTGTGTTGTCATTTTTATAATCATAATAATCCGGAAGATACGAGTCATAAGAAGGATGATTCACTCCATATAGATATATTAAGAGTTCAGGCGGGACATGATAAGAAGGGACTTGGTACCTTCCTTGTAAAAAAGGTTCTTGAGTATGCTGAAAAGTACAAAGTTAAGCATGTTACGACAACCCCGTCACCAACAGGAAGAATTTCGATGGAGACTCTCAGAAGATTTTATCTGAAGTTCAAGTATCAGTCGGGATTCCTCCCTAAGAAGATTGAGTTCGTTGATGAGGATTACCTCATGGCTGATGTTTTGGAGGAAGTAGGTAATTCAAAAGGCAACAATTCTCTTGATAGAATTGTAGGAGATACTTCTTCTAACAAGCAGAACAGTGAAGGGGCTGTAAATAATTCTTCAAGCAACATTGATAAGAGCAACAAGGCATCAAAAGCCAGCAAGGTTGCATATCTTACAGTAGTACATTTTTTGGATGAACATTTAAAATCAAAGAATGATATTTTGCAGATTGGTGCTTCGGGTGCCAGTGTTTATGGTATATATCTTGCAAGAAAAGGACATCAGGTAACAGTTATAGAGCCAAAGAAAGATGAGACAGAGAATCTCATGGGAGCGGCACAGGGAATTGACAGACTGACAATTATTAATCAACCTTATGCAGTTTTGTACGATGTGGAGGATGAGTGTAAGGATGCTGTTCTTTGTTTTGGACCAATGTATTCAACATTATCTCTTGAAGAAAAGGAAGAGATAATCAGGGAGAGTTACAGAATCTGTAAGCCGGGAGGAACTATTTTCATTTCCTTTATGTCTAACGATATGATGGTTATTGAGAATACATTTAATTCAGATTATGACTTTATGATTGGACCGAGATTTGACAAGATTACTCTCAAGGCAGTCAGCAGAAAGATGAGAATTCTTACATTTGAAGAGATTGATGCACTTTTCAAAATGTGTGAGATCAGGTATACAGAACGTTTTGCGGCAGAAGGTGTTGCAATGCTTATCAGAGATAAGATGGAAGACATGAACGAGAAGCAGTTTAACAGATGGCTTAATTATCACTATATCATTTGTAAGAAAGACGAACTTATGGGCTGCTCTAATCATGTTGTTTATGTAATAAATAAGCCTGAGGAGACTTCGGAAGCAGACTATAAGGATGGAAACGCAGATTCTGCAAAGGATACTGATAATGAGGAAGAAAACAGCGTAACATCGAAGATCCGAAATGCCCAGGACATTATTTCTGAATTACATAAGAGAAGAATGGAAAGGGAAGCAGCTGAGGCAAGAGAAGCTGCGCAGGTAGATGCGACTTCTAATGAGAGAGAAGTAACCCAATCAGATACAACTCCTGATGCGTGAGTGGTAGCCCAAACAGAATAAACTTTACAATTTGATATATTTAATTTATACTCATAATGATAATCTTCAGGGCAGGGTGAGATTCCCTACCGGCGGTAAAGCCCGCGAGCAGTTTTGCATGATTCGGTGAGCTTTTGCAATTCCGAAGCCGACAGTTGCGTTAGCACAGGATTACATATCCTGACAGTCTGGATGAGAGAAGATAGATGTAGAGTTACTACATTTTTTTTGTGTAATACGCCCTGAGATTTTATCTCAGGGCTTCTTTTGTGCTTTCATGCACTTGACGACCTTGATACAATCCCGAAATAAGCGTAGCGGCTTTGTTGATTTCAGTCGGATAATGATGAAAAAGATTTGAATGGAGATTTTTATGAACAAAGAAGATTATATGAGAATGGCTCTTGACCTTGCATTAAAAGCAGAAGGCCATACGTCACCTAATCCAATGGTAGGTTGTGTGGTGGTCAGAGACGGAGAAATCCTCACAACCGGATATCATCATCGCTGTGGCATGTTTCATGCAGAGCGTGAGGCACTCACTTCATTTGAAGGTGATGTTACGGGAGCAGATATGTACGTCACATTAGAACCGTGCTGCCATCATGGAAAGACTCCGCCATGTACGGATATTATCATTGAGCGTGGAATAAAGAGAGTGTTTGTCGGAAGTATGGATAACAACCCAAAAGTTGCAGGAAATGGTGTAAGAATTCTTGAGGAGCATGGAATCGAAGTTGAAACAGGAATTCTTAAAGATGAATGTGACAGGGCAAATGAAGTTTTTTTCTATGGAATGGCTTATAAGAAACCCTTTGTTGCAATGAAATACGCAATGACAATTGATGGCAAGATTGCCTGTGAAAACGGAGATTCAAAATGGGTATCCTGTGACGAATCAAGAATTCATGTGCAGGAACTTAGAAAAAGATACAGGGGAATAATGGCAGGGATAGGAACAGTACTTGCAGATAATCCTTTACTGACAGTGAGAATTGAGGGTGAACAGGAATACCACACAAGAATAATATGTGACAGTAACCTTAGAATTCCACTTGATTCAAATATAGTCAAAACTGCAAAAGAGGCAGAGACGATAATTGCCTGCAAAGGCAGTTTAAAAGAACAGCATGACATGGAAGAAAAAATACAGAAACTTACAGATGAAGGAGTTGACATTATCTTCACAAAAGAGGATGAATGTGGGCACATAGATTTGAATATGCTGATGGAAGAACTCTATAAGAGAGGTGTTGACGGAATACTTCTTGAGGGAGGTGGAACGCTCAATTCTTCTATGTTACAGTCAGGACTTGTTGCAAAAGCATATATTTATATTGCACCAAAACTCGTAGGAGGAAGTGATGCAAAAAGTCCTGTGGAAGGAACAGGCATTATGTATATGAAAGATGCCCTTGAACTTCATGAAATGTCAATTGAAACAAAAGGAAGTGACATACTTGTTACGGGGTATCTTTAAAAGTATACTTTTTGAAAGCATCGTATATCTGTTTCATAAAGTATACATTTTGAAACTAAGAAAGGTGGAATGGTGATGTTTACGGGTATCATTGAAGAGACAGGTACCGTGCAGAATATAAAGAAGAATCATGTATCTGCAGTGCTGACGATACAATGTTCAAAAGTGCTCGAGAATACAGCGATTGGTGACAGCATTGCTGTAAATGGAGTGTGCCTTACAGTCACATCCATGGGAAGCAATTATTTTACTGCAGATGTGATGGCGGAGACGGCTAACAGAAGTTCCCTTGGCAAATTGACGGGGGGGAGCACTGTTAATTTAGAGAGGGCTATGGCTGCTAACGGCAGGTTTGGCGGACATATAGTGTCGGGGCACATTGACTCAGTCGGATATATCACTGATATTGTTCAGGATGAAAATGCTGTATGGTATACCATAACAATAGATAAAAAACTTACAAGATATATTGTAGAGAAAGGTTCGGTAACACTTGATGGAATCAGTCTTACGGTTGCAAGTGTTGATGAGGACAGTTTTAAAGTTTCTACAATTCCTCACACCAGACTAGTCACAAATCTGAAAGGTAAGCAGACAGGTGATATGATTAATGTTGAATGTGACATGCTTGGTAAATATGTTGAAAAACTTTTACAGTTTAATAATACAGAAGATGAAAAACATGAAAGCAAGATAACAATGGATTTTTTGAGAGAGAATGGATTTTAGGAGGTAAGTATGGCTAAAGAAATTGGTACAATCGAAGAGGCACTCAAAGATTTAAGAGAGGGCAAAGTTATACTTGTAATTGATGATCCCGACAGAGAAAATGAAGGCGATTTAATCTGTGCAGCGGAGTTTGCAACAACTGAAAATGTTAATATGATGGCGAGCAAAGCAAAAGGTCTTATCTGCATGCCTATGAGTGGAAAACTGTGTGAAGACCTGGGATTGGAGCAGATGGTTCCTGTAAATACAGATAATCATGGAACTGCATTTACAGTTTCAATTGATCACGTTGACACAACAACAGGTATCTCTGCTGTAGAACGTTCTCTCACAGCAATGAAAGCAGTTGAGGATGGGGCAAAGCCTGAAGATTTCAGAAGACCGGGACATATGTTTCCTCTTCGTGCAAAAGAGGGTGGCGTTCTTGTAAGAAACGGTCATACAGAGGCAACAGTTGATCTTGTGAGATTGGCAGGTCTTAAAGAGTGTGGTCTTTGCTGTGAAATTATGAAAGATGATGGAACAATGATGAGAAAGACTGAGCTTCTTGAATTTGCAGAGCAAGAGAATCTCACAGTTGTCACTATCGCAGATTTGGTTCAGTACAGAATGAATCATGAGAGCATAATTAAAAAAGAAGCTGAGGCAAATATGCCTACAAAATATGGTGAATTCAAAATCATCGGATACAAGAATCTTATCAATGGTGAACACCATGTGGCACTTACAATGGGTGATGTTTCTGATGGTGAGCCGGTGCTTTGCCGTGTTCATTCTGAATGTCTTACCGGTGATGTTTTCGGATCAAAGAGATGTGATTGCGGAGAACAGCTTGACAGCGCTATGAAACTCATAGCTGAGGAAGGCAGAGGAGTGCTTCTCTATCTGAGACAGGAAGGAAGAGGTATCGGACTTCTTAATAAATTGAAAGCATATGAACTTCAGGAACAGGGTTTTGATACAGTTGAGGCTAATATCAAACTGGGATTCCCTGCAGATATGAGGGAGTACGGTGTAGGTGCACAGATACTTGCAGATATAGGAGCAAAGCAACTTAAACTTATAACAAATAATCCGACAAAGATAACAGGTCTGTCGGGATATGGAATTTCCATTGTAGACAGAGTTCCGTTGCAGATTGCGCCACAGAAACATGATTATTTCTATTTGAAAACAAAACAGCTTAAGATGAATCATATGACAGATTATGATTTATAAATCATAATTTAAAAATGATACTATTTAAATTTTATACTATAAAGCAGATAAACAGATTAATAAAGTTAAAGAAAGGAGAATGATGTATTGCAACAAGACTTGCGAGCGAGTCTTGAACAGTTATGTCGGTTGCAATATATCAGGAGAAAAGAAAATGAGAGTATTAGAAGGAAATGTAGTAGCAAGTGATATTAAAGTAGGAATTGTAGCAGCAAGATTTAATGAATTTATTGTCTCAAAGCTTATTGGCGGAGCTAAAGATGCGCTTATCAGACACGGACTCAGTGATGAAGATATTGATCTTGCATGGGTTCCGGGAGCATTTGAGATTCCAATGATTGCAAAGAAGATGGCACAGTCAGGTAAGTATGATGCAATTGTTTGTGTTGGAGCAGTTATTAAGGGATCAACAAGTCATTATGATTTTGTTTGCGCAGAGGTGAGCAAGGGAATAGCTCAGGTTGGAATGGAAACAGGTGTGCCAACAATGTTTGGTGTTATTACAACAGACAATATTGAGCAGGCTATTGAGAGAGCCGGAACAAAAGCCGGAAACAAAGGTTATGATGCAGCATGCGGAGCAATCGAGATGGTTAATCTTATTAAATCAATCAATAATTAATTGACAGTATTTGATATCCGGTCATTAGTATTTAATATTAATTAAACAGTGATAATTGAACAATAATTAAGACAGTGTGGTATTTTTGTACTAAAAATGGTATACTAAAGAGTAAATTAATTGTAAAGGAGAGAATTGTATGACTAAGGATCAGATGATAGATGACCTCATTGCGGTTCTTGATGGAACAATGGCAGAAGGTGCAGGTCACGTAAATATCAAGGTTGATGAAGAAGGTAACATAGAAAAAGATGTAAAAACAATGGGTTGCCCGGACAACTCTTCAAACCCCATGGCTTGTCAGATACCAACGATATTTTTGAAAGGAGACGACGAGTTCGGGTTATAAAAGATATGGCAGTTTTAAAAAATCCAAAGAGAATAGTAGTTAAAGTTGGAACCTCAACATTAACACACAGTACAGGAAAAACAAATATTAGAAGCATGAGAAATCTTGTCAGAGTTCTCTCAGATATAGTTAATTCAGGAGTTGAAGTTGCACTTGTAACATCAGGAGCAATCGGAGTTGGAGTTGGAAAGTTAGGACTTTCAGAGCGTCCAAACGATACAGAAGGACGTCAGGCAGCTGCAACAATCGGACAGTGCGAGCTTATGTTTATGTATGATAAGATGTTTGGCGAGTATGGTCATGTTGTTGGTCAGTTTCTCATCACAAAGAGAGACGTTGAGAATCCTGATTGCAAGCATAATCTTGTTAATGCTTTTGATAAGACTTTTGAATATGGAGCTATTCCTATCATTAATGAGAATGATTCAATCGCTATAGATGAGATTGTTTATGGTGATAACGATAATCTTTCAGCAATAGTTGCAAAGCTGATTAATGCTGATGCATTACTTATTTTGACAGATCAGGACGGACTCTACACAGCAAATCCAAGTACTGACGAAGATGCGCAGCTGATTCCTGTTGTAAAAGAAATTACAGAGGACTTGTTTAAACTTGCAGGTGGAAAAGGTTCTGCCCTTGGTACAGGTGGTATGGTTACAAAACTTATGGCTGCACAGGTAACAACTGCAGTAGGTATTGATACTATCATCATGAATGGAGCAGATCCGGAGAATATATACAGAGTGTTGGAAGGAAGACAGGTTGGAACTTTCTTTGTTGCTAACAAGGAGGATTAGATGGGAATTCATGAGATTATGATAGAGATGGGACAGAAAGCCAAAGAGGCAGAGAGAGTGCTTTCTGTTGCAACTACAGAAGAGAAGAACAAAGCATTGCAGTGTATCGCAGATGCGATTATTGCAGGAACTGATGAGATTATAAAAGCAAATGCCATTGACATTGAGAATGGAAAAAACAATGGTATGTCAGTTTCGCTTCAGGACAGATTGAAATTAGATGCAGATCGTATAAAAGGATTGGCAAAGGGAGTAACAGATGTTGCAACTCTCGAAGATCCGGTTGGAAGAATACTTAGTGAAACAACAAGACCTAACGGATTGGTTATCAAAAAGGTAAGTGTACCACTTGGTGTAATTGGTGTTATTTATGAGGCAAGACCTAATGTTACATCTGATGCGGCTGCACTTTGCCTGAAGTCAGGAAACACAGTTATTCTTCGTGGCGGTAAGGAAGCAATCAATTCAAATAAGGTCATTGCTTCAATAATGAGAAAAGCAGTTGTTGAGGCAGGTTTACCTGAAGATGTTATTCAGCTTGTTCAGGACACTTCAAGGGATAGCGCAAACGAACTTATGCAGCTTTCAGGATACGTTGATGTACTGATTCCAAGAGGTGGAGCAGGTCTTATTCAGGCGGTTGTCAAGAATTCTACAGTGCCTGTAATCGAGACAGGTGTTGGTAATTGTCATGTTTATATCGACAAGGATGCAGACATTGCCAAGGCAGTAGAGATTGCTTTCAATGCAAAGACATCAAGACCATCAGTGTGTAATGCCGCAGAGACACTCATTCTTCATAAGGATATTGCAAAAGAAGCATTGGTTGCTATTAAGGCAAAAATGGATGAAAAGAATGTTCAGTTCTATGGTGATGACCGTGCAAGAAATATTTTGGACATGGAAGTTGCCGGTGAAAGCGATTGGGCAAATGAGTATCTTGATTATAAGATGGCAGTTAAGATTGTCGACAGCGTGGAAGATGCAATTGCGCATATTTACAAATATTCAACAGGTCACAGTGAATGTATTGTTACAGAAAATATGGAGACTGCAGAATTATTTATGAACAGAATTGATGCAGCGGCTGTATATGTAAATGCAAGTACAAGATTTACTGATGGTGGTGAGTTTGGATTTGGTGCAGAAATTGGTATTTCCACACAGAAGATGCATGCGAGAGGTCCTGTTGGACTTCCTGAACTGCAGTCTTTCAAGTATAAGATTTATGGTGACGGACAGATTAGATAGCTTTAGCAAATCTTTAATTTAAATATGACCGTTGTAGAAAGGGAGATAGTTATGGAAGAGAACAAGAAGCTTGTCTTTATAATTAACCCAAAAGCAGGACAAAAGAAACGAGAAGAAGTATTACCTGATATAATAAATGTCTTCTATGAGTACGGTTATGATACTGAGATTCATTTCACACGTTTTCAGGGGGATGCTACCAAAATGGTAGGAAGACACTGCAGAAAATGTGATTTGATTGTGTGCATGGGTGGTGATGGAACACTCAATGAGGTTATTGAAGGAATCATCGAATCGGGAGTTGGTGCTCCTCTTGGATATATTCCGGCAGGATCCACAAATGATTTTGCGGCAAGCCTTCAGCTTTCAAGTGTTCCGGTTACAGCAGCAAAGAATATTGTTAATGGCACACCAAAATATATCGATATCGGAAGATTCAATGAGAGATATTTTGTGTATACTGCTTCAACCGGAATATTTACAAGAACTTCATATGAAACGCCACAAAATGCAAAAAATATATTGGGACACTTTGCCTATATCTTAGAAGGGGCAAAGGATTTGACAAATATAAAACCACTCAAACTTGATATTGAATATGATGGAAAAAGAATAAAAGATGAGTTTATTTTTGCCGCAATATGTAATTCCACATCGATTGGTGGAGTTATGACGATAGACAAACAGAGAGTTGATTTCACGGATGGTTTGTTTGAAATGTTGTTGATTAAATTCCCTAGAGATTTGATAGAGCTAGGAACTCTTATCAATAAATTGCAGACGCAGACCTATGGAGAAGGAGTGGAACTTATACCGATTTCAAATGCTGTTATCAAAGATAATGCAGCAAATGACTGGTCTCTTGACGGAGAAAAAGAGAACGGAAAAAGAGAGACGATATTTGAAGTGTTTAAACACGCTGTTTATTTTATTTATTGATTTTTGACACTATTGGTGAGGCAGGATAGGAGAGTAGATGGTAAAAACTAAGGGAGATTTTAACGCTTTAAGAGAACAGTATAGAGATAAAGTAATAAAGAATGATGCAGTTGACGGCAAATTCTTTTATGAGTTTGGAGTTAAGAGAGGACTCAGAGATCAGAACGGAAAAGGTGTTGTAACGGGTCTTACAAATATTTCCAGAATTGAGTCCACAAAGATAGTTGATGGCGAGGTTGTACCTTGCGAGGGAAGATTATTTTACAGAGGCTATGACATTCACAATCTTATTGACGGATTTATAGATGATGACAGATTTGGTTTTGAAGAGACAGCATATTTGTTATTGTTTGGAGATCTTCCAAACAAGGAGCAATTAGAAGCTTTTTCAAAGACTATTGCTCATTCAAGAAAGTTACCTAAGAACTTTGTCAGGGATGTTGTTATGAAAGCGCCTAGTGAGGATATTATGAATGCTATAACAAAGAGCGTTCTTACCTTGGCGTCCTACGATTCTGACAGTGCAGATACATCTATAGAGAATGTTATCAGACAGAGTATTATGCTGATTGGTATTTTCCCGATGATTGCTGTTTATGCATATCATGCTTATAACCATTATGAAAGAAATAAGAGTTTGTATATTCACAGACCTGATCCGGAAAAGTCGGCAGCAGAGAATCTTTTGAGAATGCTTCGTCCTGACAAAAAATATACGGATCTTGAGGCAAAAGTTCTTGATATAGCTCTCATTCTTCATATGGAGCATGGCGGTGGAAATAATTCAACATTTACCACAAGAGTTGTTACATCTTCCGGTTCTGATACATATTCTGTTGTTGCAGCGGCACTTTCTTCTTTGAAAGGACCAAAGCACGGTGGTGCCAATATCAAAGTTGTTAAGATGATTGCTGATATCAAAAAGAATGTAAATGATATAACAGATGAGAAGGAAGTTAAAGAGTACCTTAGAAAAATACTGCACAAAGAAGCTTTCGACTATAAAGGTTTAATATATGGTATGGGACATGCGGTTTACTCAATTTCAGACCCAAGAGCAGAGGTGTTCAAGGGATTTGTTGAGAAACTTGCAATTGAGAAGAAGCGAGAAAAAGATTTTGCACTTTACAGTATGATTGAGAGATTAGGACCTGAGGTTATTGCAGAAGAGAGACATATCTACAAGGGTGTTAGTGCAAATGTCGATTTTTACAGTGGTTTGGTTTACGGAATGCTTGATATTCCACCGGAACTCTACACGCCTATATTTGCCATTGCAAGAATTGTCGGATGGAGTGCTCACAGACTCGAAGAACTTGTTAACATGGATAAGATTATGAGACCTGCATATGTTAGTATGTGTGAGGAACGTAATTACGTCGACATTGATGAAAGATAAGGTAATTTATTAAATAATGTTGTTACATTTTATGAAAAGAGCCGAAGGGCTCTTTTCATAATTTGCAGGGCTGTTTGCGAATTGCAGGGCTGTTTGCGAATTGCAGAGCTGTTTGCGAATTGCAGGGCTGTTTGCGAATGCAGAGCTGTTTGCGAATTGTATTTATAGTTGATTTTGGAGGGATTATGAAACTTACTGAAAATGATGTAAGAAAGATAGAAGAAGAAATTAAGCACAGAAAACTTGTTGTGAGACCGGAAGCTCTTGAAGCGGTAAAAGAAGCCAGAGCCCACGGTGATTTGAGTGAAAACTTTGAGTATCATGCAGCAAAAAGAGACAAGAACAAAAATGAGAGTCGTATTCGTTATCTTGAGAGAATACTAAAAACTGCAGAGGTTATCTCAGATGATTCGAAGGATGACGAGGTTGGTATAGACAATACAGTAGAAATTTATTTTGAGGATGATGATGAGACAGAAACATACAAGCTTGTTACTACAATGAGAGGCGATTCTCTGGCAGGACGAATCAGTACAGAGTCACCGATTGGAAAAGCTATTATGGGGCATAAGGCTGGAGAGCGCGTAGAAGTAAAAGTTAATGACAACGTTAGCTATTATGTAGTAATTAAATCTATTAAGAATACTACAGATGAAGCTAGCGATGAAATAAGGAAATACTAAAGTTTACAAACGGATTTGCAGCGACATTTGAGTTTAAAGGAAGTGTTGATATTGGACAGATAGGAAGAATGCTTTCAGAATTTATATTGTAAACAAATAAGAGGTAAAACAATAAAAAAATACTCACTACTTTTCAAAGGAAGAGTGGTGAGTATTTTTTTTGTTAGGGCAATGCCCTGTTTGTGAAATACAGTTCTCCAATTTGAAGAACAAAAATTCTTTTAGTGGTGGAAGAGTCTCAAGCCTGTGAAGCTCATTACCATTCCGTATTTGTTACATGCATCGATAACGTCCTGATCACGGATAGAACCGCCTGGCTGTGCAACATACTTAACACCGCTCTTAGCAGCTCTCTCAATGTTATCACTGAATGGGAAGAATGCGTCAGAACCAAGAGTGATTCCCTCAGCCTGCGCAAGCCAAGCCTGTTTTTCTTCTTTTGTAAATACTTCAGGTTTCTCTGTAAATACTCTCTCCCAAGCGCCGTCTGCCAAAACATCCATGTATTCTTCACCGATGTAAAGGTCGATAGCGTTATCTCTTTCAGCTCTCTTCATATCATCTCTGAATGGAAGATTTAATACCTTTGGACACTGACGAAGTAACCAGTTGTCAGCCTTCTGTCCTGCAAGTCTTACACAGTGGATTCTTGACTGCTGTCCGGCACCGACACCGATAGCCTGTCCGTTTTTAACGAAACATACTGAGTTAGACTGTGTATATTTAAGTGTAATCATTGAGATTGCCATATCAATCTTAGCCTGTTTTGAAAGTTCTTTGTTTTCTGTTACAACATTTGCGAAGAAATCATCATCAATGTTGAGTTCGTTACGTCCCTGCTCGAAAGTGATACCAAAAACTTCTTTTCTTTCAAGAGCCTTTGGAACATAGTTAGGATCAATCTGAATGATTGCGTAAGCACCTTTCTTTTTCTCCTTTAAGATTTCAAGAGCTTCAGGCTCATATCCGGGAGCAATAATTCCGTCAGAAAACTCTCTCTTGATAACCTTAGCTGTTGATACATCACAAACATCAGAAAGTGCAATGAAGTCACCGTATGAAGACATTCTGTCAGCACCTCTTGCTCTTGAGTATGCGCAAGCAAGTGGAGATAACTCTCCAAGATCGTCAACCCAGTAAATCTTTGCTTCAACTTCGCTAAGTGGAAGACCTACAGCAGCACCTGCAGGAGAAACATGCTTGAAAGAAGTTGCTGCAGGAAGACCTGTTGCCTGCTTTAACTCTTTAACTAACTGCCATCCGTTGAATGCATCAAGGAAGTTGATATATCCAGGCTTTCCGTTTAAAACTTCGATTGGAAGTTCGCCGTCTTCCATGAAAATTCTTGAAGGCTTCTGATTTGGATTACAACCATATTTTAATTCTAATTCTTTCATTTCTATAAATCCTTTCCGATAAATATATTTCATAGTGTATACTTTATGAAACAGATATACGATGCTTTCAAAATAACCGTTTCGCATTATATGAATGCTTTCTCAAAACAGTTCGACAATGCTTGAAGGATTATCTTCAAAAGAAGTATGATTCTCGTTCGCACAAATTCGTGAGTTTTCTTGATGAAAACTCCCTCAGCTTGTGCTAAAAATCGAGGAGCTGAAATCCTCGATTTTTAACTTCGAATCATTCTTCTTTTATCAGAATCCTTCT
>JAILRH010000184.1 GCA_024698345.1 Lachnospiraceae bacterium | reverse complement strand
GGAAGAAATACTTCCAAGCGAAAAGGCTTTTGCATTCAAGATGAAGATGGATGCAATGAAGAATAAAGGCAAAGATATGACGGTATTTGAAAATGCCAAGGAAATATCTGAGGAAGACAATATAAGTGTCAGACAGCTGTTTAGATACTTAAGTCTTACTAATCTGATTCCTGAGCTTTTAGATATGGTTGATACCAAAGAAATTGCAATGATTCTTGCTATAGATATTTCGCAAATGTCGAAAGATATTCAGTTTGCGATATATGAGCAGTTGCAGGAGGGAAAGAAGATTAATAAGGATGATATAGCCTTTATTAAGAGAAATCCTGAGACAATTACAAAAGAGGATGTAAAGGACCTCTTAGATCAGGAAAATGAGCAAAAGGTAAAAAAGATAAATGTAACTTTGAAACAGAATAGATTATCAGAATACTTTCCACCGGAATACAGCAAAAAGGAAATGGAAGATGTAATCTATTCGCTATTAGAGAAATGGAAAGAGGATAGGGATTAGTTATGGGATTTGAATATTACTACGGTTCACAGGCCGACCAGTTTAACTTCATAAGAATACCAAAAGCTCTAATCACAGACGAAATATTTGATACTCTGTCAGTAAACGCCAAGATGCTCTATGGCGTTTTACTGGACAGAATGAATCTTTCTATGAAAAATGGTTGGATTGATGGCGATAACCGTGTGTATATTCATTATCAGATCAGCGATATCATGGAAGACTTAAAGATGGCCAGAGCCACTGCAGTCAAATATATGAATGAGTTAGAGGAGTTTGGCCTTGTCGAAAAGAAGAGACAAGGTCTTGGTCGTGCAAACATTATTTACGTGAAGAGTTTTCTTGTTAAGGATAATTATGATGAATATGACAGGGAAACTGCAGCTAAAAACAATGAGACTAAAGAGGTCGAAATGGAAGAAAAAGGGGCTCAAACCCCAGTAAATACACAGAAGTTCAAAAATTATACTTCAAGAAGTTCAAAAAATGAAATTCAAGAAGTTCAAAATTTGAACTTCAAGGAGTTCAATAATTATACTTCTGGAAGTTCAGAAATTGAAATTCAAGAAGTTCAGGAATTGAACCCTAATAATACTAATAAGAGTAATAATAATATTAATAATACTAAAAAGAATAATACTAATAAGAGTAATAATATCTTATCTAATCATATCAGTGACGAAACACAAGCTGGAGAAATCAAAGCGTGTGGTCAAGATCAGATTGGATGTGATGAGATGAAACAAAAACCAAGTGAATATGATGTTTATAAAAAATACATCAAGAACAGTATTGAGTATGATGTTCTTAAAGAGCGTTATCCCCTGGATTCAGATATGATTGATGAAATCGTGGAGTTGATGACAGAGACTGTAATAAGTACTGGTAACAAGATTGTTATAGCCAGCAATGAGTTCCCGAAAGAAGTAGTTAAGTCCAGGTTTTTAAAGATTACATACAGTCATATTGCGTATGTTCTTGATTGTCTGAAAAAGAATACGACCAAGGTTAAGAACATCAAGAAATACATACTTGCCGCTATTTACAATGCACCGACAACTATGAGCAGTTATTATTCTGCAGAGGTTAATCATGATTATCCGGGTAGCGTAGGTGGCCAAAGTAAGGAATATAGCTATGCAGGTGGCTATGGAAAAGGTTATAGATTGTAAACTTACAAATCAGATGTTAGGAGGAAAAGGAAATGACAAATGGAGAATACATCAGAAGGAAGCTAATTAATATTATCAATAATGCAGATTACAACTTGTTAGATAGGATTTTGGGAAATTCATCAGAGATAGAAGAAATTGATGGTTTTGCTTATGGAATGTATAGGAAGCTTGATGGCTATGTTAAAAAGTTTGCTGGAGATGGAGACATTGAAGATGATGAACTGTTTAATCGCCTAGTGGACAATTGGTATTTGGAAGAATATGAAGAGTAACTAATATTTCTCTTGCAAAGACGCGAAATGCGTGTTATAGTGGCGTTAAGAAGAAAACACGCAATCCGTGTCAATGAAAGGAGAAAAAGTTATGGATTATTACATTGAGGGAATGGATATTTTGATTGAAGGAAATGATAGAGAGAAGATAAAAAAGGATTATGCCAAGAGAGTAAAGGCATTGCGTGAGAGAATGGGAATGACGCAGCAGCAGTTTGGCGACTATTTTAAGATTCCTAAGAGAACTCTCCAGGACTGGGAAGGTGGAAAAAGAAAAATCCCAGAATATGTGCTTGACCTTATGGAATTTAAGGTTGATGCAGATGAAAAGAATAAAGAAAAATAGTTTTGTTTGAAGGGGGGAACAGTATGCTTAGAGATTGTATTATTGCATTTTTTAAGATTATAGGAGTCCTGTTAGTAATATTGTTTACAGTAGCTACCTTAGCAATTAAGATTTTTCTAATGTTGGTAGTACTTAGTTTTAAATTAGTATTTTTATTAATGGGAGATGCGCAGTATAATTAAGAGGATTATTTGATTAATAAGAAGGTGGGTTTTATGAGGACAGAGATTAAAAGATTTGTGGCTGTTGTCATGATGACAACGCTGGTATTGGTTGGAATGCAAACAAGTACCAAGGCAGCTACAGTTGGACAGGTTAAAACGATAAAGACAAAGACCAGCTACAAGTATTATAAAGGAGTTAAAAGTGTAAAACCTCTTAAATGGGGTAAAATCAAATACAAGTACGGTGTAAAAGCTTCCTGGAGTAAAGTATCCGGAGCAGATGGATATGAACTTTTTACATACGGCGTGGCAACAAAGAAGTGGACAAAAAAGAAAGATACTAAGAAGACGAGTTATGTATTTACCAACTTACTTGAAAAGGATAAGTTTAAATTCAAAGTCAGAGCGTACAAGGCTAATGGCAGTGAAAGAGTTTATGGTGCTTGGTCAAAGGTTAAAACAGTAAGAACAAACAGCTTAAGAACTAAAATCAAGAAGAATTGTAAGTTGGCAAAGAATTTCTATGACAGATATGCAGCTGAGCAGGCATTTGTTCTGCAGAATAAATATAGAAAAGATAAAGGTGTAGCTGATTTGGAATGGTCTGAGGATCTGTATCAGATTTGTAAGATTAGAGCAAAGCAAATAGCCAAGGATTTTAGTCATAGTGGATTTATCAGAACGACAAATGACTATTTCCTTCAAAAATACGGAATTGAAGATACTAGTTTAGTCATTGATAATACGAGTGAATATGGTGATGGAAAAATAGAAATATACATGTTTGCCAATGCGGAGAATGCAGCTAGAGGACAGAATTCATATAAAGAAGTATGTAGAGCATGGAAAAATAGCGAAGGACATTATCGAAATATGACAAAAGAAGAGAAGAAGTGTGGAGCTATTGCTTGTTATAAAACAAAGAATGATTATTGTTGGATTGCAATTTTCGGTGAAGTAGAGAAGTTAGACAATACTGTGAAAGAGATGTCTAATTATAAAAAATAGTAAAGATTAAGGGGCAGGCCTTGGCTTGCCCCTTAATTAATTACTTGCTTGGGAAGTCTTTCATTATATAATTATAGACTTCTTTAGGATATGAATAGTAATTATTTTCATATTTAGCATAACAAACTTCATCACTTGCGTCATATGATATAAGCCCTATAACCTTGTCAGAAGGTCCAAAACTTATATAATATTCTGGACTTGATTTTAATGAGAAATCATTGATTTTTTCCCATTTATCAAATTGCATATTTTCTATAAAATCATCTATATTGTCAACAGTTAATGATTCATGAGGTACGATTTCCTGAGATATTTTGATTTCTGTAACCTCATTTGCAGTTGGAAATGCACTTTTCTGATTAACGGAACAACCGTTTAATGCGACTAATGCTATAACAACACAAAAGATAATTATGTTCTTTTTATTTAATCTCATATCTGCCTTCCTTTCGTCCTAATAATCCATCGTCATTTATTCTGTAGTCGGTAAAAACATAATACTCAAAGGAATTATTGTTTACGTTATATATCAGTTTGCTCTCTTGAGATATAACTGTATATCCACTTTTTTCGACTATTGTTTTCTCTATTTCTAATTTATTTTTTTTGAGATTATCAGTTATAATTGGTTTTTTTATTATGCCATACATCAAATTATTATGTATTTCATTATTGTATATTTCTTTAACACGATTATTTTCAACAATTAGTGTGTATCCAGTATTCGTTTCACAACCGTCAACCATCAATATTAAATCAATGACAGTTCCGTGTTTTTTAATTTTGTAATTGTTTAAATCTATTTTGACAGAACTATTTAATAATATCATGGATAGAGTTGATCTAAGATTACTCTCACTCATATGATTATTAACCAAAAGAGTGGAATTGCACTTTGTTAGTCTTTCGTCATAAGTGCTTTTTTTAGTATCGGTTAGAGATACTATATTTTTGGTATCACCGTATATCCAAGTATTTTTGACGTTGGAATCGGAATAGGAAAAAGAATTTGCATAATTAACTGCATCAATAACTCTAACTTTACTTTCTAATTTTGTAAAAAATTTTTTTAACCATTCAGAATGTGAAGCACATGAAATTTTTGTTGTCCATCCCAAAGCGGTTTTAGCACCATTCTGAACAATATCTTTAGTAATATTATCTCCACCTCGTGCGGTTTCACAACCTGCAAGTACAAATAATTTCGTTTTACTCATATCGCAATCATCTACTCCAGCATATTTGTAATGAGTAGATGGGCTTTCCCAATCTTTTCCTTGGATAATACCTGTTGCATAATCTCCACCTTTGTTCCTGTAATTGAATGACATATATGTTGAAGTGGCATGTCCACTTAAAAATACTATTTCACATCCTAATCTTCTTCTGCCGTTAGGTGCATTTCCTTTCATGTATGATACGGTAGGTTTTGTATTGTAGTAGGATTTGTATCCCAATTTACCAAAAGAAGTAGCGGCATTTTTGGCATCTTTAGATGTATCAACATTGTCACCGTAATCTGTACCAATAGAATATGCATATTTTGTTGCTGCATTTATATTGGATGTTGTGTTTAAAGTAAAAATTGTTGCTAATAGTAAGTTGCATATTATTCGTTTCTTCATTTTTCCTCCTTAGGTAGTAATAAAATACATATTATTAAAATGAGATGTAGCGGTCAGAATTCTATACTATTATATATTGGATTTCAAGTCTTTCCCCCTCAAACGGTTATTTTCCCCCTCGAACGGAAGACGGGTTAGTTAGCTGCTTTTTAAATATGTTTGCTTGAAAAAAAATTATCCCTCTCACCCCACACAATCACCTAAACTTGTCCGTGACACTTTTAGGAGATTTCAAGAAATAGTGTTATCATTGTTGTATCAGAACCGGAACTGATGAAACAAATAAATGAATAAGCAAACGCCAAGAAATGACTCAGACGTGAGTCTTCCTCTTGGCGTTATTTTTATGTTTAGGAGGTAACACAAATGAAATTTAAGAGATTGATTGCCGGGATTCTGGCAGTAGTAACAATGTTAACGGCAACTCCATCCGTTGACATCATGGCAATTGAAAATGGAGACACAAAGAAAGCAAGTCTTGAATACTTAGGTGAGCTTGGAACGGTAAATATTGGTTCGAAAAAAGAAAGCGGATCATGGCTTAAAACAGTTGTTGGTGACGATGATGTTTTTTGCTTAGATTTAGGAAAAGCTTGTCACACGGGATACACATATGAGGCTAGTACAAGTACAATTTCTAGCAATAGCAGCAATAAGGCTGATGCATTAAAAGCAAAGGTTGGATATTGGTATGATCAGACTAAAAACAGATCGGAAAAAGCTTGGGTATATGCACAGTGCCTTATATGGGGAATCCAGGAAGGAATTACAGATAAGGATGGCTTAAAAGACATTATCAAGCAGGTTAAGAACAATACTGGATATTATGAAAATACGGATGTATACGATCAAATTTTTGATATTTCAGGAACTGTGACATGTAATATTATTACTTGGAAATATAAAGGTTCAACAGAAAAAGATGAAGTACAAAGATTAATGCAGATTAATAGCAAAACGATTGATTATGACGTAACGAAAATCAATGACAGAACATTTTATCGTCAGCGTATTACTTTAGAAAAAGTTGATGATACAGGTGATGTTCAGACACAAGCAACTTTTCGATTTACAGCCAAAAATATTAAACAGTTATATTCATATCAGTACAATGGCTGGGGTGATGCAGTGACTGAGGATGTGGACGATGATGTAACTAAGTTTTCACAGGAAGTTAAGACAGATTCAAAAGGTAAAATTGCTTTTAGATTTACATATGAATTGATTTCTAAAACTTACTACTATGTATTAGCTGAAGATTTGGCAAATATGTCTTCAGATGATAAAAAGGCAATTAAAGAAAGACTTGACGACAACGGATACAAGTACGCATCAGATCTTACAAAAGCTAGTGCCGAGAAGCTTATCCAAAAGGACTTTGATGATCAGATGAATGCCATCAATAACCAATATGTTATCGAGGAAGTTTCGTCCGGTAACGACAATATCTTAAGTAAATTTGTAGTTAAGTCAGGCAGCGATAAGATTAAGGTCGAATCTGATAATAAGGTTACAGTGACTTTGACTAAGGCTGACAGCTGGACTAGAAATTCAGATAACAAATGGCCTGAGACAGTTGAGAAGTCTTATGGGAATTATGGGTTAGCATTTAAACCTAAGTTTGAAGATAAGTATAAGAAAGTTAAGGTTGTGGCTGTTAAGATGGATGTCGAAACAGGTCGAACAGCTCAGGGTGATGCAACACTCAAGGGGGCAGTATACGGAGTGTATTCCGATAAGAATTGCACCAAGTTAGTAGATACCTATACTACTAATGATAAAGGTGAATTCACAACTAAGGATTATAGATGTGGAACAGAGCTTTATATTAAAGAAATCACACCGCCAGAGGGATACTTAAAGAATGAAAAGGTTTATCCAATTGATGCGGATGGTAAGAAGTATGCTGCAGAATATAATCCGGTTGAGAAGCCACTTGATGAACAGGTTGTTAAGGGTGATATTTCAATTATTAAAGGTATGACAAATGGTGAGGTAGGAATTATCAAGCCGGAAAAGAATGCTGAGTTTGAAGTATATCTGGCCAGATCAGGAAGTTATGAAAAGGCAAAGATAGCTGAAAGAGATATTCTTGTGACAGATGAGGATGGCTATGCCAAAACAAAAGAATTGCCATACGGAACTTATATTGTTCATCAGACTAAGGGAATGGATGAAACAGAGTTCTGTGCAGATTTCTATGTAAATGTCAGAGAAAATCATAAGACATATAAGTATTACTTAAACAATCCTGGCTTTAATGCTTACTTGAAGATTGTTAAGAAGGATGCACAAACTAAGAAAACAGTTCTTAAGGCTGGAACAACTTACCAGATTTATAAGTTGAATGAAGATGGTACAGAAACACTTGTTACTCAGTCTTATAGTAATGGTAATAAGATTGTAACGGTTGATAGATTTGTTAGTGATGAATCCGGAGAGATTATCACATATGAAAAATTAAAGGCTGGGGCATATCGAGTTTACGAGGTGGAAGGCCCGAACGGTTTTAGAAATGAAAAGAAGTTTATTGACGTTAAGATTACAAATAAGTCTTATAAGGAAATGACGGATGAAAATGGTAATAAGTATCTGTATGCCGAATATGAATATTTCAATAATGAAACATATGGAAAGCTTAAGTTAGAAAAGACAGGTCCTGCATTAAACGGATTTAGTCAGACTATTGGTAATCCATTAGTTAAGTCATTTACTTATGAGAATATCTTTATTCCGGATGCTGTATTTGAATTATACGCTAAGGAAGATATTGTTACTCAGGATAATCAAAATGAAACATGGTTTAAGGCTGGTGACATGGTGGCAACGATTACCACAGGTAGCGGCGCAGAATTCACATCAGACTGTGGAGGTATTTGTTCTTATAAGTTAGACGGAGATTTAGTTGAAATCAATGTTCCACTCGGAAAGTATGAACTTCGTGAAGTAAGCACTGTTAGAGGAAGGGTATTACCGGAAAATCCTATTTGGGATCTTGAATTTGTTTGGAACAGCCAGTTAGAAGAGTATGTTTATGACATTTCAGGCAATACAGAGGATGGAATTCTTAAGGTAACAAATGAACTTCCAAAAACAGATATTTCAATTAAAAAGATGGATGACAAATCAGAGGAAGCAGTTCCTGATACAGTATTTGGATTCTATTCTAAAGACAATATCTATGATAAGGATGGAAACATCATTGTTAAGGCACACGAAAAGATGGCTACAGTAGTAACAGATAAAGATGGAAGAGCAGTTATTCCATTTAGCGTACCTGTAGCTGACGAAGAAGATATTACAGAAGAAGCCAAGAATACAGGTAACTACTATTTCTTAGAGGAATCAATTTCTGACAGTTATTATCTTTCTAAGGAGCCTATTTCCGTTCATGTTTCGTATAAAGATCAGGATACTAGAGTCATTACAGCTGAGGCAGTAGTTTCCAATACTCAGACCGAAGTGGAAATCGATAAGAAAATGATTGCATCAAGTGTTGAATTACCTGGATGTAAGTTGAAAATCACAGATAAAGATGGCAATCAGATAGTGTCATGGACATCCGGTGACATGATGACAATAGAATTGTCAAAGGAACTTGATAGCCTTGGATATAGTAACGTTAAAGTATCTATGGATGAAAAAGGCAACCTTATTGTAAATGGATTACTACACGACATGGAATATACTCTTTCAGAAACTAAGCCTGTAGATGGTTATGTAACAGCCAGTGATATTACATTTAAGTTAGTAGAAGAAGCCACAGAAGGCACATCTAAAACAAAAGTGTTAATTAAAGGTGCCACATATGGCACATCTGTGACAGATGGATTTACAAAAGATAAAGAAGAGTTTGTTGAAGCTAATGAAAATAAAGTCGTTATGTATGATGATACAACCAAGCTTGAATTTTCAAAGGTTAGTATCACAGATGACAAAGAACTTCCGGGTTGTAAGCTTAAGGTAACTGATAAGGAAACTGGAGTTGTGATGGATGAATGGATTTCTACAGAAACAACGCATATGGTTGAAGGCAAATATGTAGTCGGAAAGACATATATTTTATCGGAGACAAAGCCTGCAGATGGATACGTTACAGCAGCGGATGTAGAATTTACTGTACTTGATGACGGTAAAGTTCAGGGCGTGAAGATGGTTGATGATACTACAAAGGTTGAGTTTTCCAAGTTTGCATCTGATACGAAGAAGCAGCTTAAGAATGCAAAATATCAGGTATTCGACAGCAAAGGAAAGAAGGTATATGAATTTACAACAGGTAAGAAGTCAGAAATGATTGAAGGAATTCTTAAAGCTGGAGAAACATATACATTCAAAGAAGTGGATGCCCCAGAGCATTATAAGCTTGCAAAAGACGTTAAAATCACAATTAAAGATACCGGCAAAGTGCAGAAACTTAGTGCAGTGGATGCAAGAATCCCGGTAGTGCCAGACACACCGCAGACTGGTTGGGTTGGCAATACTATCGGAAATATAATCGGAATTATTTTGTTACTATTTGCGATTGTATGCGTGGCATGTGTGATTGCAAAAGATGAATCAAAGTATAATTTTAAACCGGAGGAAAAGGACAATGAAGAAGAGTAAAATACTTCTGACAATCCTTGTGATGGGGGTGGCTGCTATGGTCATCCCTTTTTTTAAGGATATGTGTAGAGAAAATAAAGATGAAAAAGAACAGCAAAAGATTGAACAGCAGATAGAAGAAATCGTGAATGAAAAAGATGATGAAGCAGGAAATAATGAGGGTGATGTCGCATTAAATGAGAATTTAAAAGAAACCAAAGTGAAGAAACTACAAGAAAAAAATGAAGACGTGATAGGTTATGTCGATATTCCGGGAACTTCAATCAAGTATCCTGTGATGCAGACTAAGGATAATCCAGACTACTATCTTAATCATGATATCAATAAGAATTACAGCTCTTATGGAACTCCATATCTTAGTGCTTATTGTGACATCATGACATCTGATCAGTTAATTATCTACGGACATAACATGGGAAGAGGGAGAATGTTTGGAGCATTAACGAGTTTTAGCGACAAAGCGTTTCTAGATCAACACCCAATTATTATATTTGAAACAAAAAAGCATAAATACAAATATGAGATATTTGCAGTGATGAGTGTTAACGCAAATGAGTTTCAGTACTGGGGATTTACAATGGCAAGGGATGAGGCTGACTATAACCAGTACGTTGACATGGTGACATCAAATAGTATTCATACGCAGGGAGAAATGCCGGAGTATGATGAGCAGATATTGGCGCTAAGTACATGCGATAATGGTCGTGGAAATGACTGGAGATTTGTAGTGATGGGAAAAAAGTGTGATATAATAATAAAATAATTAGGAGGATGAGATGAATTTTGTAAATATTGATGACTTTTTGGATGAAGAATTTGTAGACAGAAAAGAAACGGTGATACTTAATAGCGAACGTGGTGAGTTTGTTTTTAATACTGATAATTATAGAAATTTTATACATAATTTGTTAGAAAATCACTTTAAGGGAAAAAATACTAAACTTAAAAAAATCGATTGTAGAATTGCAATAAGTAAGGCATTACTTGGAATTGAAGAAGGTGGTGATAAGGCTATAAGAAGGTATCATAACAGAATTATTAGAGGAAAAACACCCGACAGAAATACAACGTCTTCAGATGCAAATTGTATATTATTCTTAGAAAAAGTAAATGAAAAAGCGGGAATAAAATTATTAGTAAGAAAGAATGATCAAGACTTTAATGCAGATAAGTATATTTCAATGTTAGTTGGGCAATTAATTTCTTCGATGGAAAGTTCGAAAGGATATTATTATATTGGTTCTAAAGATGAAGAATTTAAATGCTTTCAAAACAATTATGAAATGATAGAAAACAATATAGGAATTCTTTACAAGACAAATGCTGATAAATATAGTAAATGGATGGGAATAATAAAACCACTGAAGAATATAATTATAAATGGAGATATCCCAGGTATTGAGAACGACAATTCAACCTCTGAAGAACAGGTATGGATAAAGATTAAACCGGAACTAAGATTCTTTGATCCGGTGTATGATATAGCAAGTGACGATTGTGCTTTATATTTAGCTTACAAGGATAAATCTATATTTAAGTTTAAGATAGGGGAAGACGAGAAGGAAGTTAACGGTGAAATAGCGAAAAGAAATAAGTATTTTCAAGCAAAACTAAAAGAACTTAATGCTGGCGATAAGATGACTACTGAGTTATTTCAAAAAATCTTTTATGAGGAGTTTAAGGATACGTATAAAAAAATAATGCAAATGTTCGATATTGTAGTTTCTTTCTAAGAATTTAAATCGCATTATTTTTTATCACTCATTTACAATTATTACAATGTAACATGCGGGCCCTCCTTTTTTAATCTTTTAGTTTATTTATACCGTATTTGTCATTCGAAAGATTTTCAAAATAAATAGATTTTATTAAAGCTTTTATCTCTGGTAACGATTGTTCTAAATTATGTTTTGATTTAAATATTTCCAATATTAATATTTCGTTTTGTCCTGAAGTATCAACTTTATCTCTTAAAAGCGCAGTACAACAATTACATGCTGCAATTCTGAAGTCACTAGTTTCAATGTAGTTATTTTTCACTTATCCTTTCCTTTCTTATCCAAAAATCCTCCATATTCATCTCTATTGAGTACTTCAAAATACCAATTTTGTAGATCCTGAAGTAGAGTTTCTCTAGATTCATTCCAAGGTTTCTCTAATCCAACTTTTTCAAATAAATTATTAATACAATTACAATCTTTTTCAAGAATATTAATATCAGAAAGTCTGCCATGACCAATGATTGTTTTACCAGTAATGGATGCAATTTCTTCTATATAATCAATTAGTTTATCCCCCATTAAAACAATTTTTTCTTTTGGAATATTCTTTAGATCAAGGTTAAACATATTAATCCTCCCTATATATTTTTCCAATATTTCAAAGCCAAATCCATGTAATTATCAAGTTTTTTTTATTAGTTATAGGTGACGATGCATTTTGAATTGTACGAGCAGATGGCTTTGCCGGTCTGGTTAGAATTTTTAATTTTAATCATGTATTCACAATTATTACAATGCAACATGCGATCCCTCTTTTTCAATCTTTTAGTTTATTTATACCATATTTGTCTGTATCGTCAAGTTCGTGCGAATAGTGACATTCTTTACAATATTACTTTTTTCGTCCTTTCATACTTAACATATTTAGATAATCTGCACGATTATATATTCGTTCTATCATATTATCCAGACATACACCTACCTCCTCTTGATTTTGGGGAAGCGGATTATCCAGCTTTTGATTTTTAAAAAGTGGGTTTCCTATTAATCTTTTGTGTTCCGATACATCATAGTAATCTGATAACGCATATTTATCTTTATTATTGACTAGCCATTCATGCCACTTCGTCACTTCTTTTATATCAGCATCAATTTTTTTTATCTTCCCGTCTTGCTTTATTTCGCAACACATGGAAGTATTATTGCAGATACAATCCTCTATTTTATCAACAAATAACGGTAAAAAATCATATGCCATACACCCCTTCATTATATTAAATTTTGCGTTAGGCACTGGGCAAAAATTTGCAACTGTATGCGATAATGCAGCAAGTTTTTCTATTTTTTTTGCATTTTTATCTTCATTAATAAAGGTAGAATATATAGCTTTATGGCAGGTGGTTTCTTCATCATTTATTTTTTCTATATGCTTTTTTTTCCCGATAGGTGTATAGCCAAATTTGTTTCTATAACAAAATACCCCTTTATCAAAGCAATATGATGTTTGTGTGTTTTTGCTTAGCACATTAGAATATACTAAAGAACATTTAAATATAATATAAAAAGAATTAATCACATCGAATGATTTTTCATCATTCCAACCTAGCAATTTGTAAATTTGCATCGATGCTTCCCTTTTTTCATAGTCATAGTCTTTTCCCAAAGAATGATTACTAGAAAGGAAATAGTTAAATGAACGCATAATCAATTCAAATGAAGATACAGCATTATTATTTGGATCAATTATTTTTTTTATACTTTCTTTTTGATCAGTCAGCAACTTTTCCATTAGATTCATTTTTCTAACCTCCATTTTAATATGTATATAATACTTATAACATAAAAATCCCGAGAATATTGGA
>JAILRH010000143.1 GCA_024698345.1 Lachnospiraceae bacterium | reverse complement strand
TAGTGAAATAGATGAAGATGAAAAAAATGATTGGTCATTAGATTATATGATTCGTGATGAAAAATGGATAGATATTAGGAATACAGCAAATGATATTTTATTAAAGTTAGAAATGAGTGAGTGAGAATGATGCTAAGATGTCAATTAATTGTTTTAGTTGAAAAGCAAAGGCGCTTTGTGCAATTTTAATATCGAAAGTATTTATGGCAGATTCTTTTAGTTCACAGGCTTTGCCTGCTGAAAATCTGTTATGACTGTTTACTTTCAAAACTTCATGGAACTCATTGATTGGAGCCTTGGCAATATTCTCTGGCAGGAGATATTTTTCGAGGGAAGAAATATCAATGGTAAATCAATATATTATATTAAGGGTGTGGCGAATCCGAAGAAAGGAGTAGTTGGAATTGTAAAAGATGGTAAAATACAAACAATGATGAATAGTGATTATAAATCTTTTACTAAAATGCAATAAAAAATAAATGTTATGGAAATGATGATACATAAAATTACAGTTGATGGATATGAGAGATTCGTAGAAGCTAATACTATAGATAATAAAAAACTTATAGTACATTATATAGAATATTCTGAGTTTTTAAATTATAATGAAAAAACAAAATTAAGGAGCATCGGAGATGTATTTAATGCTGATATTCGTATAGAATTAGTAAGCAATTCATGTACTACGAATGATGAGTTGTATTTTATTCAAGAAATAGCCAATTCATCTAGCATAAAAGCTGTTGTGGAAGTGAAGAAGATTGTAGATGAGTATACTGTTTTAGCTAAATCTTCATTATGTGATGAGGCTATATTGATAGAGTTTGAGAATAAAATATCATATCAACAGAATGATAGAGTATATATTGAAGGTTCATTAGAAATTGATCTAGTCTAAATAAACTATGAAAAATATTTGTAAAGATATAGTACATAAATTATGAGATCTTCTGACCCTTATTCTTCTAATAACGGACTAGAAATCCATGAGATTGAACCTGTTAAAATGGGTGGAAGTCCAACTGATTTGAATAATAAAGTTGCAATCCAATCACAAGCTCATAGAAGGTATGTAACACCATGGTGGAATAAGATACGTGATGAAGTTAAGAATGGACTAAAATAATGAGTCTACAAAACATAATAAAAATTTTGAAAAATGAATCGACAGGTTTATCTGAAGAAAATCTTATAGATTTTGAAAAAGATATTAATTGGCAATTACCTAAAGAATATAGAGATTTTTTAAAAGAGGTAGATGGGGGATATGGAGAATTAAATAATAACTATATTGAATTTTGGTGCATCAATGATATTGCGTTTTATATTGATGAGTTAGATGATTCAGATGAAATAATTTTATTTGCGTCTGATGGCTGTGGTGTTGCTTTTGCGTTTGATAAGAATACTTATGAGATATTATCAATACCGATGGATTGTCTTGAAAGAAGGTATGCAAAAATAATCGCAAATAATTTTTCTGACTTTATTGTATTATTAGAGTCCAAGAAATTGGAGTATTAAAATATTTAATGTTTGTCAATACTTTAGCACCACAATCCCATCCCCATCAAAACCAACCAACTAAATTGATAATCCAGCTTTTAATAGAATTATATCAAATAGTGATTACTATAAGGAATATTACAATAAATAATGGCATTGGTAGTCCGCACACTAATCCTGTTACACTAGAGGACTTAATGCCACATGTTCATGACAAAACAGTGCCTGGAAAGGTTCGTGCACCCTATCCGGGTGAGATTCCGGGACATTGAATGGAGGAAGGTATATATGGGTTTAATAACATGGCTTGAAGAATGGTATAAATCTCAATGCGATGTAGATTGGGAACATTTATTTGGTGTGAAAATTTATACGTTAGATAATCCGGGATGGCAAATAACTATAGATTTAGCAGATACAGAATTAGAAAATAAAAAATATGTTGGGTATCAGGTAATAAATAATGAGGATACTGATTGGATTTTTTGCTGTGTAAAGGATGGTTGCTTTGAAGGCGCTGGAGATCCATCAAAATTGGAGGAAATAATTCAAAGATTTAAGGAATGGGTTGAACAATGAAAGGCATCATAACAAAGCCTCCCAACAGGCAGGCTTAAGAGAATTTTTTTGAATAACGATTGACATTTTCACATCAGAACAATGAGTTTTAACGCAAAAATACAACTGTCCGTTATTAATCTCAAGCCATCCTTTAGAATAATAATCATATAAAAATATACTTAATAAAAGAAAAATTTGTTTTAAAAAGTACTCTCTTGTGTTAAAGTATAAAAAGGAGTATTTTTCAGACAAGTGTCTGAATTTAATATAAGGAGGTATATTTTTAATGTTTACATTTGATGAAGTTAAGAACGTTGATCCTGAAGTTGCAGCTGCAATACAGCAGGAGAATGACAGACAGCAGTCACACTTAGAGCTTATTGCTTCTGAGAACATTGTTAGTAAGGCAGTTATGGCAGCAATGGGAAGTCAGCTCACAAATAAATATGCTGAGGGATATCCAGGAAAGAGATACTACGGTGGTTGTGAGTACGTTGATATCGTAGAGACACTTGCTATCGAGAGAGCAAAGAAGCTTTTTGGTTGTACTTACGCAAACGTTCAGCCACATTCAGGAGCTCAGGCAAATATGGCTGTATTCTTCGCATTAGTTAAACCGGGTGATACAGTTATGGGTATGAGTCTTGATGCAGGTGGACATCTTACACACGGAAGTAAGGTTAACATGTCAGGAACATACTTCAACATTGTTCCTTATGGAGTAAACGAAGAAGGATTCATCGATTATGATGAAGTATTAAAGCTTGCTAAGGAGTGCAAACCAAAACTTATCGTTTGTGGTGCAAGTGCATATCCAAGAGCAATTGATTTCAAGAAATTCAGAGAAATCGCTGACGAAGTTGGCGCATTCTTAATGGTAGATATGGCTCACATTGCAGGTTTAGTTGCAGGTGGTAAGCACATGAGCCCAATTCCATATGCTCACGTTACTACAACAACTACACATAAGACACTTAGAGGACCAAGAGGTGGTCTTATCCTTTCAAGTGAAGAATTTGCAACAGAGCACAAGCTTAACAAAGCTATTTTCCCTGGAATTCAGGGTGGCCCTCTTATGCATGTTATCGCTGGTAAGGCAGTATGTTTCAAAGAGGCATTAGAGCCAAGCTTCAAAGAGTATGCAGCAAACATCGTAGACAATGCACAGAGCTTCTCTAAGGCATTAGTTGAGAGAGGGTTTGATTTAGTATCAGGAGGTACAGACAATCACCTTATGCTTCTTGACCTTAGAAGCAAAAACATTACAGGTAAGGAATTTGAAATAGCCCTTGATGCAGCAAACATTACATGTAACAAGAATGCTATTCCAAATGACCCACAGAAGCCTGGTATCACATCAGGTGTAAGACTTGGAACACCTGCTGTTACAACAAGAGGTCTTAATACAGAGGATATGGTTCAGGTAGCTGAGGCTATGACACTTATCGCTGATGATGCTGCAGCAAACACAGAAAAGGCTAAAGCAATCGTTAAGACACTTACAGATAAGTATCCGTTATATGTTTAATCATTATCTCCGTCAGATAAGAAACCACTTTTGAGAGTAGTGAGTCATTGACAAACTTGCATCAGTGGAAGTAATTATAAACAGTGATTTTTGACATGAGTTAATAAAGGATAAATATATGAAAAGAAGAATAATTGTTTTGGCAGCAGCACTGACACTTATTTGCAGTGTTGGAACAACAGGCTGCACAAAGAAAGATAAAGAAGGAACAAAAGTAACTTCGGAGTCAAAAGAAAACAAAAAATCAAATGTCAATATTGTAAAGAGAGTATACAAAGAATACACCGAGGATGAGATGGGTCTGTGGGAGAGTGACGGTTTCACTTACCAGTACAAAAAAGACCTTAAAGGAAATGTTCCTGACACTGACGAAGAAATCACATTTGTGATTCTTACCAATGATGATTCAGTTACTTTCGAACAGGTATTTAACAGTATGTACTCTTCAAATCAGGACGACAGACTTGATGACAGTATGACGTTGGTTGTTGAAATTAAATAGTTACAATTATTTTTGATTAATAAAAGTCTGGAATCCCAAAAAGATTTCAGGCTTTTATTGTTTCATAATTGAATAATGTTTGGCAAATATGGCAATGATATCTGTAAATGGAGGTGCTTATGTTAAACAATGATTCAATTAAATTATTAAGAGAATGTGATGCAGGAATAATAATGGGGGTAAAATCCATTAGCAGATATATTAATCAGTATAGTAATGCAGAAACTGAGGTTGTAAGTATTGCTAAGAACCTGAGAGATATTGAGGAAGAACTTGAGATAGAACTGAGAGAATACCTTTGAACGGTAAAAGCGTCAGAAATAATTAAGAGAGTAGTATGGCGCGGAAGACAAATAAAGGGATAGTTTGAAACAACAGATAGTTAAAAATAGGACGAAAACATTCGTTGTGAAAAAAGGTACATTACTGATGTCTTCGTCCTATTTATGTAATATAGAATAACTTATTCATTGAATACTTTCTTAATTGTGTCAAGTTTTGAAGTCATTGACATAAACAGCATATCAAGGAGTGTGATTGCAACCATTGATTCCACAACTACAACAGCTCTTGGAACGATGATTGGATCATGTCTTCCATGGATTTCGACAGGAATATTCTCCAAAGATTTGTTCACTGTGTTCTGAGTGCTGGCAATTGAAGGAGTAGGTTTTATTGCTGCACGAAGAATGATCTGTGAACCATCACTTATTCCTCCAAGTATTCCTCCGGCATGATTACTTGTCTTTTTAATAATTCCGTCTTCGCATTTGAAACCGTCGTTGTCAGTCAAACCGGTAGATGTTGCAACTGCAAATCCGTCGCCGAACTCAATACCTTTGACTGCACCGATTGACATCACAGCCTTTGCAAGGTTAGCATCAAGTTTGTCAAATACAGGCTCGCCTACACCTGCAGGCATACCCTCAACCAAACATTCAATAATGCCACCCACAGAATTCTTTTCAGCCATTTTTTCTTTGAGAAGTGACTCAGCTTTTGAAGCAGCGTCAGCGTCAGGCATGTACAATGGATTCTTCATAATTTCATTTTTGTCAAATCTGTTGTAATCTATTTCCACATCACCGATTGATTTTGAATATGTAAGAATAGTAATACCGAGCTCTGATAATAGTTTTGAAGCGATTGCTCCTGCGGCAACTCGCCCGATAGTCTCACGGCCTGAGGAACGTCCGCCTCCTCTGTAATCTCTGAAACCGTACTTCATGTCAAAAGTGTAATCAGCGTGTCCCGGTCTGTAGATTTCTGAGATAGCCGAATAATCTTTTGAACGCTGGCTTTTGTTATATACAAGCATTGAAATAGGAGTGCCTGTAGTCTTTTCTTCAAATACACCGGATAATATCTCAACACAATCATCTTCATTTCTTGGAGTAGTGTATGAAGATTGCCCGGGTTTTCTTCTGTTTAAGAAAATCTGAATGTCCTCTTCACAAAGTGGAAGACCTGCAGGACATCCGTCAACAACAACGCCCAAAGCCTTTCCGTGAGACTCTCCCCAAGTAGATATTTTAAATATATTTCCAAAATTAGAACCTGCCATATATAAATACCATTAATCCTTTCGTTTTATGTTGGTAAAATAATGAAAAATAATTTTTTAACTTATAATCGTTATATTATCGAGAATAAGTATAACAATTATTGATAACATGTGCAATCAGAAAAAATGAACTCATTTTTAAAGAATTTAGGAAGGTCGAAATGACGGCATCATAAAGTGAATTGTTGCTTTAATATATTGAAGAAGCCATAGTTATAGTGTATAATTCTAGTTGCTTGTGCTTAGTGATACTATACTAAATTATTAATTGACAAATAAAATGTAAAGGTAGATAGAATGTATAAAGTTTTAAAAACAGACGGAAAAGCTAAAAGAGCAGAATTTCATACAGTACACGGTGTTGTTCAGACTCCGGTATTCATGAATGTTGGAACGGCTGCAGCTATCAAGGGTGCAGTATCCACAACTGACTTGCAAGAGTTGAAAACACAGATTGAATTGTCAAACACATATCATCTTCATGTTAGACCCGGAGATAAGGTGGTTAAGCAGTTAGGCGGACTTCACAAGTTTATGAATTGGGATAAACCTATACTTACCGATTCAGGCGGATTTCAGGTGTTCTCACTTGCGGGACTAAGAAAGATAAAAGAAGAAGGAGTATTCTTCAATTCACATGTTGACGGAAGAAAGATATTTATGGGCCCTGAGGAGAGCATGCAGATTCAGTCTAATCTTGCTTCGACTATAGCCATGGCATTTGATGAGTGCCCCTCAAGTGTTGCTCAGGTTGATTATATAAAACAGTCAGTTGAGAGAACAACCAGATGGCTTGAGAGATGCAAGAATGAAATGAACAGACTTAACAGTCTCGAGGATACTATCAACAGACAGCAGATGCTGTTTGGAATCAATCAGGGCGGAGTATATGAAGATATCAGAATCGAGCATGCAAAAGAGATAGCAAAGTTTGATCTTGACGGATATGCTTTGGGAGGACTGGCAGTAGGTGAGAGCCATGAGGATATGTATCGAATCATTGATGCCACAGTTCCGTATCTGCCACAGGATAAGCCTACATATCTTATGGGCGTGGGAACACCTGCTAACATTTTGGAGGCTGTTGACAGAGGCATAGATTTCTTTGACTGTGTATACCCTACCAGAAATGGTCGGCATGGACATGTTTACACAAATCATGGAAAACTTAATCTGTTCAATGCAAAATATGAATTGGATTCAAAACCAATTGAAGAGGGATGCGGTTGCCCTGCCTGCAGAAATTACAGCAGAGCATATATTCGTCATCTGTTAAAAGCAAAAGAAATGCTTGGTATGAGATTGTGCGTGTTGCATAATTTATACTTTTATAATACAATGATGGAGGAAATCAGAGACGCTATTGATGCCGGAAGGTACAAAGAGTATAAGGCACAGAAACTGGCGGGCTTTGAGGAGAATAATTAATTGATTTATAAATTGATTAATTTTAGGCATATATATATATCAGGAGGAAAAGATGTTTAATTTAGGAATGATTATTGCAGACGCAGCTGCCGGCCAGAGTGCGCAGGCATCAGGATCGGTTAGTGTTATTCTCGGTGTTGTTTATGTAATTATAATTCTTGGTTTTATGTACTTTGTAATGTTGAAACCGCAGAAGAAGCAGGAGAGAGAAAGACAGGAAATTGTCAACTCAGTTGAGGTTGGAGACAGTGTCCTTACAACAGCCGGATTCTATGGTGTTGTAATAGATGTAACAGAGGATATGGCTATTGTGGAATTTGGAAATAACAAAAATTGCCGTATTCCAATGCAGAAATCAGCTATTGTTGAAGTTGAGAAAGCAGAATAAGACATTTATTAATAGAAATTGAACTATAAAGCTTTTTAATAAGAATATTATTATCATAAATAATCAGATATCAAGAATTGGCTAAGTGAGAAAGAGTATGATAATTACTGACCATATTTGGAGGTAATGATCATACTCTTTCTCGCTTTTTGTTATTAACGTTTTCTATTTGTGACCTTGTAATTTGCTGAGTCTGCTTTGCTCAAAAAAGGTTGAAATATGACGTGAAATGAGATAAGATAATTAGTAATGTGGCTTACTATAGTTATTTTTATTGCAGTAAGTCAGAACAAATAAGTAGAAAAGAGGGCTAGATATGGATTTTAAAGTAGCAGTTATTCCGGGTGATTACATAGGTCCTGAAATAGTTGAGCAGGCACAAAAAGTTCTTGATCATGTCGGCAAGAAGTTTGGACACAGTTTCAATTATGTTGAAGTCGATATGGGTGGAGTTTCAATTGACAAACACGGAGTTCCTTTGACAGATGAAGCACTTGAGACAGCAAAATCAAGCGATGCAGTGTTGATGGGATCAATAGGTGGAAGAGTCGGAGTTGACAGTTGGTATCAGTTGCCACCACATTTGAGACCTGAGGCAGGACTTCTTGCAATTAGAAAAGGACTTGGATTATATGCTAATTTGAGACCGGCTTACTTATATAAAGAATTAAATGGTGCATGTCCACTTAAAGAAAGCGTTGCAGAGGCAGGCTTTGATATGATTATAGTAAGAGAACTTACAGGTGGATTGTATTTTGGAGAGAGAAAGACAGAAGAAATCGACGGTGTAATGACTGCCATCGATACTCTTAAGTATACAGAAGATGAGATTAGAAGAATCGCCATTAAGGGATTCGAAATTGCAATGAAGAGAAGAAAACACGTAATAAGTGTTGATAAAGCAAACGTTCTTGACTCATCAAGATTATGGAGAAAGATTGTTGAAGAAGTAGCAAAGGATTATCCGGAAGTTACACTTGAGCATATGCTTGTTGATAACTGCGCAATGCAGCTTGTCAAAGATCCGGCTCAGTTTGATGTTGTTATTACTGAGAATATGTTCGGAGACATCTTATCAGATGAGGCAAGTATGATTACGGGATCAATCGGAATGCTTTCATCTGCAAGCCTTGGAGCGGGTAAGTTTGGATTATATGAGCCAAGCCATGGTTCAGCTCCTGATATTGCAGGACAGAACAAAGCTAATCCGATAGCAACTATCCTTTCAGCAGCAATGATGCTCAGATATTCATTTGACCTTGACAAAGAGGCTGATGCAATAGAAGCTGCAGTTCAGAAAGTTTTAGAGGACAATATCAGAACAATTGATATTATGTCTGAAGGAATGCAGTTAGTCGGATGCAAAGAGATGGGAGACTGTATTTGCGATAGGATTTAACTAATTAATTATCAATCAGTATATAAAATACATGACTATATTTAGGAGGAATTATTATGAAGAGTGATTCAGTTACTAAGGGGATGCAACAGGCACCTCACAGATCGCTGTTTAATGCGTTAGGACTTACAGAAGAAGAACTTAGCAGACCGTTGGTTGGTATTGTAAGTTCTTATAATGAGATTGTTCCGGGTCATATGAACCTTGACAAGATTGTAAATGCTGTAAAGCAGGGTGTTGCCATGGCAGGTGGTACACCAATCGTTTTCCCGGCAATTGCTGTTTGTGACGGTATTGCAATGGGACACATCGGTATGAAATATTCTCTTGTTACAAGAGATCTTATAGCAGATTCAACAGAGGCTATGGCTATTGCACACGCGTTTGATGCTTTGGTTATGGTTCCAAACTGTGATAAGAACGTTCCGGGATTGCTGATGGCAGCCGCAAGAGTAAATGTACCAACTGTATTTGTTTCAGGTGGTCCAATGCTTGCAGGTCACGTTCACGGACAGAAGAGAAGTCTTTCAAGTATGTTTGAAGCAGTTGGTTCATACGCTGCTGGAACAATGACAGAAGACGACGTTAAAGAATTTGAGGCAAAGGTATGTCCTACATGTGGTTCATGTTCAGGTATGTACACAGCCAACTCTATGAACTGTCTTACAGAGGCGCTTGGTATGGGACTTCCCGGTAATGGAACTATTCCTGCGGTTTACTCTGAGAGAATCAAACTTGCAAAACATGCAGGTATGGCAGTAATGGAGATGGTTAAGAAAAATATCAGACCAAGAGATATCATGACAAAGGAAGCTATCCTTAATGCACTTACTGTAGATATGGCGCTTGGATGCTCAACAAACAGTATGCTTCATCTTCCTGCTATCGCACATGAGGTTGGATTTGATTTTGATATAGCATTTGCAAATGATATTAGCGAAAAGACACCTAACCTTTGTCACCTTGCACCGGCAGGTCCTACTTACATGGAAGACCTCAACGAAGCAGGTGGTGTGTATGCTGTTATGAATGAACTTGCAGATCTTGGATTACTCAATCTTGACTGCTTGACAGTAACAGGAAACACAATGGGTGAGAATATAAAAGGATGTGTGAACAAAAATCCTGAAGTTATCAGACCACTTGACAATCCATACAGCAAGACAGGAGGTCTTGCTGTATTAAAAGGAAATCTTGCACCGGACGGATCAGTTGTTAAGCGTTCAGCAGTAGTAGATGAGATGATGGTTCATGAAGGACCTGCAAGAGTTTTCGAGTGCGAAGAAGATGCAATCGCAGCTATCAAGGGTGGAAAGATTGTGGCAGGCGATGTTGTTGTTATCAGATACGAGGGACCAAAGGGTGGCCCTGGTATGAGAGAGATGCTCAATCCTACATCAGCAATTGCAGGTATGGGACTTGGATCATCAGTAGCACTTATCACTGACGGACGTTTCTCAGGAGCATCAAGAGGAGCGTCGATTGGTCATGTTTCTCCGGAAGCAGCCGTAGGTGGACCAATTGCGCTTGTTGAGGAAGGCGATATCATTAAGATTAATATTCCGGAAATGAAATTAGACTTAGATGTTTCAGATGAAGAATTAGAAGCAAGACGTGCAAAATGGCAGCCAAGAGAGCCAAAAGTTACAACAGGTTATCTTGCAAGATATGCTTCTATGGTTACATCCGGAAACAGAGGAGCTATTCTTGAAATAAAAAAATAAACCGAAAAGGGGAGATATAAAATGCAGTTAACAGGTTCAGAAATCGTAGTAGAATGTTTAAAAGAACAGGGTGTTGATACTATTTTTGGATACCCGGGAGGAACAATCCTCAATATTTATGATGCATTATACAAGCATCAGGATGAGATTACACATATTCTTACTTCACATGAGCAGGGTGCTGCCCATGCTGCAGACGGATATGCAAGAGCAACAGGAAAAGTTGGTGTATGTATGGCAACATCAGGACCGGGTGCAACAAACCTTGTAACAGGTATTGCTACAGCATACATGGATTCTATTCCAATCGTTGCAATTACAGCTAACGTTGCAAAATCAGGTCTTGGAAAGGATTCTTTCCAGGAGATAGATATCGTTGGTGTTACAATGCCAATTACAAAGCATAACTTCATTGTAAAAGATGTTGAAGAATTAGCTGACACACTCAGAAAAGCATTTGTAATTGCTAAGTCAGGAAGACCAGGTCCTGTACTTGTAGATATCACAAAAGATGCTACAGCAAACAAAGCAGAGTACGTGCCACAGACACCTGTTGAGGTAGAGAGAGTAACAGATACAATCAAAGAAGAAGATGTTGATGTAGTTGTTGATTTAATTAACAAAGCAAAGAAACCATTCGTAATTGTTGGTGGTGGTGCTATTGCGTCAGACTGTGCTGATGAAATCAGAGAATTTGTTGAATTGGCAGATGCACCTGTTTGTGATTCACTTATGGGTAAAGGTGCTATCGAAGGAACAAATCCTCGTTACACAGGCATGATTGGTATGCATGGAACAAAGACATCTAACTTCGGTGTTACTGAAAGTGATCTTGTTATCGTTGTTGGTGCAAGATTTTCTGACCGTGTAGTTGGTAATGCAAAGGCATTTGCAAAGAAAGCAAAGATTGTTCATATCGATATTGATGCTGCAGAAATTAACAAGAATGTTAAGGTTGATGCAAGTATTATCGGTGATGCAAAAGAGATTTTAAAGAGATTGAATGCTAAGATTTCAAGACAGGACAACGCTGATTGGATGGCTTATATCGAGAACATGAAAGAGAAGTATCCTTTAGCTTTGGATACAACTAAGCTTACAGGTCCTGCAGTAATTGATACATTATACAAAGTAACAAACGGTGATGCAATCGTTACTACTGACGTAGGACAGCATCAGATGTGGGCTGCTCAGTTCTATCAGTTCAAAGAGCCAAGACAGCTTATTACATCAGGTGGTCTTGGAACTATGGGATACGGTGTTGGAGCATGTATCGGAAGCAAGATGGGTAACAAAGACAAAGTATGTGTAAACATTGCAGGTGATGGATGTTTCAGAATGAACATGAACGAAATTGCAACAGCTACACGTTACAATATTCCTATTATCCAGATTGTAATTAATAACCATGTTCTTGGTATGGTTAGACAGTGGCAGACACTTTTCTACGGAAAGAGATATTCAAATACAGTCCTTGATGACGGAGTAGATTTCTGTAAGGTTTCAGAAGGACTTGGTGCAAAGGCTTACAAGTGTACAACACCTGAAGAGTTTGAAGCAGCTATCAAAGATGCTATCAAGTTGAATATCCCATGTGTTATCGAGTGTCAGATTGATCAGGATGACAAGGTATTTCCAATGGTACCTGCAGCTCAACCAATCAGTGAAGCGTTCTCAGAGGAAGATTTAGCTGAAAAAGGATATGAATGCTAATATTAATAAGTTTAATAGAGCAGTACTTTAGTGTACTGCTCATTAATTGAACTACATGTTCATATACATGAGAATGATATTATGATAAATTATCTGTTTAGTATATCGGAATATATGATTCTCAAAATGATAAATTATAGTAACTATTCAGCCTTTCAGCAATGACAGCTCGAATCCGCAGATAAATCTGCTCCTTCTCGCTGATTTGGGTTCCCCAAATACATAAAAAAATAAATATATGAAATCCTGCAAGCAGTCTTTCATAATATTTATTCTTTTATGTGCATGGCTGAATAGTTTCATATTTCTATCTGTAATTCGACAGGGCAGTGATCTGACCCCATAATATCCGTATGAATATCAGCAGATTTGATTTTGTCTTTTAGTCTCTCAGAAACAAGGAAGTAGTCAATTCTCCATCCTGAATTCTTTTCTCTCGCCTTGAATCTGTATGACCACCAGGAATAAATACCTTCTCTATCCGGATAAAAATATCTGAACGTATCAATAAATCCTGCATCAAGAAGTGTAGTCATCTTTTCTCTCTCTTCATCCGTAAATCCTGCATTTTTTCTGTTAGTCTTAGGATTCTTAAGATCAATTTCTTTGTGAGCAACATTCATATCCCCGCATACAATAACCGGTTTTTTCTTGTCGAGTTCAAGCAGATATTCTCTGAAAGCATCCTCCCAAGTCATTCTGTAATCAAGTCTCTTCAATTCATTTTGGGAATTTGGCGTGTACACAGTCACCATATAATAATCTTCAAATTCCAAAGTGATAACTCTGCCCTCATGATCATGTTCTTCTATTCCTATACCATAACTTACACTGATTGGCTCTTTTTTTGTAAATATCGCGGTACCGGAGTATCCTTTTTTCTCTGCATAATTCCAATATGCATGATATTTTGGTCTGTCCCACTCCAGCTGTCCTTCCTGCATTTTTGATTCCTGTATACAAAAAATGTCAGCATCTACATTATCAAAGTAATCCATAAAACCCTTTGTAACACATGCTCTTATTCCATTTACATTCCAAGATATTAACTTTAAATTTGACATAATTTCTCCTTTTATTGAATGCTAAAGGGGCTGTTGCAACAATTACTAATGCAACAGCCCCTTATGATAATAATTTCATAGATATACTGCTTAAATAATCTATCTAAATTATCTAAATAGATTAATAGCAATTCCGATTACCCATGCAATAACTCCCAAAGCAATATATGTATTACCGCTGCTGAGATTGCCTCTATTTCTTTCGATAATTCCCTTGATTATTCCAAGAATTGGAAAAAGGAATGAAGCTATTGCCCAGCCAACTTTTACTCTGTCTTCGTACATAGTTCTTTTCTCCTCACTCAATATTGTATTTAGCAAACTGTAAATATGCTATGCCTACTAATCTATCAAATTAGTCGAATTTTGTAAACAATTTCATAGTAAATTTTTAAAGTCATATTTCATAGTAAATTTTTATAGTCATGATTTTATTCTTTCAACTATAATACTGAAGGCTCCCACAAGCGCAACACTTATAAAAACTCCTCCCACAATATCCGTGAACCAGTGAACCCCTGAAACAAGTCTGCCACATACGGTAATCAGAATCATTATCCCGCATACAATTCTAAGGATGTTTGCCACTTTTGCATCTTTGATATATTTACCGATTACTATCATTACCCCACCCATCACTGTGCAAATAAGCATTGTGTGAGATGACGGAAATGAAGCTTCGACCTCATTACTTCCCTCCATAATAACAGGTCTGTAATTAATTATTACCTTTTCAAACAGTGCATAAAATCCAATAACTACTACAAACAAGCCACCAAGAGCAATAATCTCTCCATCAACTTTAAACAAACTTTTTCTCTTTATCAGCTGTACAAGTCCAATAACCGCAAATATTCCTGCAACTCCAATTGCCAAAAATCCAAGCACTTCAGTGATATCATACCAAACCATATTAACTCCGGACAATTCGTGAATGCCGCTATTGATATGTGATAATCCAACTGCTGTATTCTGTGGTCCAATCTTTGCCACGTCAACTGTCTTTATTATTATAATCCAAATTATAAACATTATTGATGCTACAATTGTAACTGCACTTTTTTTCTCCATTATATTCTATCCTCGTAAAATCATTCTGTCTTTTATTTGTTATTAATATTATTTTATAATACCATATTATTTTGTTTTCTTCCACTTTATGTCAGACCATTCAGAATAGTATATTTTGCCATTTACCTTTCTATAGGTTCTTATCTTTACAAAATACAGTTTCTTTTTCTTTAATCCTTTTAAAGTCATGGAAGTTATTATTGATTTTTTAATTTTTACCGTTGTAACTTTTTTTGCTTTCTTAAAATTACAGTTGGTTGAATATTTGATTATATACCCTCCTATACCTGATACTTTTCTCCATTTCAATCTAAGCGCTCTCTTCTTAGCTGTAATCTTTTTTATGGATGTCGCATTTGGCTTCGAAGCAGTCGTCTGTTCTACAACTACAGTTGTTGTATTTGTTGTAGTACTTGGTTCCTCAACTGTTGTTGGCGGTTCAACATTTGCTGCTGTTGTACTTACCGGCTCCTCAACTGTTGTTGGCGGTTCAACATTTGCTGCTGTTGTACTTACCGGCTCCTCAACTGTTGTTGGCGGTTCAACATTTGCTGCCGTTGTACTTACCGGCTCCTCAACTGTTGTTGGCGGTTCAACATTTGCTGTCGTTGTACTTACCGGTTCCTCAACTGTTGTTGGTGCTTCAACATTTGCTGCTGTTGTACTTACCGGCTCCTCAACTGTTGTTGGCGCTTCAACATTTGCTGCCGTTGTACTTACCGGTTCCTCAACTGTTGTTGGCGACTCCGCTTTGACATATTTTTCGTCAACTGTTCCATCTGATTTTATAATGCCTGCATAAGTCCATTGATCTGATGACAAGTCTATATTCATTGCCGGTCTCACACCGCAAACATATTCAACATTAATACCCCAAATAGAAACATAACCTCTGGTCGCTATATATGATACCTCATCAAAAACAATTCCAGGGGAACGAGTCCACCAATTACTACCATACGGATCATCTATCGCATGAGGCTTGCCTTCTCTTCCGCCACACGCAACATATAATGTAGATAGTGCAGTTCTTGTTTCATCATCATATTCTGCCTCTGTAAAAAAACCGTACCTGCCGGTAAGCATTTGATTAAATGACATCAGAAAAATCTTGTCTCTTGTATCATTTCCTCCACATAACATACTTTCTCTTTGGTTTGGAACATAGGTTGTTTTTATTGATGTTTGCTCAGCATCAGAAAATGCCAAATCAAGAAAATTATCATCTGAATAATCTATTCCAACTTCGTTTTTGTTTGGACCATATCCATTGAGCCAGCTTCGAAGCGTGCAGCCTTCCCAAGACATATCTCCTGCTACTTTGTTGTACTGCATAATATCCAATATTTTATCTGCCACTACAAATGCTTTTTCCTGATACACTTGTAATACACGCCACTTTATTGGTTCCTTTTCATCATCAGTATTTGCCACGCCATCCCCGTTTGTATCATTCTGCCAGTAGTTTCCAAGCCAGATACAATCCCAGGTTGTAATTGTTTTATCTGACTCTTTCGACACACGCACTTTTTCAGGATTACTTAAAATAGTATCTATACCTTCTGCCAACACCTCTTTATTGCCGGGATTAATTGTTCCAATCATTATTGACATGCACAAAAAAATACTCAATATTTTTTTCTTCTTCCGTCTCATACCAAATTCTCCTTTCGAATACTATTTCAACCGCACCTTAAGTTGAAATACACAAGGCATCTTCTTGATTATAATTTTAGATTATATGCACATAAATGTCTATATAGTGTAAAGTTTAAAAAAATGGTTCTCTTTCCAAAGTATACTTTTTGAAACGTTCATACGCAGTTTTCAGAATACTCTATCGCATTAAGCAAATGTTTTCTTAAAACTGTTCATCAAGTACTAGTTTTTAACTTCATAATAATAATGATAACTCGTCCGTTCCTATTCACGAGTTTTCTTGATGAAAACTCGTTCAGAGGAACTAAATTTTAAGGAGTTGAAATCCTTAAAATTTGACTTCGTATCATTATTATTATTTCAGAAAAACTATATACTTGATTCAATGTTTTAAGAAAACATTTGCTTAATGCGATAGAGGATTCTGAAAACTGCGTATGACCGTTTCATAAAGTATACATTTTGAATAAAAAAAATAGCCCACTGCGTGGACTTGAATTCAAGGTTATCAAATCCTCTTATTGATCAGCTCTCGCTGCTCGGGTGGGCACCTTCCTCATCGGGGGTTGCCGTGGCTTCATCGATCCTTGTATCTCCGCCATCTCTTAATAAGAGTTAATTTTTAATACATGTGTTGTTATACCATTTGTCAGTACACATGTCAATATATTTTTTGATTATGACACAATCAATTGCGCGATACAATGTATTTAGGAATCTCCAAGAAGAAAGCGATTCGAGTCGGATTCCTAAATAGGATACATTTTAAAAAGCAAAGCAATTTTTTATCAATTTTTTTATAATATAATATTATAACAGTTGTTTTTTTACATAAGTTAATTCTAACAGGAAATAAACTATAAC
>JAILRH010000045.1 GCA_024698345.1 Lachnospiraceae bacterium | reverse complement strand
TAGGGAGAGAGTGTATGAAATAACAGGTGGAGTATACAGTGGATAATACAGATATTTTTAAAGAAGAAAATAAAGAGATTGAAGACAGATTCAATCTTGCCATGGAAAGGATTCTTTCAATACCCTACGAACATGTTGTGAAAGAACCGTTCGGAAGTTTTTTCGATGAGACGGCCGCTTTTATTTCAGATATTAAAAGATTGTTTGATATTGTGGAGTCAAAAAGTATTCAGACATTCAATATGGAACAGTTAAAAGAACAGAATGCAATGTTGTTTGACGGATTAATGCCGGATAATTATGAAAAGACATTTGCAAATCCGACATATGCAGCAAAACTGATGGGAGATGAACTTGGACCTGTTTTGTCTTCATTATATGTGATGATGAGACAGATGATTCCTTGTGCTTTCAGTCAGAGAAAGTTGTATATCACGTTATATTGTGAACTGTTTTTGGAAATATACTATGTTTTTGAAAATGAAGAAGATGTAACTTATGATTCAATAAAGAATCATATTTACTGGTTCAAAAAAGATTATACAGAAGTATTTTTGAAGGACAGCATTTACGAAATGGTTAATCCGGAGTTTTGTTGTGCCACAAAACTTGTGATGGAAAGTAATTTGTCAGATCTGCGTTATCTTTACATGTACGGACAGTACATTGGTCTTAACGAGATTGGTGCAGCAGCATATCTCAATACCCTTCCTCAGGAAGAGATAGACAGACTTGCTTCCGTATACACAGAAGGATACAGACTGGGATTTATAAATACCGGAAAAGATATCTCAAAGAAGAAAACAGTTGAAATCAGATATAATATTGGTTTCGAGCGAATTGTCAGAGCAGCCATCGACAATTTTGCAAAGATGGGTCTTACACCTATTATCAGAAGAAGAATGGTTAATTCAACATCCTTCAACAGACAGTATGAGTTTGATCACAAATTTGATGATGCGCTCTACTTTGACAAGGGATATGTAAACAGAATGCTTGAAGTGACAAAAACTTCATTTGAAGAGTATAAGGAAATGGCTTCAATGTATGCAGGACCTGCTGTTATTGAAGTGTTTGGAGAGGATCCTTTTGAACCTGAAAAATGTGAAAAAGCACTTCGCCTTTCTGATGAACAGAGAAAACTTAAAGTTGAATTTTCTAATGAATACAGTCAGATAGTAAGTAATTATATAAAAGAAGAAGAGAGAAGTTTCACAATAATCGCATTTCCTATTCCGGAGATTGGAGATAATTATCCTGAGATTTTTGAAGAAGTTGCAAAGATAAATACTCTCGATCAGAGAATGTACGGCGGCATTCAGCAGAAACTTATTCAGACTCTTGATAAGGCTGAGTATGTAAGGGTGACCGGCCGTGGTGATAATAAGACATATATAAATGTTGCCATGAACGAAATGCAGAATCCAATGGATGAAACTAATTTTGAAAATTGTCTTGCAGATGTAAATATTCCGCTCGGAGAAGTTTTTACGTCTCCAAAACTTGAGGGAACAAACGGAGTTCTTCATGTCTCTTCTGTATATCTTAATGGACTTAACTTCAAAGATCTTGAACTGACTTTTGAAGAAGGAAAGATTAAGAAATATACGTGTAAGAATTTTGATAGTGAAGAAGAAAATAAAAAATATATAAAAGAAAACATCATGTTCAACCATGAGTTCCTTCCAATTGGAGAGTTTGCAATAGGAACAAATACAGATGCATATATGTTGGCAAAGAAATATGACATATTGTACAAACTTCCTATTTTAATAGTAGAAAAGATGGGACCGCATTTTGCAGTGGGTGATACATGCTACAGTTGGGAAGAAGATGTTAAGACATATAATCCTGACGGAAAGGAAATTGTAGCAAAAGATAATTCCATTACTCTTAATCGAAAAGAGGATGTATCGAAAGCCTACTTCAACTGTCACACAGATATCACTATTCCTTATGAAGAATTGGGAGATATTACCGTTGTCACAAGAGAAGGATGGGAGATTGATATTATCAAAGATGGTAAATTTGTCCTTCGCGGAACAGAAAAATTAAATGATGCACTAGACGGTCATTGACTCTGATAACTAAAAAGGTTACAATGGCTATGTTAAAAAACGTCAAAAGGAGAAATAAAATGGCAAAAGTTGGTATTGTAATGGGCAGCGATTCAGATATGCCTGTAATGAGCAAAGCGGCTGACATCTTAGAGGAACTTGGTATTGATTATGAAATGACAATTATCTCTGCACACAGAGAACCTGATGTTTTCTTTGAGTATGCAAAGACAGCTGAGGATAAGGGATTCAAAGTTATTATTGCGGGAGCAGGAATGGCAGCACACCTTCCGGGTATGTGCGCAGCAATTTTCCCAATGCCTGTAATCGGAATTCCTATGCACACAACTTCACTTGGAGGAAGAGATTCACTCTATTCTATAGTTCAGATGCCTTCAGGTATTCCTGTTGCAACAGTTGCTATTAACGGTGGAGCAAATGCAGGTTTACTTGCAGCTAAGATTCTTGCAACATCAGACAATACTATTTTAGATAAATTAAAAGCTTATTCTGCAACACTTAAAGAACAGGTTGTTGCTAAGGATAAAAAGTTACAGGAAGTTGGTTATAAGAATTACTCTAAATAATAATTATTATAATTATTGTTAGAGTGAGAGCCAAACACAGTAGAAAAGGAGATTATTTATGGATTACAAGAAAGCCGGAGTTGACATTGAAGCAGGGTATGAATCAGTAAAGCTCATGAAAGAGCATGTAAAGAGCACAATGAGACCTGAGGTTCTCGGTGGAATCGGTGGATTTGCAGGCGCATTCAGTCTTGCATCTATCAAAGATATGGAAGAGCCTGTATTACTTTCAGGAACAGACGGATGTGGTACAAAGGTTCAGTTGGCATTTACTATGAATAAATATGACACAATCGGAATTGACTGTGTTGCAATGTGTGTAAATGATATTGCCTGCTCAGGTGGAGAACCGCTTTTCTTCCTTGATTATATAGCTTGCGGAAAGAATTATCCTGAGAGAATTGCTACCATCGTAAGTGGTGTGGCAGAGGGATGTAAGCAGGCTGGAGCTGCATTAGTTGGTGGTGAGACAGCAGAGCATCCTGGACTTATGCCTGTTGATGAATTTGATCTTGCCGGATTTGCAGTTGGTGTAGTTGAGAAAAAAGAACTCATAACAGGAGAGAATATCAAACCTGGAGATGTAGTTGTTGGTATTGCTTCAACAGGAATTCACAGTAATGGTTTCTCCCTTGTAAGAAAAGTGTTTGACACAACTTCAAAAGAAGCTATGGATACATATTACGAAGAACTTGGAACTACTCTTGGAGAAGCTCTTTTGGCTCCAACAAAGATTTATGTTAAGGCATTAAAGAGTGTTAAGGATGCGGGAGTTGTTGTTAAGGGCTGCAGCCATATCACAGGTGGTGGATTCTTTGAAAATATTCCAAGAATGCTTCCTGAAGGAGTTAAGGCTGTTATCAAAAAAGACAGTTACGAAGTTCCTGCTATCTTCAAGAAACTTGCAAAAGACGGAGATATCGCAGAGGATATGATGTACAACACATACAACATGGGTATCGGTATGATGGTTGTAGTTGATGCTGCAGACGCAGATAAGACAATGGAAGCAATCAAAGCTGCAGGTGAACCATGTTATGTAGTAGGTAAGATTGAAGCCGGTGAAAAAGGAATTGATTTAGTATAAGTTGATTTGGCAGATAAGTTGATTTAGTTGATTTATATAGAAGAATTGATTAGTTTAGAAGAATTGATTAGGCGAAGGTTGATATAAAAGGAGATAATATGCTTAGAGTTGGCGTGTTGGTTTCAGGTGGAGGAACAAACCTTCAGGCAATCATAGACGCGATTGCAGCAGGAAAGATTACAAATGCTGAAATAGAAGTTGTAATCAGCAACAAGAAGGATGCTTATGCACTTGAGAGAGCAAAGAATAACAATATTGAAGCTGTCTGTGTTTCACCTAAGGATTATGAGAACAGAGATGACTTCAACAAAGCATTAATGGATACAATAGATGGATACAATCTTGATCTTATTGTTCTTGCAGGATTTTTAGTAGTGCTTCCTGCCGAACTCACAAGAAAGTATGCCAGAAAAATAATAAATATCCATCCGTCATTGATTCCGTCATTTTGCGGAGACGGTTTTTATGGACTTAAGGTTCATGAAGAAGCGCTGAAGAGAGGTGTAAAAGTTACCGGAGCTACAGTGCATTTTGTGGATGAGGGAACTGATACGGGTCCTATTATTTTCCAAAAGGCTGTGGAAGTTCAGGATGGAGATACACCTGAAGTACTTCAGAAACGCGTGATGGAACAGGCAGAGTGGATAATACTTCCAAAGGCTATAAATGATATAGCAAACGGTATTATTAAGTAGTCGTTATCAATATTAATATCTGAATATACACGTCAGATTGAAGAAATAATAATATAAGAGAGGTTTAAGATGAAGGTTCTTATTGTTGGAAGCGGCGGACGTGAGCATGCAATCGCTTACGCTGTAGCAAAGAGTGACAAAGTGGACAAGATTTACTGTGCACCGGGAAATGCTGGAATAGCTGAATATGCTGAGTGTGTTTCAATCGGAGCAATGGAGTTTGACAAACTTGCAGATTTTGCAATGGAAAAGGAAATAGATCTTACTGTTATTGGAATGGACGATCCTTTGGTTGGTGGTATTGTTGATGTATTCAATGAAAAAGGTCTCAGAGTTTTCGGACCAAACAAGGCAGCAGCAATACTTGAAGGCTCAAAAGCTTTTTCAAAGGATCTTATGAAAAAGTATAACATTCCAACTGCTTCTTACGAAAACTTCAGTTCACCTGAAGCAGCACTTGCTTATCTTGAGACTGCAAAGATGCCTATAGTTCTTAAGGCAGACGGATTGGCACTCGGTAAGGGTGTACTTATCTGTAACACGAGAGAAGAAGCTATTCAGGGCGTTAAGACTCTTATGCTCGATAAGCAGTTTGGTTCTGCGGGAGACAAGATTGTTGTTGAAGAGTTCATGGTTGGACGTGAAGTGTCAGTACTTTCATTTGTAGACGGAAAGACTATTAAGATTATGACCTCTGCTCAGGATCATAAGAGAGCAAAAGACGGTGATCAGGGTCTTAATACAGGAGGAATGGGAACATTCTCACCAAGTCCATTCTACACAGAAGAAGTAGATGAATTCTGTAAAAAATATATTTATCAGGCAACTGTTGATGCAATGAAATCAGAGGGAAGGCCATTTAAAGGTATAATCTTCTTTGGATTGATGCTCACACAGGATGGACCAAAGGTTCTTGAGTACAATGCAAGATTTGGAGATCCTGAGGCACAGGTTGTACTTCCAAGAATGAAGAATGATATTATTGATGTTTTTGAAGCTTGTGTGGATGGGACATTAGACCAGATTGATCTTCAGTTTGAGGACAATGCTGCAGTATGTGTAGTACTTGCAAGTGACGGATATCCTGAAAAGTACGATAAGGGATTTGAAATCAAAGGACTTGATAATTTCAAGAATAAAGAAGGTTATTATGTATTCCATGCGGGTACAAAATTTGATGGGGATAAGATTTTGACAAACGGCGGAAGAGTACTTGGAGTTACTGCAAAGGGAAGTGACTTGAAGGAAGCCAGAGCAAATGCTTATGAAGCTACAAAGCTGATCGATTTCGATAATAAATATATGAGAAATGATATCGGTAAAGCAATTGATGAAGCCTAATAATAAGTTGTGTCAGTTTGCTACTGCAGGATATGCATTTAGCTATGTTACAGAGAAAAAAGGAGTAATGTGATGAAAAAATTATATTCATTAGTTTTATGTGTGATTGCATTTTTTGCAGTCAGTTGTGTTGGAATCAATATAGTAAAAGCTGATGAAGCAACACTTTCGGCATTAAAAGTTCAGGCTAAAGATGAAGACGGAAAAACAACAGCAGTTCAGTTATCGCCTAAGTTTTCGGCAGATGTTACCGAGTATAATGTTACGGTAATGAACAATGTAAAAGAACTTGTTGTAGACGCTACAACAACAGAGGACAGTGCGACATACAAAGTTGAGTGGGCACTTCTCGATGTTGGTGATAATAAGACATATGTATATGTTAAAGCAGCAGATGGAACAAAGAAGACATATATTCTTTTGACTAAGAGGCTTACGGAAGATGAGGAGGCTACATACGAGGCTCCTGAAAATGAAGATGAGGAAAATGCAGATAGTGAAGATGCGGATTCAGACGATAATGATTCGGAAGGAAGCAAGTCAAAAGTATCCAAAAATGCTGTAAAAGTTGATGTAGACGGAACTACAATGGCAATTGCGTCTAAGTTCAAATCATCTGTTATTCCTGAAGGATTCAACAAGACAAAGTTTGAATATCAGGGAAAGACATTTGCATCTATAACAGGAGTTGCAAAGAATGTTACTGCCGTGTGGCTTATTCCTGTTGATGGAGCAAATGAGACTTCACAGGATGAAGAAGAGGTGACAGAGGAATCTACGGAAGAGGCAAATGAAGAGAATAAAGAGGCAGCAGAGGTAAAATACGAAGAAGGCTTCTACATCTATGATGAAGAAAATGACAGATTTTACCCTATGAACAATATATACATTAAGAGTAGAATGTATACGATTGTAGATATGTATACTCCTGACAGCGTTCTTAGCGGATATGATCAGACAACTATTGATATGTGCGGTGAGAATGTAAAGGCTTGGGTTTTGAATGAAGAGAATAAGTTATATCTTGTTTATGCCATGAACTGGAATGGAGATACTTCACTTTATTGCTATGATGATATAGAGAAATGTTTCCAGAGATATATCATCGATACAGCTGCAGCAAACTTAGTTGAAGCTCAGAGAGAGAAAGTAAATAATCTTCAGCTCAAGAACAATGAACTTGTTCAGAAACTGAATGACAGTAACAGCACAAAGTGGAAGATTATTGGTGGACTTGCAGTTGCAGTTGTAATACTATTCTTTATTTGTCTTAACTTACTGCTTGCTTTAAAAACTAAAAAAGTTCTTGAAGACGACGATGACTATGAAGATGATTACGTAGACAAAAAAGAGGCTGCAAGAGCAAAGAAAGAAGCAAAGAAAGTAAGTAAGAGACAGGCAAAAGAAGAAAAAGCAGAGCAGAATCAGAACAAAAAGAATGAAAAGAAAGATTCTAAAAAGTATGATTTTATAGCTGATGACGATGATGTAGAGTTAGTTATTGACGATGATGACGACGATGATGATGAATTATTCAAACTTGTTGAGGATGATGATGATTTTGTAATAATGGAGAGCAAAACAACAAAATTACCAAAGTTTGAGTTAGGAAAAGATGAGATTGACTTATCGGGTCAGGTTATGAAAGAAATGTCCACAACTCATGAAGAGGAAGAAAGACTCAGTGATGAATCTGTAAAGGAGATTCTAAACACAGCTTTCCCGGACAATGATAACGATGACGAAGATGATGATGGATTTACATTTATATAGTGAAATATAAGTAACAGGTGCTGACATTGTTAGCACCTGTTAAACTTATATTATTAGTACTTTATTGCGGCTGTTTTTGTTGACTTTAAAAGTGTATTTGTTATACTGAATATAGAACAACTATCAGATAAATGTAATATGTGAAAGAGCGGGCATTGAATTGGTTCTGAATCATAAAAGGATGGTGAGAATATGCTTATAGAGATTGATTTTAACAGTGATGAAGCTATCTATATGCAATTAAGAAATCAGATAATATTCTCTATTGCTTCAAACAGGTTGCACGAGGGAGAAACTCTGCCTTCGGTCAGGCAACTGGCAGAAGAGATAGGAATCAATATGCACACAGTAAACAAGGCATATTCTGTTTTAAAACAGGATGGTTTTGTCAAATTGGACAGACGCCATGGTGCAATGGTTGCTATAGATATTGATAAGATAGCTGCAATGAAAGAAATGTCTGACGAATTGGCGGTTATTGTGGCAAAAGCCATATGCAAGAATGTTTCTAGGGAAGAGGCACATAATATTCTAGACGGAATATATGATATGTATGAGCTATAACTATAACTATAACCTATATAATTTATATAAGGGAGCTTGAACTAAAAAGTATTAGTCAGATGTTTTCGCATGGCTATGAATTATGACTAATTAATAAAAAAGGAGTGAGAACATGGATAACAGATATACGCAGCAGGCGAATGACGTATTAGAATACGCAAAAGAAGCTGCAATCAAGATGAAAATAGGTTTCATTGGATCTGAGCACATATTACTTGGATTGTGTAAGGTTGTGGACAGCGTTGCGTTCAATGTACTTGGAAATCATGGAATTATTTATAAAGTTGTCGCAGAAGAAATCAGTGGTGATACTATTCTTGGTGACATATCCAAGAATATGCATGAAAAAAGAAAAAATAACCCGGAATTTACTTACAGAAGCAACAGCATACTCGAAGATGCAATACTTATTGCAAAGAGACAGGGATTTGAGAAAGTTGGAACAGAACAGATTCTGTTATCAATTATTGCAGACGAGGAGTGTCAGGCGCATCAGATTATTTCACATCTCAATGTTGATATAAAGAGAATGTGCAAAGAGATTCTAAGACTTATGGGAAGAGATAAATCAGAAATAAGAGAATTTATCAGGGATAATAATCCGAGAAATACAGAATATACCAACACACCTGTATTAGATAGGTTTTCAAGAGATCTCACTGTTGCAGCAAAATTTGGAGATTTGGATCCGGTTGTCGGACGTGAGGATGAGATTAACAGAGTTATTCAGATTATAAGCAGAAGAAATAAGAATAATCCATGTCTTATAGGAGAACCGGGAGTTGGTAAGACTGCGATTATTGAGGCTATAGCCACAAAAATGGCTAAAGATGATGTGCCGGATAGCTTAAAGGGCAAGAGGCTTGTTAATCTGGATCTTACAGGAACTGTTGCAGGTTCAAAGTACAGAGGCGAGTTCGAAGAACGTATCAAGAGAATCATTGATGAAGTGGAATCTGATGGAAATGTTATATTATTTATTGACGAGATTCACACAATTATTGGTGCCGGAGGAGCAGAAGGCTCTATGGATGCATCCAATATTTTGAAGCCTTCTTTGGCAAGAGGACAGCTTCAGGTTATCGGTGCAACAACTATTGATGAGTACAGAAAATATATAGAAAAGGACGCTGCTTTAGAGAGAAGGTTCCAGCCTGTGATGGTTGAGGAGCCTACGGAGGCAGAAACCATAGAGATTTTAAATGGATTAAAAACTACCTATGAAGAATATCATGGTGTTACAATTTTGGATGAGACTATCTCTGTGGCGGTAGAAATGGCAGCAAGATATATTAATGACAGATACTTGCCGGACAAGGCAATAGACCTTATTGATGAGGCATGTTCTAAGGTGAAACTTGGAACAAAGTCACAGCCTGACAGTCTGACGAAGTTAAAAGAAGAGACAGAGTTTTATCTCATTGAACTTGAGAATGCAATAAAGAAGAGTAATTTTGTCAGAGGTGTGGAAGCGAAAAAAGCATTAGATGCTGCTGAGAAAAAATATGAGAGAGCATCAAAACGTTGGGAGAGCGAAAAAGATAAAAAGAAACCTGTTGTCACAGAAAAAGAAATTGCAGAAGTTGTGTCAATGTGGACCAAGATTCCGCTTAACAGACTTGCAAAGACTGAGGCAGACAGATTGATGAAACTTGAGAGTGAACTTCACAAGAGAGTTGTGGGACAGGAAGAAGCTGTAAAAGCAGTGTCAAAGGCGGTCAGAAGAGGAAGGGTTGGACTCAAGAATCCTAACAGACCTATCGGCTCGTTCCTGTTTTTAGGACCTACAGGTGTGGGAAAGACAGAGTTATCAAAGGCATTGGCAGAGGCTGTGTTTGGAAGTGAGAATTCCATAATTAGAGTTGACATGTCTGAGTTTATGGAGAAACACAGCGTGTCTAAACTTATAGGATCACCTCCGGGATATGTCGGATTTGAAGATGGCGGTCAGCTCAGTGAGAAAATCAGACGTAATCCATATTCTCTGGTACTTTTTGATGAAGTGGAAAAAGCTCATCCGGATGTGTTCAATATTTTATTGCAGGTTCTTGATGACGGTCATATTACTGACTCTAAGGGGAGAAAAGTCAGCTTCAAGAATGCTATAGTAATTATGACAAGTAATGCCGGTGCCGGAAGGATAATGGATCCAAAGAAACTGGGATTTGGAAGTGCTGATGATGAGAAGGCAGACTATGAGACTATGAAGAATGCTGTTCTTGAGGAAGTAAAGAAGATGTTCAAACCTGAATTCCTCAATAGAATTGATGACATGATAGTATTCCATGCATTGAATAAAGAAGATATAAGAAAGATTGTGGATATAATGCTCAAGGAACTTACAAACAGAGCACTCAAACAGCTTGATATTAAGCTTAAGTTCACGACAAACCTTAAGAACTTCATTGCAGAGGAAAGTTATGATAAGAAATTCGGTGCACGACCTCTCAGGCGATGGATTCAGAGTAAGATTGAAGATGAACTTGCGGAAGCAATGCTTGCCGGTACAGTAAAAGAGGGAGATTCTGTTACTGTTTCCGTGAAAGATAAAAAAGTTGTAATATTAACAAAAAATTAATAACAAATATTAGACATTTTGTGATAAAGTAGATATATAAAAATACAAAGACACGCAGATGAATTTGTTTGTGATTTAATTCATCTGTGACTATGCATTAGGAGGATAAAATGGCGGTAATTGAAGAGTTAATCAAAAAAGAAGCGGACGGATCAATCAGTTTTGGAAATTATAAATTAACTGAAAAAACAAAGTTATCAGATTTTGAGGTGGACGGAGATTTATACAAAGTAAAGACATTCAACGAGATTACTAAACTTGAGCGCAATGGATTATTTGTATACGAGTCAACACCGGGAACAGCTGTAAATGCATTCAAAGCAACAGCAGACAGCGCTGATTTCTTCGTAGAGGGAATGGGACCGTCCCAGATTACTCTTGAGCTTGAAGCAGAGCGTGAGTATGAAGTGTTTATTGGAACAAAGACAGCAGGCAAGGTAAAAACTAACTTAGGAGGAAAGTGTACTATCAATGTAGAGGCAGATGAGATTGCACCTACACATATCAAGGTAGTAGCTATCTAATATGGCAAAAAAATCATCAATTGTATATTACTGTAAGGAATGTGGCTTTGAGTCTGCAAAGTGGTTGGGACAGTGTCCCGGCTGCAAAGAGTGGAATAGTTTTGTTGAGGCTCCGACAGTTAAAACAAGGAGCGGAAAAGATGTCATAAAGACTATAGAGGAGAGAACTCCTGTTACTTTAGGGCAGATTGACACAACAAGCGAAGAGCGAATGGCTACAGGATTTTCAGAACTAGACAGAGTGCTTGGTGGCGGTATCGTCCCAGGCGCTTTGATGTTAGTAGGGGGAGATCCCGGAATAGGAAAGTCCACATTGCTTTTGCAGGTATGTAGAAATATATCATCAACCGGAAAGAATGTTTTGTACATTTCCGGTGAGGAATCTTTAAAACAAATTAAAATAAGAGCAAACAGAATAGGAGAGTTCACTGATAACCTGAAGTTATTGTGCGAGACGAATCTTGACGTAATTGAGAATGTAATTAAAAATGATCCGCCTCAACTTGTTATCATTGATTCTATTCAGACTATGTTTAGAGAGGATGTTGATTCTGCACCGGGATCTGTCGGTCAGGTTAGAGAGTCAACAAATGCACTGATGCATCTGGCAAAGGGGCTTGCAGTTCCTATATTTATTGTAGGACATGTAACAAAAGAAGGCGTTGTAGCAGGTCCAAGAATGCTAGAGCACATGGTAGATACAGTTATATATTTTGAGGGAGACAGACATGCCACTTATCGTATTGTGCGTGGAGTAAAGAACAGATTTGGCTCTACCAACGAGATAGGTGTATTTGAGATGCAACAGGTTGGACTAAGACAGGTACTTAATCCGTCAGAATATCTTCTTGAGGGAAGACCTGAAGGTGCGTCGGGTTCAGTTGTTGCGTGTCTGATAGAAGGTACGAGACCTATACTTGTTGAGACTCAGGCACTTATATCCAGAACGAATTTTGGTATGCCTAGAAGAACTTCAGCAGGAATTGACTACAACAGAGTCAATCTTCTTATGGCAGTCATAGAAAAGAGACTTGGTGTATCATTGGGAGATTGTGACGCTTATGTCAATATAGTAGGCGGTATGAAAGTACAAGAGCCGGCACTTGATCTGGCGGTAGTTCTTGCAATACTGTCCAGCTATAATAATAAACCAATTGCAGCGGACACCATTGTATTTGGTGAGGTAGGCCTTTCAGGAGAGATAAGATCTGTATCTATGACAGCTCAAAGAGTGAGTGAGGCTAAAAAGCTTGGATTTAAAAAATGCATAATGCCTAAGGTATCTATGGATGCATTGGACGATGTCTCAGGAATTACAGTAGTTGGTGTTGAGAATTTGAATGAACTTCTGAGTTTGAGAGTATAACTGTATTTTTTTGTTGCGAACGAAAGTGATTTGATATCCGAAGGATGAAAATCACGAAAGCTTAGCAGCTTTGCTGGATTCGAGCTGGCATTGCTGAAAGGCTGAATAGTTACTTTTTTTGAAAAATAATGAGTTGTTTTTGTTGACAATAGTTTTCGAATATGGTATAAATATCTAGTGCTTAGCGATAAGCACTTCATATTTAGGGGCATAGTTCATCGGTAGAATAAGAGTCTCCAAAACTCCAGAGCTGGGTTCGATTCCTAGTGCCCCTGTCAAAAAGAACATCGTTTGATGTTCTTTTTTTGCTTTATAGGAAAGACCGCCTTCGGCGCTCTCATGAAAAGAAAAACGCCCACATATTTGTGGGCGTGGCAAACAGACGATGCAGATTTAGAAGATATAAAAACCTTCTTCTCCAAAATCGTCATCAAGATCGTCATCAT
>JAILRH010000242.1 GCA_024698345.1 Lachnospiraceae bacterium | reverse complement strand
TATTATATATATGTAAAAAAATGTTTTTGTTCAATTATTTAGTTAAACCATTTAGTTTGATTATTAAGTTTAATTAATTAATTAATTTATTTATTTATAATTATTTTAAAAATATTTGAGAATTATAGATAATATTAGTCTTATACCTTAGGAGGAAGAAATGAAAAAAATCGAAGAGTATGTCAGAGCAATACCTGATTTCCCTGAAAAAGGCATTATTTTCAGAGATATCACAACAGTAATTGGTGATGCTGACGGTTTTAAACTTGCAATTGAAGAGTATTCAAAAATATTGGAAAATATGGAATTTGATGTTATTGCAGGTCTTGAGTCGCGAGGATTCATATTTGGAGCGCCACTTGCATATAAGTTTAACAAACCATTTGTTCTTGTGAGAAAGAAAGGTAAACTTCCTGGCAAAACAATTGGCAAGAAGTATGAATTGGAGTATGGTACGGCGGAAATAGAGATGCATGTTGATTCCATTAAGCCCGGACAAAAAGTTGTAATAATTGATGATTTAATTGCAACAGGTGGAACAATAGGTGCTTCGATACAGCTAATCGAAGAGCTGGGAGGCGAAGTTGTCGGTTGCGTTTTCCTTATCGAATTAGAAGGATTAAATGGAAGAGATAAACTTAAAGGTTACAGAGTTGAATCGATCATTAGATATGAGGGGGCATAATTATTTACGTTTATTCATGACAATCCTGTAAAAAAAGTAATTTTTGCTTTTGTTTAAAAAGTATGAAAATATGAAGAGAAACAGAAGATTTAGATTTCTTTGTGAGTTATACATTTGATAAATGATATGGAGATGATGAGATATGAGCGAAAATCATAAATTGGATACGAAAATAGAAAAACACGGAGTCACTCCTAAGCCTCAGGATACCAGAGGTCCGGAGGAACTTTATGATATTCTTATTGCCACAATCAAGAAATATCATCCGTCAGGAGATGTTTCTCAGATTGATAAAGCATATAAGATGGCTCGTACTGCCCATGGAGACCAGCTTAGAAAATCAGGTGAACCATACATTATTCATCCACTTCATACTGCAATTATTCTGGCGGAATTGGAACTTGACAAAGAGACTATTATAGCCGGTCTTCTGCACGATGTATTGGAAGATACATATGTGACAAAGGAGAGAATGATAGAAGAGTTTGGAGTCGAAGTCACAGAGTTAGTTGACGGTGTTACTAAACTTACAAAACTCAATTATGATTCTGATAAAGTTGAGGAGCAGGCAGAAAATCTTAGAAAGATGTTTTTAGCAATGGCTAAGGATATAAGAGTTATCCTTATCAAACTTGCGGACAGACTTCATAATATGAGAACTTTGCAGTTCATGAAACCTGAGAAGCAGAGAGAAAAAGCAAGGGAGACTATGGATATTTATTCTCCAATTGCTAACAGACTCGGTATTTCAAAGATTAAGATAGAGTTAGATGATCTTGCACTCAGATACCTTGAGCCTGAGAAATATCAGGAACTTGTTGACAAAGTCCATGAGAGACTTGAGCACAGAGAAGAGTTTATTGCTTCACTTATAGATGAAGTGAGCGGTCATATAGAAAAAGCAGGAATCAAGGCAACTATCGACGGAAGAGTAAAGCATTATTTCAGTATTTATAAGAAAATGATTAATCAGCATAAGACATTTGACCAGATATATGATGTCTTTGCAGTAAGAATTATTGTTGATTCTGTAATGGAGTGTTACGGAGCACTGGGTGTTATTCATGAAAAATATACACCGGTTCCGGGTAGATTTAAAGATTATATAGCGATGCCAAAACCCAATATGTATCAGTCGCTTCACACGACTCTTATCGGACCAAACGGAATGCCTTTTGAAATTCAGATAAGAACTTATGAGATGCACAGAACTGCTGAGTACGGTATCGCGGCACACTGGAAATACAAAGAGAACATTTCCGGAGATGGAAACAATGAAGAGCAGAAATTAAGTTGGCTTCGTCAGATTCTTGAGTGGCAGCGAGACATGTCTGATAATAAGGAATTTCTCAATCTCTTGAAGGACGACCTTAATCTTTTCTCGGAAAATGTTTACTGTTTTACGCCTAACGGAGATGTTAAGAACCTTCCGACAGGTTCCACACCTATTGATTTTGCATACAGTATTCACAGCGCCGTTGGTAACAGAATGGTTGGTGCCAGAGTAAACGGCAAGATGGTAAATATTGACTATAAGCTTCAAAATGGCGACAGAATTGAGATTATAACATCTCAGAATTCCCGTGGGCCAAGTATGGACTGGCTGAAAATAGTCAAGAGTACTCAGGCAAAGAATAAGATTAATCAGTGGTTTAAGCAACTCTCAAAAGAGGATAATATTATCAAGGGAAAAGAACTTCTTGAAAAGTATTGTAAGACAAAGTCGGTAAGTCTTCCTGATCTGATTAAGCCTGAATTCATTGAAAAAGTAATGCTTAAATATGGATTCAAAGACTGGAATACATTACTTGCCACTATAGGACATGGCGGACTCAAGGAAGGTCAGATTGTAAACAAACTTATTGAGGAGTACGATAAGGTAAATAAAAAGGTTGTAACGGACCAGAGTGTTATTGAAAATATAGAGGAGGCAAATAAAAATAAGCCTTCAAAGAATTCATTTAAGAGCGGCATTGTTGTCGAGGGAATGGATGACGTTGCAGTTAGATTTTCTAAGTGCTGCAGTCCTCTTCCGGGAGATGAGATTATCGGATTTGTCACAAGAGGAAGGGGCGTTTCTATTCACAGAACAGACTGCGTCAATATTATGAATCTTCCTGATATTGACAGAGCAAGACTTATTGAGGCAACCTGGGCCAAGAAAGAAAATGAAGAGAATGAGAAATATCTTGCAGAAATTATTATTTACTCTGAGAACAGAATTGGTATTCTGGCAGATGTTTCTAAGGTATTTACGGAAAAAGATATAGATATTACTAGTCTTAACTGCAGAATCAGTAAGACGGGAACAGCGTCGATTTCTGTTTCGTTCCAGATACAGGGCGTCGATGAACTTTCAAAACTTATTGATAAGATAAAACAGATAGACAGTATCATCGATATCGAGAGAACAACAGGCTGATGATTAAAACATGAGAGTACGGGTAATAATTGCGGAATATATGTTGGATAATCTGGAAAATGCCCGAAAAAATGACTCAAAAAGATGACCAATAAACAGAACTGGATAATTAACTGAATGGAGGATAGAATGGCTAAGATTAATATTGTGCAGATGAGAGTTGGAGAAATTGTTGAAAACTGTTATCTGTGCGCCAATGCTGATACAAAAGAATGTTTTATTGTAGATCCCGGCGACAATGCGAGACTTATCAATTTGAGGATTCATGAAAATAATTACAAACCGGTTGCGATTCTTCTTACACACGGACATTGGGATCACATTGGTGCAGCTAAAGAAATCAAGAAGGAGTATGATATCCCTATTATTGCATCAGCTGCTGAGGAAAAAGTTCTTACTGATCCAAGAGTGAATTTGTCTTCGATGTTTGGTTCGTCATTTATTCTAAAAGCAGACAGATTGGTTAATGATGGTGATGTGCTTGAGTATGCAGGGTTGAAGATTAAGGTTATTGCTACTCCGGGTCATACATGCGGAAGCGTTTGCTTTTATATAGAGGAAAATGGAGTTTTGTTTAGCGGTGATACTTTATTTGCGGCAAGTTATGGAAGAACAGACTTCCCTACAGGAAGTACAGCGGCACTTTTTAACTCCATAAAGAATAAACTTCTAGTGCTTCCTGAAGATACAATAGTGTATGCGGGACATATGGAAGCCACATCCATAGGAAATGAAAGGTCATATTTCTAATGATAGATATTGTTATTAAGCCTGCGGATTTTGAATATGATGTGCAGTCGTTAGTGCAGGCATTTTACCAGGGAGTAGAATTTCAAGTGAATAATAATGGCAATGAAAACAGCTCTGAGAACAGGGCTGTTTCTTGTGGTTATGATGATATTAAAATAACTGTGAATATAGGCGCAGACAGTTTTGAAATTACAGTTAATGACCAAAACAGTCATATGGAAGACATAGTTATTTGTGATATGTCTGATAGAAGAAAGGCGAAAAACGAACTGAAAAAACTGTTATATAATATGCTGTCAGCAAAGACAGGGAAGGTTCTTCCCTGGGGCAATCTGACAGGAATCAGGCCTGCCAAGATACCTGCACTCATGATGGAAGAAGGAAAAGAAGAGTCAGAAGTAAGACAGTTTATGAAGGAAACATATCTTTTGTCTGATGAAAAATTGAATCTGGCACTTGGAATAGCAAAAAGAGAAAATGAAATATTAAAGGGAATACCATACAAAGAAGGATACAGTTTGTATCTTGGAATTCCGTTTTGCCCTACAACATGTTTGTACTGTTCTTTTACATCCTATCCAATTACGATGTACAAACATATCACTGACAAGTATGTGGATACTGTTATAAAAGAGATGGAATATGTTGGAGGTGCACTTCGTGATAAGGTACTTAATACAGTGTATATAGGAGGTGGAACTCCCACAACTCTTGAACCGGAGCAGTTAAGAAAACTTATAACAGCACTGAAAAAACATTTTGATTTTTCCAATGTTGTTGAGTTTACTGTTGAGGCGGGAAGACCTGACAGTATCACAGAGGAGAAACTTATAACGTTAAAAGAACTGGGGATAGATAGAATATCCATTAATCCACAGACTATGAATCAGGAAACCCTGGATGTCATTGGGCGTTTCCATACAGTGGAGGATGTCATAGACAAATTTAAGATGGCAAGAGAGTGTGGATTTGACAATATTAACATGGATTTGATACTGGGACTTCCGGGGGAAGATGTAAAAAAAGTTCAGGCAACACTAGAAAAAATATGTGAACTGGGTCCTGACAGCCTTACAGTTCATTCACTTGCAGTGAAAAGAGCAGCAAGGCTCAATATACAAAAAGAAAAATACGAAGATGTCAGAATGGAGAATGACACAGAACTGATGGAAATTGCAGAAAGTTATGCAAAAAAGATGGACATGGAAGCCTATTATTTGTATCGCCAGAAAAATATGGCGGGAAATCAGGAAAATGTGGGATATTCCAGAGTGGGATGTGAAGGTATATACAACATTCTCATGATGGGCGATAAACAAAATGTCGTTGCCATCGGAGCCGGCGCAACTACAAAGATGATGTCAAAAGACAGGCTTAGTGCGAAGAGAATTGATAATGTAAAGAATGTTGAGATATACATTGAACGAATAAATGAGATGATAGAACGAAAAAGAAATTATTTTGAGAATAATGAATTCTATACAAACTAACAGTGTAGTTGAAAATACAGATTTATGTGTTATCATATAGTAGAAAACTTAAACACATTGCTAACTCATATGGAGATAGCAGTGATAATTCACAGCGATAACTTGTAGAGATAACTTGCAGAGATAACTGACAGTGAATATATAACAGTGAAAAACACAGCGAACAATTGGCAGAGAAAATGGCTAAACTAACTTAGAAGATAAAATTTGGAAAAAAGATAAGGAGAATTATTATGGCACTTAGTAAGAAACCCGTTACAGGAATGAAAGATATATTACCTGAGGAGATGAAAATCAGAACTTATGTGCAGGATGTTATCAAGAGTACATATGCAGAGTTCGGATTTACACAGATTGAAACACCATGTGTTGAAAATATCAATAACCTCAGCAACAAGCAGGGTGGAGAAAATGAGAAACTCATCTTCAAGATTTTAAAGAGAGGAGAGAAACTCAAATTAGATACAGCGCAGACAGAGATGGATGTTGTTGACAATGGTCTCAGATATGACCTTACAGTGCCACTTGTTAGATTCTATTCAAATAATGCAAACAACCTTCCTTCGCCATTCAAGGCATTACAGATGGGAAATGTTTGGAGAGCAGACAGACCACAGAGAGGACGTTACAGACAGTTCATGCAGTGTGATATCGATATTCTTGGAGAGCCAAGTAACCTTGCAGAGATTGAACTTATCCTCGCTACAACTACAACTCTTGGAAGACTTGGATTTAAGAATTTCCAGATTAGAATCAATGAGAGAAGAATCTTAAAAGCTATGGCTGCTTACAGTGGATTCCCTGAAGAGAGCTATGATACAGTATTTATCATTCTTGATAAGATGGACAAGATTGGACTTGAGGGAGTAAAAGAAGAGCTTCTTAAAGATGGATTTGATCAGGCTGCAATCGATAAGTATACGGACTTATTTGTCAATGTTGAGAAAGAAGCAAATCCTGTTGCTTATCTTGCTGAGACATTAAAAGGTTTCCTTGATGAAGATGTTGAAGAAAACCTTACAGAAATAATTGAGAGTGTAAAAGCTACAAAGGCATCTGACTTTGAGATGGTATTTGATCCTACATTAGTTAGAGGAATGTCTTATTATACAGGAACAATATTTGAGATTGCCATTCCTGAATTTGGCGGAAGCTGCGGTGGCGGTGGACGTTACGACAAGATGGTAGGAAAGTTCACAGGAAATGATGTTCCTGCATGTGGATTTTCTATCGGATTTGAGAGAATCGTACTTCTTCTTATGGAGAGTGGATTCAAAGTTCCTGAAAAGAATGACAGAGTAGTTTACTTAATCGAAAAAGGTGTTAAGGGAGAGGCTCTTTGCGATGTAATCGCTCAGGCACAAAAAGAGAGAGAAGCAGGTATGAGTGTACTTGTTACCCGTATGAACAAGAATAAAAAATTCCAGAAGCAGAAACTTATGGAAGAAGGATATGAGAACTTCAAAGAATTTTACAAAGATTCACTTAAATAAATTCAGAGTATTGAGTGGAAATTGGAGTTGTTAGAATGAAATATGTATTAATATATCTGGCAGTGATTAATATTATTGCATTTGCAATGTATGGTATCGACAAATCAAAAGCTGAACATAATAAATGGCGTATCAGCGAGAAGGCATTGATACTGGTTGCAGTGTTTGGAGGAAGCATAGGTGCATACTCCGGAATGCAGGTATTCAGGCACAAAACAAAACATCTCAAGTTTACGATAGGAGTTCCGGTTATATTTGTGTTACAAATCCTGCTTGGGATATTGATTTGGTCAATTTAAATATGATTGCTTTTAAAGGACACTTTGTGAGTGTCCTTTTTGCAAATACAGTCAGAAGACTGGACAAATGGTAACCAAAGCTTAGAAAATGATCCATTAGAAGTACTCGAAGATGCTATTTGTTTTATTAGAGAGGTAAGGTAATGAAAAAAATTTTCACCGCAACAATTGATTGGATTTCAAGAGAAGAGGGTGGACGTGCTGTAATACCACTAAAAGGAACTCGATATTGTCCAATAATTAAGTTTGATGCTTCAAATGAAAAGTTATGGAGTATTGATTTTATATGCCCTGATTTTTGTGAAACAAATATCATTCAATTTTCTTTTTTGGTGGGTAATGCACCAGAAAATAGAATAAGTATAAATAATTATTATGATTTATTTGAGGGTGATAAAAAAGTTGCAACTGTAAAAATCAAATCAGTAATATAAGAGGTAATTTAACTTCTAAGTTTAAAAAGTCTGGAAATGTAGTAGTTGCGGATGTAAATATAGAAGGTATTTCCAAAAAAAAATTTTTGCACATAGTGGAATAGATGATTCTATACCTGAAAGTTTAATTGAAATAATTCACAATGCAGGTAAAATGATAAAACCTTAAATATATTTAATGAGGAAAATAATATGATTTTTGAGATAAACGAGATATTTGAATATATTCAAGCATCATATCTAGAATATATAAGTATGAATAGGGGGGGAAGATATGCTGTTGCACGTATATTTGATGAATATGATGTCTTTGAGGATGATTCAGAAGCTATTATGGAAGATATGATTACGATGTTAGCTATTGGTGAAATGATTGTTAATAATGACTGTATTTTTATAAAAACAATTGAACGGCTAAAAAAAAGTATGGAAATATTCAATTATTTATTGAAATTGTAAAGGATCAAATTACAGAGAGCGAACTTAAAGAATTATTAATGCGTGTTAAAAATGTTGAGGAGGCATTAAATACTGTTACAGTTACGTATAATCCGAATTATTGATAGTTGGTTGATATATTGGATAGCCTAAATAGACTTGTTAGGGTTAAAACTGATGGAAATATAATAAAAACAGTATTGGAGTAATATATGAGAGATAAAATAAAGTCAGAACAATATTTCGATAAATACTTTAGTAAACGAACTGAAATGATATCAAAATACAGAGCGGCATTTGAAAAAGGTGAAGTCAGAGAAGAACGTGAAAAACCAGTCAAATATGCTATGAGTTTAATAGAAGAGTATATGCTAATTGCGAGATATTCACGTGGCGACAGCATTTTGGAAATAAAAGAAATGTATGAGGAGATTTTTGATAAGTGGATATATGTATTTGCACCAGATAATTACAATCAGATATTAAGAATGCT
>JAILRH010000241.1 GCA_024698345.1 Lachnospiraceae bacterium | reverse complement strand
ATTATGAAATGACAGACGATTTTGCAAATGCTGATGTTGCTTTAGTAAGAAGTGCTGCAATGCATGATTTAGATTTACCTGAGAGCCTTTTAGCAGTAGCAAGAGCAGGTGCCGGAGTTAATAATATTCCGCTTGATAAATGTGCAGAAAAGGGTATCGTAGTATTCAATACACCAGGTGCAAATGCAAACGGAGTTAAAGAATTAGTTATCTGTGGTATGTTACTCGCAGCAAGAGATGTTATCGGAGGAAACAAATGGGTTGCTGATAACAAAGCTGATGAGAATATTTCAAAGACAATGGAGAAAGCTAAGAAGAATTTCGCAGGTGGAGAGCTTAAGGGTAAGAAACTTGGTGTAATTGGTCTTGGTGCAATCGGTAGATTAGTTGCAAACACAGCTGTTTCACTTGGAATGGATGTATATGGTAACGATCCATTTATGTCAGTTGAGAGTGCGTTAAGTCTCAAGAGAACAGTAAATCTTGTTAAGACAAGAGAAGAAATCTTCAAAGAGTGTGATTACATCACAGTACACACACCATTACTTGATGATACAAAAGAGATGATTAACAAAGATACAATCGCTATGATGAAAGATGGTGTTGTTATTCTTAACTTTGCAAGAGATCTTCTTGTATGTGATGATGATATGGCTGAAGCTCTTAAGAGTGGAAAGGTTAAGAAGTATGTAACAGACTTCCCTAACGCAAAGACAGCAAACATGGAAGGTGTTATTGCTACACCTCACCTTGGTGCTTCTACAGAAGAGTCAGAAGATAACTGTGCTATTATGGCAGTTGAAGAGATTATGGATTTTGTTGAGAACGGAAACGTAATCAACTCAGTTAACTACCCAAGATGTGAACTTGGTGTTTGTGATACTGCATCAAGAATCGCTGTTTGCCACAAGAACGTACCAAACTTTATTGGAAAGTTTGCTACACTTGTTGGAGAAGAAGGTGTTAACGTTGCGAACATGGTTGATAAGTCAAAAGGTGATTTTGCTTACGCAATCCTTGATCTTGATAGCAAGCTTTCAGATGCTGCAGTTGAAAAACTTCAGGCAATAGACAGCGTTATCAGAGTAAGAGTTGTAAAATAATCGCAGATTATTACGATTATCTACCCTCTTCGTCGAATTGTTTCGATGGGGAGGGTGTTTTTATGTAATTTTATTTATTTTATTTAGATTAATGTGGTACAATGTAAAGGTGAATGATTTGAAAAAATGATAATGGCAAGCGAGTCTTGAACGACACTTGTTTGGGAGGTAAATTTATGAACAAGGAAGCACTAAAGGAAATAAGAAATATCGTGCTTATTGTAGCTATTGTAGTAGTTCTCATTGTATACAGCGGCAATGTTATTACCGCTATTGAAGGAGTGGCAGGAGTATTTACTCCGTTTTTGGCAGGAGTTGCCATTGCTTTTGTATTAAATATTCCTATGTCTTTTATTGAGACAAAAATTTTTGCTAAATGGCCTAAGGGAAGATTACAAGTTTTAAAGAGAACTCTTGGGATTATATTGGCCATATTATTTATTTGTTTATTAGTTGCTCTTTTATTTGTGGCCGTTATACCGGGAGTGAGAAATACTATTACAGATGTTTCTACCAGATTTCCGGAGTTTTATAATCAGTTAAATGCATACATTGAAGATATTTCAACTAAATATCCGGTGGTAGATTCCTTCATAAAAGAAGATAAGCTTTCGAAATTGGATTTTGAAAAAGTATCCAGTGGCGTTTTATCTGTATTTTCAAATGGAGTGGCAGGAAATATTGTATCATCTACAGTGGGAATGGCTAGTTCAGTGGCTTCATTCTTTGTGAAAGCTTTGACTGCAATTGTATTTGCTATTTATCTTTTAGCAGCAAAAGAGAGAATTATCAGAGGCTTTGCAACTGTACTTAAAACATATCTTCCGAGAAATTATTATGAAGGTATCAGACAGTTCAATATAGTTCTTGTATATAACTTTAAACGATTTATTGAAGGACAGTGCCTGGAGGCCATTATATTAGGATTAATATTTGCGATTGTACTGTCAATTTTTAAAATGCCTTACGTTATGCTTATATCTATGATGATTGCTTTTACTGCACTTATTCCGGTAGTAGGTGCACTTATAGGTTGTCTGTTTGGATGTGCGCTCATTATTATGGTTTCGCCTATTAAGATGCTTGAGTATATTGTTATCTCAATTATAGTTCAGCAGCTTGAGAATAAGTTTGTATACCCTAGAGTAGTTGGCTCATCAGTTGGACTTCCATCGATTTGGGTGTTTATGGCGGTTATGGTAGGTGGTAGCTTGTGTGGTGTCATTGGAATGATTGTTTTTATACCGTTGACTTCGACATTTTATCAGCTTTTGAAAGAAGATGTGAGAAAACGAAGAGAAATTAGTGAAAAAACAGCTGACAACAGCAGAAATAGTAGAAATAATAGAAAACATAATAAGAATAGAAATAGTAGTAATTCCGGTAAAAAGGTTCAAAATATTAATCATAATGACAGTAACGGGAAGGCTAAAAATGATAATCAGATAAATAGCAGTAAAACTACTAAAAATGATAATCAGGTAAACAGCAACAGAAAAAATAAAAATGATAATCAGATAAATGGTAGTAAGAAATCAAATAACAATCAGAAAAATAGAAACAATAATTCAAGCAAAAAAGATTAAATTAAAACAAATTGAAATCAAATAAAATGAATTAAAACAAAAAGCGATTAGTTAAATGAAAAGAATTAAAATAGTACAAGGATAGGAAAAAGTAGTATGAGTGATAAACTTAAGGTTTTTTCAAAGTATTATCTGACGTTTACAATTTACGGCTTGATAGGATGGATATATGAAGTATTGTGGATGTGGTTTGTAGTACCTCCACGAATGTTTATTAACAGAGGAGTGTTATTTGGACCTGTACTTCCGATATACGGATTTGGAATGTTACTTCTTTTATTTTTGTTAAATGGCATTCTAAAGAAAAAACATACTGTGGATAATAAGTTTTATTTGATATTATCAGCAATTATAGTCACGACATTTATCTACACAACTGCAGTTGAGTATACCGCTTCGCCAAAAATCTATTCCGTAGTTAATTATCTGAAAAATTATGGAATTGGGTTAGTGGTAGTGAATGTGGCAGTTATTGTGTTAGTATATATAATTGCGGATAAAACAAAAAATGAAAAAATAAAAAATCTGGATTTGACAATAGTATTGGTATTTTTACTAATCTGGATAATAACCACCGTTATTGAGTATATATCTCACTTGGTGATTGATAAGTGTTTTCACAAAATGCTGTGGGATTATACATATGATTTTTTGAATGTAAATAAGAGAATAAACTGGGATGCAAGCAGAAATTTTGCTGTCGGTGGAACATTTCTTATTTATGTAGTACAACCCCAAGTTGAGAAATTGCTGGGAAAGATAAAAGAGAAAAACAAAATTATTCTTGCTGTTGTAATAGGAATTATTATGGTAGCGGATTTTGTTATTAGTGTTATTTTAAAGTGAAAAGGAGAATAAAAATGTTTATACTTGCAGATGCAACAGAAAAGGAACTGGAAAGTTTACAACAAAGTGTAGATGTAGTAACAGATACAGATAAAATGAGCAAATTTGTATCAGAAATGATAGATAAAGGTATTGCTTTTGGACTTAAACTGATAGCTGTGTTTGTCATATTTATAGTCGGAAGATTTATTATAAGTAAGTTACTCAAGATAGTAGACAGAGCCATGACAAAGAGTTCTATGGATGAGGGAGTTGCGAAGTTTTTGCATTCAACCCTTAATGTAATCTGCTATGTGGTTTTATTAGTTATCCTTTGCAGCAAACTTGGGATTGATACTACATCATTTGCGGCAATCCTGGCATCAGGAGGATTGGCTATTGGTCTTGCTTTTGAGGGAAGCCTTTCTAATTTTGCAGGTGGAATTCTTATTCTTATCATGAAGCCGTTCAAAATTGGAGATTATGTTGAGTCTAACGGAGTTTCCGGCGTTGTTGAAAAGATTGATATTTTCTATACGTCACTCATTACAGTTGACAATAAAGCAGTAAAATTACCTAACGGTACATTGTCTAACAGTGTTCTCACAAATTACTCAATGTTTGGAAAACGAAGAGTAGATGTAGAAGTGGGAGTACATTATGATGATGATTTGCAAAAAGCAAAAAATGTGCTTAACAACGTAATGAACAGTTATAATAATATTCTTAAAGAAGAAGCAAATGCAGTAGTTGTTAAAGAACTGGCTGAAAGTTGTGTGAATCTTGAAATAAGAATGTGGGTTGCCACAGCAGATTACTGGGATGCCAAATTCTATCTCAATGAAAACGCAAAAGAAAAACTTGAGGAAGCAGGAATCACAATTCCTTATAATCAGTTGGATGTGCATTTGATTGAACATAAATAATGTAACTAAGAAACGGATTTTTAGCAAAAGAATGGAAAATTTATAAAAATTACAAAAAATAATTGCTGTAATTATGAACCGAGAAGCAAGACTGTAACAGTAAAAATTACAGTGAAATAACCATTTAAAAAGCTGTTATCACAAAGTTAGTGATAACAGCTTTTTTAGTGCGCCTTGCGGCGCACGTCGCTAATGGGTGAAAGTCTCTAATCCAAACAAAAAAATGCAAAATGTCAATTTGCAAAGTGTGGGGATTGCAAAAAAGATGAAACAATTTTATAATAATACTCGTTGTAAAAAAAGTAATTAAGGAGTGTTATAGTGAAAAAGAATATACTAAGAAAAACAGCGTATGTTTTGGCTTTTACAATGCTTATTGAAACGGCTGTTATTAATCTTGATACAAAAGTATTTTCAAAAGAATCTATTTCTTTAGAAGAGATAAAATTGTTAAAAGAAAATGCAATTGATTGGCTTAAGGAGAGCCAGAATGAAGATGGAAGTTTCGGAGGAAAACTACATAATTATTATACGACGCAACTACTTGAAAATCTGGCATATCAAGATGATATAGATGATGAAAAGACAGCTGCTTTTTTGTGGCTTGAAGACAGGGAAGTAAAGAGCAATGATGACTTGTTTAGAAAATATCTTGCCAAGAAAAAGTCAGGTGATAATACAAATGAGCATATTAGTGTCATTGATACAGATAAACTTCAAAACAGAGATGGTGGATTTGGGCTTATGGAAGGATATACAAGTGATGTCCTTGATACAGTGCTTGCCATTAACTGTATGATGGAAAGTGATAATGATAATATTGAAAGTATTAATAATTCACTTAGTTATTTAAAGAAAAATCAGATGTCAGACGGTGGCTTTTCTTATGCAAGTGAAACATCAAATGTTTATCTTACTGCATATACATATAAAACTGTAAGTTCATTTTTAGACGAGTGCGCAGACAGTTCCGTAAAAACAATGACAGAAAAGTGCAGTGACTATCTTTTAAGTATAGAAGATGAAAGTCAATTGTGGGGGCTTGAAGAAGAAAGCATAAGAGATTCGCTAATGGCCACAATATCCTTTGTCGCTGACGATGAGGAAACGCTCAAGAGAATAGCAATTATCGCAGAGAATGTGGCTGATGATGGTAGCATTTATGAAGATGTGGAGTTGACCTCTCTTTTTGTTAGTCTTGTAAATGAATATGAAATTATGACGGGAAATTCAGATTACAGTCAAACAAAAATAAAAGATGTAAAAATAGTTGCAGACAAGGAAAGAATCGGTGCATATACTCCGGTTAGATTTGATGCAACCGTTCTAGGAATGAAGAATGATTACAAGCTTATTGCAGTTGTGTCAGGAAATGACGGATATGTAAAAATATTAGATGAAGAGGAAGACGGAGAATTTTTATGGAATACGGAAAATAATACGGGTTCATTTGAAGTAGTAATATCTGTAATAGATAAAAATGATGGAAGTATTGTCACATCAAAAACCAAAAATATAAAGGTGTATGACACTTTTGATGTGACAGCTGTTTCTCTTAACGTATCGCCAAGAGCGTATAAGCTTGGATGTGGTAAGACTATTAAAATTGCAACTTCAGCACATATATTATCAAATGTAAAAAAGGAAGTGACATCTGAAATAATTGTAAAGGATGAAGCCGGGAATATTTTATTTACAGATAATAAAAAAAGTATCGGTGGATGTAAAAACAGGGAATTATACTTTGAGGAAGTAAGTTTTAAACCTGAAATAGAAAAAACTACATTTCTTAATGTGACTGTAAATATAAAGGCAGACGGAAAAGTTTTGAACACGAAAACAGGTGTGATAAAAGTGTACGAGTCAGAAGATGAAAACAGAATAGACATCGATTATGACGTAAGCAGCGATTATATCTACCCTGACACTGATGAAGCGAATGTATCGTTTAAGTTGTCAGGAAAAGGCTTATCTGAAACTGTCAAGAGAAGACCAATGGATGTTGTTATTATACTTGATAATTCAGGAAGTATGGGAAGACAGGACTGGTTAAAAGCAATTGAAGGCGCAAAAATAATTATTGATTATATGCAGCCTCAGGATCGTGCTGAAATCAGATATATAAATAAGGATGCAGTACAAATTCCATTTTCGAATGATAAAGAGTATTTAAAAACTGAATTAGACAAGAGATCAAACCAGTCTTTGTGGTCCGGTACACCGGTATACAAATCACTGAATTTAAGTGTAAAAGATTTTACAGAGGAAGACAGAGACAGGGCAGTATATATTTTTACTGACGGTGTTAGAGACGGTGATGTTTCAACATTAAATGAGCAGGATTTAATTGATAATAAGATAAAAGTATATTCAGTTTTTATGGAATGCAATGCCTCAGCTTCAGCTGTTGCAAAAGCAACTGAAATAATGAATCATATCGCTGACTTTACAGGAGGTATGGCACTTAACGTACCTACCAATGATAAGATTGCATCGTGTGTAACAGACCTTTTGGGTGATTTGTTCAAAATGGCAGGTAAAGACGTAAAACTTTCAATGACGGTTGATAAAGATATACCAATAGATAATCTTACATTTGAAACAGATCCGAATGAGACTGTTGAAAATGAAGATGGTTCAACAACTATAAGTTTTGACAAAAATTATATTAGTGTTGGTGAAGATTGGGAACTTAATCTAAAATACATACTTTCAAATCTAACATTTGATGAAAAACTTAAACTTTTAACTGGAATTGTTTTTTCGTACAAGGATGAGAACGATGAAACAGTTGAAATAAATCTTGGGGACATCGTGCTTGATGTTGTTACAGATTATAGTGATGAAATACCGGCATCTGTTAATGAAGAAGAAAATAATGATGAGACAGATAAGATTGAAGTTATGATGGAAAGTGACGGATCAAAGTTTTTGTCTCACAATAAACCTGAAGTAACAGAAAAAGAACAAAGAGAACTGATTTCAGGTAATATTGCTTTATCAGAGAGTGAGGCGTTTGTTGGGGATGAAATATCTGCTTATGTAGGCGTAAATAAAGAAGAAAGTGATAGAAAAACGGTTAATACAAAAGTAGTTTTAATAGACACAAAAGATTCCAATAACACGAAGAGTTTTGAACAGACAGTTAGTGTCTCTGATTCTGACAAATCAGAAATAGCAATAAATACAGACAATTTATATGAAGGCAACTATGTTGCAATTCTTATGGCAGATATAAACGGAGAGATGACAGCACTTGATGCTTCCGGAGTAACTTTAAACGAACATAGATATAAATTTACTGTGGAACAATCAGACGGTGGAAGCGTTGACATTAAAGCAGACAATTTTAAAAGTGGCGAAATTGTTAATGTAAAAGCCATTGCAGATGAAGGATATATATTTGACAAATGGGTATCAGAAGATGTTGAGATTGAAAATGAGGATGTCAATAGGTCTGAGATAAGTATTGTTATGCCTGCAAAAGCTGTTAATCTAAAGGCAGTTTTTGTAAAGAAAACGAGTGAAAGCGGTCTTTCAAATGAAGAAGACAAACAAGCAGATATTATTTCAAATGGTGGAAAGACAAACAATCTTCCTAAAAAGGGGAATGTGAGTGTTGAAAAAACATCAGAAAGTGATGACAAAAATAGTGACAGTGAAACTAAAGTTACTGATGTAAAAAATGTCACACAAAATAATAATAAACATAGTTCAGAGGAAAAGCATATAACCCAAAATAGTAACAGTAATAAGGAAATTAATAAAGCAAAAGATTATCAGGAAAGTGATAAGAAGGCAAATATATTTGCTAATCTTACAAGTCCTTTGACAGGTGATTTCACAAGTAGGGATATAATCAGATTATTGTTATTAATTCAGAGCATTGCATTAATATGTATATGTATATGTTTAAAGAGAGGTCTGAAAGAAGAATTAAAATAAACGAGGTATAAAATGTCATTAAATATGTTTAAAAATAGGTTATATAATACGATAATTGCTGTTTCATTAGTTATTGCAATAGCAGTTGTTACATCATATGTGCCTGAAATGTTTGAAAAAAGAAATGATGCTGATGTAAAGGCTAGTAATGAGATAAAGTATGAAGAACCACAGATAAGAGTTGAATCAGCAAAGAAAAGCCTTCAATTGTCTAAAACTGCAAATGCCCTAACTGTTGTTTCGTCAAAACAAGAAACCAAAAATAAAATAGAAAGACTAGGTAAAGCCATATCGGATTTAAAGGATTCGATAAATGATGAAGTTACAGACGCAAAGAAAAAAAGCAAGTCAGACATTATTTCAAAACGTGCTGATGATTATAAGTCCAAAGCTATAGAGGGACTTGATTCAATTTCTGAAAAGATAGAGAGTTTAAATGAAAATGTAAGTTCTTTGTCTGACAAGGAAACAGAGATTCAGATAAAAGAAATAAAAAAGGAAATTGAAGATATTCAAGCAGTCGAAGTGCCGGAAGTTAAATACAATGATGAGGCACACGGACAGATTCAGGGATATAATCCATCAAATATTGTGGGTGAGCAGTTAGTAAAATCTAATATTTCACCAATGACAGAACCAACTGAAAACAAAAGCGTATCATATCTTGAACTTAATGATGAATTAAAAGAATTAGCGGATACTTTTGATACACCTGCACAGATATACGAATATGTCAGAAATAATTATATGTACAAGCAGTATACAGGTTTAAGACTTGGAGCAATTGGTACATACCAGCAGAGGGCAGGAAATGACCTTGATCAAGCAGCACTTCTTATTGCACTCTTTAGATATAAAGGATATGATGCTAAGTTTGTAATTGGAAATGTTGATATTGATATCAACAAAGCAATGAACTGGCTTGGTGTAAACACAGAGCAGGCTGCAGTAGATGCTATGTCTATGCTTGGAGTGCCTACTCAGTATGGTAAAGATGAGGAAGGAAACATAACAAAGCTCAGAATTGAGCATGTTTGGGTCAATGTTAAAGTCCCATATGACTCTTACAGAGGAGCAGGCAAAGTTTCAGGAAAAGAAATCTGGGTTGAACTTGATCCTTCTTACAAACAGTTTGAAGATGAAGTTGAGGAAAATAACTTAGAGTATTTCCTGAACTCAGAATTTGATAAGTACAACAAGTTTAATAGTGATTTGTTTGTAGAAAGTTTAGAAAATGTAGATTTTACAGACATCTATAATATAAATGGTTATACAAAAAAAGAATCCTCATGGAGAAGTGTATATACAAAAATACAGAAAGACCTTATAAAGTATAGTGAAGATAAGGAAATAAAAATAGAGGAACTTGCGGATATTCTTGGAATTAGAACTATAATAAAAGATGAATCGGGATATCTGCCGGCGAGTCTCCCTTATAGCGTCGTAGAGGCTAAATACCAATACGAAAGTTTAGATGTGTCATACATAGATACAATTGCGTTTTCTCTTCAGAGTGCTTTATATGGAAACGTATTTGCCGGAGAGTATGATGAAACTATAGAGTTTTATTCTTATGATTTATATGGACATGATGTATCGTTGGTATATGAACCTGCAACCGATGATGATAAAAGGATAATAGATTATTACGGAGGATTGTTTGCAACACCGTCTTATCTTGTAAGAGTGGTGCCTGTAGTGAAAATTGATGGGAATACTGTTTTACAAGGGAAAGCTACTATTCCGGGAACATATACAAATCTAGTTATAGATATTAAGGAGGCAGAAATTGAGCCTGTAAAAGTAGAAAACGCTTTAGTTGCAGGCGGTGTTTACGGTGTAACATTTGACTACAATACTATAAATGATAATGGTCTTGGAATAAAAGATGGGAAGGCACAGGCATGTCTTGATAAGCTTAAAAGCGGAGAGATGACAGTAACCGAAGGAACTGTTGCTCTTTCAAATATGTTAGGAAAGACGTACTTTGCTTTGTTGGATATGTATGATCAAATTATTGCACACGATTATGATGTACAATGTGGAAGATGCATAAGTGAGTGTGTTGTTGGTTATAAGCCTAAGCAGTCGGCACTTTTTGGGATACCGATTGCAATTAGTGATGGAACATTATATATTGATGTAGATACGGATACAGTAGGACTTGTATATAACAATTCAGGTGACAAATCGTTAAGTGACAATGAAAAAATGTATATGATTTCTAGCGGAATGGTGGGGTCGTACTTAGAAGGATTTGTAATGGAAGAAGCAACCGGGACTCAAGGTATTTCCTCCATATCAATTATTGCAGAGGCTAAAGAAAGAGGAATCGATATAGTAACGCTTTCTGCTGAAAATGAGACTCTGCTTGATGAATTAGATATTAATGCATCTACAAAAAGCCAGATAAAAACGGCAATTAGTAACGGAAAAGTAGTAATAGTTCCTAAAGAGGAAATGTTTTACTATGATTGGTATGGAACAGGATATATTTCATTAAATCCAGACACTGGAGAAGCTGCTTATATGATTAGCGGAGGTTTATGTGGAGGTGAATCTTTAGACTTCCCGATGACTCTGTTTGTTATTTTTGTTGCTGTTGCAGCTGTACTTGGACTAATGGCCTTTGAATATATGGCTTTGAGTGCATTTGCGGGTGTATTTAGCATTATGCTGGGAGTTACCTCTACAGGCATAGAAATACTTGATTTGTGCGTATTGATTTTGGGATTGGTAGGAGCTGGACTTGCAATGGCTGAGATGGGTTTCTTTTGCCAGGATGTCTATGACTTCTTCAAAAATCCAACTGTAAAAGATGGAATGACAATTACCACAAAGTCCTTCACGGCAGTAGTATCAGCAATGATTTTTGAGTATACATTGCCAAAACTATTTCCGTCAGGTGGTTATGATAAGAAAAGGCTTTATAATAAACTGTCGCAATCTGAATTTTTTGATGATGTTATAAATGTAACTGATGATTACGTGGATGATGTTATCAAAACTGTTGACGATTATGTAGATGATATAATTGATGCAACTGACGATGTGGCTGATGATTATGTAGATGACGTAATTGATGCAACGGATGATATAGCTGATGATTGTGTAGATGACGTAATTGATGCAACTGATGATGAAACCTATACGTTTATAAAAAATGAAGATGTGCAATTATCATCAGGTATGTCCGATGATGAATTTTGGAGAGCTGCGAATGACAGGTATGGTAAAGAAATAGCTAACCAAATTAATCGATTTGGTGATGAAGGAAGAGATTTACTCGAAAAATACGGAGATAATCTTGTTAGATTAATAAATGATATGTCACCTGAAGAGGCCAAACAAGCATTACAACTTATTAATGAGTATGGGGATGATGCTTTTAAGTTGTTAAAAGAGGGTAAAACTTCCGCTACAGTGAGAAAAATTATAGAGACTGTCTATGGAAAGTCAAGTAGTAATATTACAAAGTTATTAGAGAATCGTCTTGAGTTAACTGGAACTAATCGTGAAAAACTTCTATCAATTGTTCAAGATAGTAAATTGGCAACGTATATTAATGAAGTGTATAGACCAGGAGCTTCCATTGGTGATGGTGGAACGGCAGATGCATTAATATCTGAATTCTTTGAGGGAAATTCAACACATTTGTTAAAGGCTCAAGAAAGATTAAAGGGTATAAATAAGATTATTGACTCTGGTAATCTTGGACTGAATGATTTAGATATAGCAGAAGCTATTAGAGATGATTTGGAATTTGCAATAGGATTATTTGATTAAAGGAGCAAAGAAGATGACAATAGATGATTTTTTAGAGAAAATGATAAGTTTTTTCCCAAAAACAAGAGAAAGACTTGAGGAACATATATCCGAGTATGAAGAGCGCTTAGATACAATTGTGGTTGAAGAAATAATTATGCCGGAAGTCATTGAACTCTTGAAAAAAAATACAGATGAAAAAAAACTTAATGAAATATTTAATTACTTTGAAGAGGTCTGTATAAATTCAGATGATTACCTGAATAACGTTTTTTCAATAACAACATTAGAAATATTGGGAAATGAAAAAAATATATTAGAAACTGCAAAGAAGTACATGGGACCTGTCACAATAAAACTTCAAAGGGAAGCTGATCTTGCAATTGGAAGACAAGTATAGGTGACACAAATACGTAATATAATAAATCTCGGGAATCTTTTAATGTATGTTTTCCGAGATTTATTTAATTTTATGATTAATGTAATATAGTGGGATATGAACGAGTTAGTTTAGACAGAGTTACCGGATTAGATGATCCTATACATCAAGGAATAGACGGAGTTTATTATAATCCAGAAGGAACACCTCAATATATTATTGCTGAGGCAAAATATGGAAGTGCAAGGCTTGGGAATACCATAGATGGGCCACAGATGAGTGATTCATGGATAAATGGTAGTGATCGACTTGTAAAATCTGTAGGTGATGATGTTAAGATGGATATTGATTTAATTGGATACGAAAAATGGCTTATTAGGATTAAAACTGATGGAAATATAATAAAAGCAGTATTGGAGTAAAAAATGAGAGATAAAATAAAGTCAGAACAATATTTCGATAAATACATTAGTAAACGAACTGAAATGATATCAAAATACAGTGCGGCATTTGAAAAAGGTGAAGTCAGAGAAGAACGTGAAAAACCAATCAAATATGCTATGAATTTAATAGAAGAGTATATGCTAATTGCGAGATATTCACGTGGCGACAGCATTTTGGAAATAAAAGAAATGTATGAGGAGATTTTTGATAAGTGGATATATGTATTTGCACCAGATAATTACAATCAGATATTAAGAATGCT
>JAILRH010000212.1 GCA_024698345.1 Lachnospiraceae bacterium | reverse complement strand
CATGACGCAGATAATCAAATTTATTATTTTCTTATTTTTCATAATAATACACCTCGCTCTCGCATCACATATTAACAAACTAAAATATTCAATTTTTCCTATATTTTCCGAACAATTTGTTGATGTTTTAATTATAAATTAACTATTTCAAAAAGTCTACATTTTGAAACAAGAAACACCTCTCTAAGTACCGTTTTTATTGACTTTTTTCTCTCTTTCCATGCATCTACGATAAAACGTTGTATCACTCATTCCTAACGTCTCTGCCGCAGCCCTGATTGTAATGTTTCCTTCCTTCCAAAGTTTGTAGTATTTATTAAAACCTCTGGGATTATCAATCTTATCTCTTCCAAATTTCACTCCATTCTTTTTAGCTATTGCTATTCCTTCTGCCTGGCGCTGTTTTATAAATGCCCTTTCCGTTTCTGCTACATAAGCCAATATCTGCAATACTAAGTCGGAAATAAATACACCTGTCAAATCACCGTGCTCTGTAGCAGTATTAAGAAGTGGCATATCAAGCACTTGTATATTTGCTTTTTTAACTTTTGTTATCAGCCTCCACTGTTCCAGTATCTCTGTATAATTACGCCCCAATCGATCAATACTTTTTATAATCAGCAAATCTCCTTCCCTTAATCTTCTCATCATCTTGTTATACTGCGGTCGTGCAAAATCTTTTCCCGACATATGATCTGCATAAAGATTCTTTTCTTCTACCCCTTCTCTTTCCATTGCATCAATCTGCCTGTCAAGGTTTTGCTCCCTGCTACTTACTCGACAGTATCCTATTTTCTTCATTCGTTACTCCTCCAATCGAATTCCTTTAAAAAGGAGCAGATATCAAATCCGCTCCTCAATTTTCTGCATCCAAGTCAGATGCCGTTTTTCAATATTACTTTCCCCTCTTCTTGCTCTTAGGTTCCTTCTTAGGCTCCTTTTCCAAGTCTTTCTTTTCGTCTTTATTAACAGTTTCTTCCTTATCCCTGCTCACCTCACGATACTTTTTAAATATCGTATCATACAACTTCTCCCTAAACTCCTTAGTAACGGGATAGCACACATCCGCATACACCGGTTTTCCGTTGTCATCAACCTTGTTCGTCTTATGTGACGGCATAGATACAAAAACGTCATTCTTACCTTCATACAAAAAAACATTGTTAATCAGGAACACATCTTCAAGATATACTCTTCCAAGCGCTTTGATACGACTGCCTTCCTTCTCATAAGGTGTGATAGCTACTTCAAATTTAGGATCTGCTTTTCCCGACTCACCGACCTTTAACTGCTGTTCTTCACTTTCATATGCCTTAAGAATATTTCCATAAAGTTCCTGTCTGAATTCCTTTGTAGTCGGATAACAGAACTCCTTGTAAATGCTCTTTCCGTTTTCATCTTTCTCACTTGTTCTGTAGCTTGGCATAGATACAAACATATCTCCTGTAACACTCTGAATGATTCCGATATTTGTCACCTTAAAACAGTCGTTAAATACAACTGTTGCTCTTGCAAGCACGTTTGTGTCATCTTCAATCTTCTTTACATTAATCACATAATTCATAATAGTAACCTCCATTTTCTTCATTCATAATCTCCATAAACAGTGCGCTCTCATCCTTATCAAGAACAAGCTCGTACTTTCTTTTTCTGATACTCTCTCCGTTTGTTGAGAGCTCAAGTTTCTTTGCAAGTCTTAAAAGCACACATGCTTTCTTTGTCTTCCTTAAGTCCTCAATGATGCCAGTCGGATCATTAATCTCATTTTCCTTACAGTCAAACATGAAACCGTTAATGTACTCTGCAATCGCAGCACGATCATTGTCTTCGATAACAATCGTCATATATGATTCCTTTGATTTTGACCATTCACTCTTAAGTGTTTCAAGCATATACTTGCAAATTCTAAATACCTGTTTCATTTCTTCTTTCTGCATAACTTCTTCCTCCTGTTATTTGTTATTCTTCTTCTCTTTTTTCTTATTTGGTCTTCCTATCATGACCAGATTTTTATTGTGATAATCCTGCAAGACAACTCCTGTGTTATCATCAACTGCTTCAACCATCATGGAATCTCCAACATAAATACCGACATGAGTAATATTCTTATAACGTCCGTTTGACTTATAACTGTAAAAGATCAAATCTCCCGGTTGTAATTCAGATTCATTCACAGACATTCCATATTCATCGCAGTAGTGTGCTTCGGCAGCCGCACAGTTTGAACCATCATACATTATGTCTACACCTGCATCCTGCCATGAATAATAAGCAAGGGAACTGCAATCGAAGTAATCTCCGCTTGCACGTTTTGCCTGACTGTACGGATATCCTACTTTTGACAAAGCAAAAGTGCACACTTTCTTCTGAGTACTGTCGCTTATTTTATCAGTAATGCCTTTAATCTCTGCTTCTGTAAGACTGCTTTTTCTATTACCGCCTGTACTACCACCTGATGATGACTTCGCTCTACATTCACGCATAAGATAATTAAGCATCTCTTCCTGCTCACCGTTAAATGAATATGTCGTAACCATATCCGAATAAGTTTTAAGCGAGACTTTAACATCCAGATACTTAACAGTCTTTTTGTTCTTTCCTTTCCCCTCTGTTTCCTCTGTGATGCCTGTTGTAAAAGAACACATATCATCAACAACTGCTTTTAAGTTTGTCTTATTGGTTTCAGACATTTCTGTAGCTGTAGTCTCATAACCATATTTGACCATGTAGACACACATGATGTCATAGTAGTTTGACAGTGTTTCCGTACTGCCTTCAAAATCTACATAGATAACTCGCCCCTGGTCAGCATCAACATGGGCTTCTGCCAATTCATCCACATGTCTGTTAAATTCTGAAACGTACTGAGTTGTTACGGAATGAATGGTTTCACCTGTTGATAAAGGTGGCAAAAAGAATGACAACGGCGAATTATACAGGATAGCAACTATTCCCATCACAACCGCACCGATTGAAATGATCATAATTAATATTGGTAGGATTAACAGCAGAATCAGTTTTATTACCTTTCTTCCAAAATGAAATAAAGCACTTCTTATTAAGTCCTTTGCAAGTTTAAAAATGTTATCACTCTGTTCTTCCTGAGGTTTTAACTTATCAAACATAAACTTAAGTTTTCTGATTCGCTGAGTATTTCTGTAATCGAATTGTTCAATACCTTCACCCACTGCCTCGCCTACTGCATAGCCTATGGCTAATCCATATGGACCTGCGGTAGAACCGGCAGCTGTTGTTCCTGCCTTTGCTGCAACTTTTGCCGTAATCTTCGTAGTCTCTTTTGATGTTTCTTTTGCCACTTTCTTACTCGTTTTTTTACTGAGAGTTTTTACTTTGTTCTTTGCTTTTTTCCTGATTTTCTGCTTTGCTTTTTGCGTAGCAAGCTTCTTTCCTTTTTCTTTTGTTCTAAGAATGCTTCCTGCCTTTTGCGAAACATCTTTAGTTCCTCTTACAGTTTTACAGGTTACATCGGCAGTATTTCTTGCCGTTCTCAATCCTGTCTTACCAAGTTCAAGTGCCTCTTCAATTTCTTCGCTGCCTTCAACGTTATCCATTACTGCTTTTCCACCAATTGATAGTGCATCAGAAACAGCGTTTCTGCTTCTTAGCCCGGCATTTATGTGTTTGATTTTTCCATCCTTTTTAGTATTTAATTTCATGTCTTTTGCTTTTCTAAGGACGGTTTCTTTGTCTTTTTTAATCTTTAATTTCATGAAAGCCTCCTTAAAGCACAAGGC
>JAILRH010000211.1 GCA_024698345.1 Lachnospiraceae bacterium | reverse complement strand
CAATGTAAGACTTGGGGCATTGGAAAACCCAAGTGTGCTAAGAATTCTATCAAAAGATGAAATGAACATTGCAGAAATTGGATGTGGAGTAAACTTTGACGAAAAGACACCTACGGTAACGTACTGTGTTATTCCTGATTCCGACAAAACATACAACTTTATTGTTGGCATGTTCTTCACACAGTTATACCAGGAACTTTATTATATCGCAGATAACAAGTATAACGGAAAGCTGCCACTTGAAGTTCACGGACTTCATGATGAATTTGCGAATATTTCAATGCCTGATGATTTTCTTTCAATTCTTTCAACAATGAGAGGAAGAGGAATCAGCGCAACGATAATCATTCAGAATACCGCACAGCTAAAAGCTATGTATAAAGAATCATGGGAACTCGTACCGGGAAATTGTGATGTGCTGATCTATCTTGGCGGAAACGAACAGTCAACTCATAAATACATTTCGGAACTGCTTGGAAAGGCAACAATTGATAAGAAGGCTACAGGAGAAACAAGGGGAAGACAGGGCTCTGCATCAAGAAATTATGATGTTATCGGAAGAGAACTTATGACAGCTGATGAGGTAAGGATGATGCCAAAAGATATGTGCATCGTAATAATAAACGGACTTAAACCTATATATGATAAGAAATATGCAACGCTTAATCATCCGAATTACAAGTATTCGGCAGGTGGTACAGGCAGGGCATATTTACATAAAAACAACAAAGACGCTTATGCAGGAAATACTTTTAGCATTTTGGATGAAACCTCGCTAAAACACTTTGAAGAAGAAAAGAAAAAAGGAGAGAAGGTCTGCATAGATGATTTGACATATGAGCAGTTTATAATGCTTGGAAGTGTTGAATTACAGAAAAGATTTCAGGTGAAGTTAGAGGAAGAACAAAAGAATGTGGCAATGAATGAACTTGGTTTTGAAATTGAGTACAATTCGGATGAAGATGGCAGTAATGTCAGAGTCAGAAAACCACAGAGAAAACTAAAGGAAGACAGCATTGTAAGTCGTGTAAGCAACTGGGATTTTGGTAAAGAACAGAAAGCCGAATTAAAAGAAGCAATAAAGACTATGCCGGAATCTGAAATCTTGAAATACTTATATCCCGAGACAAGCGTCGAACAGATGATAAAAAACAGGAAGGCGTATGAGTCTTCGGGAAGAAGATAGGAGAACAGTGTTATGAAAAAAAGATTTAATAAAGTAAAAAGCATTGTGTATGCAATCTTAGCAGCACTTTATATGACAGTGGTAAATGCTGAAATGGTTTTGGCAGATACCGACACAAGTGCGGTAACAAAACCGCTTGATAACTTAAAGACATTAGTAGTTGCCATTATTGGCGCAATCGGTGTAATCATTCTTGCAAAGAATGTTATGGAATTTGCACAGGCATATCAGGGAGCTGATTCATCGACAATGAACTCAGCACTTAAAGGAATTGTTGCAGGTGTAATGATGGCTGCTATTTCATCAGTACTTACCCTCTTGGGATTTTAGAATGGAGGGTAGGAGATTATGGATTTTTTTAGCTTAGGTGGAGTAATCTATGATCTGCTTCAAACTGTTATTGCTTTCTGGAACGATAAAGTTTCTCTTGTGTTTGAACTTCTGGGGCAGTCCCCGGTTGATTTCAAAGCCGGAGAACCATGGAAGGTAATTGAAAACATGGAACCTATATTTGTAGGTGTCGGTTCATCACTTGTGGTTTTATTCTTTGTAATTGGTTTTTGTGCCGAGAGTGTGGATGTGAAAGAGGAAATGAGATTTGAAGTTATCTTGAGAATGCTTATGAGAATAGGCATTGCCGAATGGCTTGTTTCAAATAACGTGACCATTATGAAGGCGTTTTTTACATCGGCGGGAGCACTGGTAAAACTGCTGACAAATGATGCAAGTACGGAACTTGTAATTCCGGAAGAACAGGCAGAAGTTATAAAGAATTTAGGATTTGGAGAAAGTTTGTTAATGATGATACTTGCCGTAATAATAGCACTTGTCATTATAGTGTGTGGCTTCATGCTTATATATACGGTATATTTCAGATTTTTAAAACTGATGATTATTGTACCGCTTGGTGCTCTTGCATTATCGACAGTAAGTGGAAACAGAGGTGTGACTCATACGGCAGTTACATATTTCAGATTCTTTTTGTCGGTAGTTTTAGAGGCAGTAACAATGGCAGTGGCAATAATAGTATGTAATGCATTTTTAAATGCAGGATTACCAACATTTACATCAGACTACGCAGATTGGACCAAAGCGCTTATGTATATGTGTGAACTGACATTTTCAGTGGCTTTTACAATGGGTTCAGTAAAAGGTGCCCAGACTCTGACAAGTAAGGCACTAGGATTATAGGAGGAATTGAATATGGAGATTGAGATTAACAAAGACCTTGATACATACAAGGAAACTGTAGTATTGGGACTTACGGCAAGACAGCTTATATTCTCTGTAATCTCTGTAGTAATCGGCGGTTCCATAGTTCTTTTGACATATAAGTTTATCGGGCTTACAGGAAGTGCTTATGTGGCGGTTCCTGTAGTAGCTCCGATGGCACTAAACGGCTTTTATCATTATCAGGGAATGACGTTTACCGAAATGATGAAAAGAAAGTTAAAGTGTATCTTTTTTAACAGAAGACTTACTTATATTTCAGAAGAAGGAGAACCGGAGATTAAACGGTTATTGAGAGAAGAACAGCAAAAAGCAGAAGCAGATAAAAAGAAGAAGAGAGGTAAGAAAAAATGAGTTTTTTAAACGATAAGTTCAGTGAACTTAAGAAAGCATCAGAACCCTTGTATGCCTCTCCAAAATCGGTACAACAGACAATCGACATCAGTAAAATATCGGAGAGTGGAATCTTTGAAAACGGAGCAGGAAAGTTTTCGAGGACATACAGGTTTGAAGATGCAAATTTTACCACAAGATCAGAAGAGGAAAAAGAGCCGTTTCTTAAGCTTTATTGCAAATGTTTAAACACAATGGAGCAGCCTTTTATGATTACGGTTAATAACAAGAATAAAGATAAAGAGAAATTTGAAAAAGAATCTCTGATGGAAGAAAAGAACGACGGACTTAATGAAATCAGAAATGATTACAACAAGGTTGTCAGTGAAAAGATGTATGAGGGCAGACAGGGAATCGAGCAGGACAGATATCTTACTGTTATGGTTGAGAGAAAGTCCTTTGAGGAGGCGAAGATTCAGTTTGCAAATATTGAAGCGTCAATGTATAAACCATTTGCACAGCTTGGATCAAGAATTATACCGTTAACAGGAAATGAAAGATTAAAAGTTATTCATGATTATAACAGGCTTGGCAGAGAAGATGAGTTTAACTTTGATATTGCAAAAGGAAGGGTAACAGGAGCAGATTTTATTAATGCAATCTGTAATACAAGCATTAAATTTAATGCTGATTTTATTGAAGATGAATGTAAGTTTTGCAGAGTACTTTATATTAAAAATTATCCCACATTTCTTGATACGGATTTGCTCAATAAACTTATATCGCTTCCGATTCATTCGGTAACAACGATATCCGCAGTTCCTATTCCTAAGGAAATCACAACAAAGATTTTGGATAAGAAATACCTTGGAGTGGAATCTGATATTATCAAACAGCAACAGGCAAGAAACCGCAACAATGATTTTGCAAGTGATATTTCATACAAGGTTAAGAGAGAAAAGGCAGCGCTCGAGTCTATTATGACAAGCGTAAGAGAAAATGATGAAAGACTCTTTCATGTCAGTGTAACAATGGCTGTTATGGCCGGTTCAAAGAAGGAACTTGACAGTATCTGCAATAACATTAAATCTATTGCAACAGGAGAGGGATGTACGGTTGATACGCTTCTTTATAAGCAGAGAGAAGCACTTAACAGTACTATCCCAATCGGAGTCAGACAGGTTGAGGTAATGAGAACATTACTTACACAGAGTCTTGGAGCTCTGATGCCGTTTAACGTACAGGAAGTAATGTTTAAAGACGGTCTGTATTACGGAATTAATCAGGTGTCAAAGAACTTAATAAAGCTTAACAGAAAGATGCTTCAAAACGGAAACGGATTTGTGTTTGGAGGTTCGGGTTCCGGTAAATCATTTACAACCAAGATGGAGATGGGACAGGTTATTCTTACAACAAAAGATTATGTCCGTACAATTGATCCGATGTTGGAATATAGAGATGTAACCCTTAGTTACGGCGGAGAATATATCAATATTTCTAACAAGACAAGTAACTTTATCAACCCTATGGATATGGACGTTTGGCAGCTTGACATTATGGATTCAAAAGGATGGGTGTCAGACAAGTGTGAGTTTGTATTATCCCTTATGGGACAGATTATGAAAGAACTTACACCACAGGAAAAATCAATTATTTCAAGGTGCGTAAAGAATCTGTATATGGAGATTGCAAGCAGTAAGGAAAAGTATATTCCGCTTCTTGAAGACTTATACGAAAAGATTCTTGAATGCGAGGAACCGGAGGCAAGGGATATTGCACTTGCAATGGAGATTTTTGTAACTGGAGCACTTAACGTATTTAATCATCAGACAAACATTGATACAAGCAGTAGGTTTATTACATACGGTATCAGAGATTTAGGGGAGTCACTGGAACCGCTTGCCATGCTTATTGTAATGGAATCTATTCAGCAGACTATCATCAGAAACGGTGAGAGAGGAATTGCAACATGGTTATATGTTGACGAAATTCATATGCTTATGAGCTCTGAGCTTAGCTCTGAGTACTTAAGACAGATGTGGAAGAAAGTGAGAAAGCAGGGAGGTCTTTGCACCGGGATTACGCAGAATATCTCGGACCTTATGATTAATGAAAAGACTACAACCATGATTTCAAATTCTTCATTTATCCTTTTGCTTAAGCAGTCAAACAAGGATATTGAAAACATCAGAATGAATCTGGAACTGTCAACACAGATGTTGGAGTATATTACGGATTCGCCGGCAGGTACGGGACTTATCAGAATTGAGAATAAGACAGTACCTTTTGACAATACGGTAGACAAGAATAACGGCTTATACAAACTTTATAACACAAATATGTATGAGCTTATGAAAAATTCATAAAATAAATACAAGGCGCCATTATTTGTTATAGTGGTGCCTTGTGCTTTAAGGAGGCTTTCATGAAATTAAAGATTAAGAAAGACAAAGAAACCGTCCTTAGAAAAGCCAAAGACATGAAATTAAAGACTAAAAAGGACGGAAAAATCAAATACATAAATGCCGGATTAAGAAGCAGAAATGCAGTTTCTGATGCACTATCAATTGGTGGAAAAGCAGTAATGGATAACATCGAAGGTAGTGAAGAAATTGAAGAGACACTTGAACTTGGAAAGACAGGATTAAGAACGGCAAGGAATACTGCCGATGTAACCTGTAAAACTGTAAGAGGAACTAAAGATGCCACACAAAAGGCAGGAAGCGTTCTTAGGACAAAGGAAAAAGGAAAGAAGCTTGCCACGAAAAGAGCAAAGCAGAAGATTAGAAAAAAAGCAAAGAACAAAGTCAAAAAGTTTACTAAAAAGACAAGTAAGAAAGTGGCAAAAGAAACATCAAAAGAGGCTACGAAGATAACGGCAAAAGTTGCTGCAAAGGCTGGAGCAACAGTTGCAGGTTCAGCAGAAGGACCTTACGGAACAGTCATAGGCTATGCAGTTGGGGAGGCAGTTGGTGAAGGTATTGAAGAATTCGATTACAGGAATACCCAGCGAATCAGAAAACTTAAGTTTATGTTTGATAAGTTAAAACCTCAGGAAGAACAAAATGACAACATTTTTAAACTTGCAAAGGACTTAATAAGAAATGCTTTGTTTCATTTTGGAAGAAAGGTAATAAAACTGATTCTGCCGTTAATCCTTCCGATACTGGTCATGATCATTTCAATCGGTGCGGTAGTAATGGGAATAGTTGCTATCCTGTATAATTCGCCGTTGTCATTTTTTCTTCCACCGCTATCAACAGGTGAAACAATTCATTCCGTAACAACTCAGTATGTTTCGGAATTTAACAGACAGGTGAATGAACTGGCAGAAGCACATGCAGATGCGGATCAGGGGCGAGTTATTTATGTGGATTATGAGGGCAGTACGGAAACACCGTCAAACTACTATGACATCATGTGTGTATACATGGTTAAATGCGGCTATGAGGCCACAGCTACGGAAATGTCAGAAAGCAATAAGACTAACTTAAAAGCAGTTGTTGATGATATGTGTTCTTTTACAACAGGCATCACAGAGGAAACAGAGGGTAAGGGAAAGAACAAAAAGACAGTTAAGTATCTGGATGTTAAAGTTTCGCTTAAAACCTATTCAGATATGGTTACCACATATTCATTTAACAGTGAGCAGGAAGAAATGCTTAATTATCTTATGCGTGAATGTAGAACAAAGTCATCGTCAGGTGGTAGCTCAGGCGGTAACAGAAAAAGCAGTCTGACAGAATCAGAGATTAAAAGCATTACAGATAAAATAAGCGACAGTGTTCAGAAGAAAGTATGTAGTTTTGCTTTGTCAAAAGTAGGATATCCGTACAGTCAGGCAAAACGTGCAAGCGGAGATTATTTTGATTGCAGTTCGCTTGCTTACTATTCATGGCAGGATGCAGGCGTAAACATAATGTATGACGGTTCAAACTGTGCGGCTGCCGAAGCACACTATTGTGATGAGTATGGAATGTCAGTGAGTGAATCCGAATTACAGCCGGGAGATTTGATTTTTTACAGTTATAAATCAAATGGTAGGTATAAGAATATAACTCATGTCGGTATATATGTTGGAGATTCCATGATGGTTGAAGCAGTTGATGATAACACAGGGGTTGTCTTGCAGGATTATCACAATAAAAATCTGGTCATGATAGGACGACCAAATAAGAAAAAAGAAAAGAAGAATAACAAATAACAGGAGGAAGAAGTTATGCAGAAATTAGAAATGGAACAGGTATTCAGAAGTTACAAGTATATGCTTGAAACTCTTAAGAGTGAATGGTCAAAATCAAAGGAATCATATATGACGATTGTTATCGAAGATAACGACCGTGCTGCAATTGCAGAGTACATTAACGGTTTCTTATTTGACTGCAAGGAAAATGAGATTAATGATCCGACAGGTATCATTGAGGACTTAAGGAAGACAAAGAAAGCGTGTGTGCTTTTAAGACTTGCAAAGAAACTTGAGATCTCAACAAACGGAGAGAATATCAGAAAAAGAAAGTACGAACTTGTTCTTGATAAGGATGAGAGCGCAATGTTTATGGAGATTATGAATGAAGAAAATGGAGGTTACGATTATGAATTATGTGATTAATGTAAAGAAGATTGAAGATGACACAAACGTGCTTGCAAGAGCAACAGTTGTATTTAATGACTGCTTTAAGGTGACAAATATCGGAATCATTCAGAGTGTTACCGGAGATATGTTTGTTTCCATGCCAAGCTACAGAACAAGTGAGAAGGATGAAAACGGAAAGAGCATTTACAAGGAGTTCTGTTATCCGACTACAAAGGAATTCAGACAGGAACTTTACGGAAATATCCTGAAGGCATATGAAAGTGAAGAACAGCAGTTAAAGGTCGGTGAATCCGAAAAAGCAGATCCTAAATTTGAAGTGGCAATCACACCTTATGAGAAAGAAGGCAGTCGTATCAAAGCACTTGGAAGAGTATATCTTGAAGATGTGTTCCTGATTAACAATGTTTCTTTGTATGAGGGAAAGAATGATGTTTTTGTATCTATGCCGTCGCATAAGACGAACAAGGTTGATGACAATGGAAAGCCTGTATATGCAGACGTGTGTTATCCCGTGACAAAGGAGTTTAGGGAAAAGTTGTATGATACAATATTCAAACAGTACCTGGAGGCTAACAGAGAAAAGGAAGAGGCTCTTGATAAAACTAAGAATAAAGACTTGGAAAAGGAGCCCAAGAAGGAAGTTAAGAGTAAGAAGAGGGGAAAGTAATATTGAAAAACGGCATCTGAATGGGTGCGAAAAATTGAGGGGCGGATGTAATATCTGCTCCTTTTTAAAGTAATGCGATTGGAGGAGTAACGAATGAAGAAAATAGGATAATGTCGAGTAAGCAGTAGAGAGCAAAACCTTGACAGGCAGATTGATGCAATGGAAAGAGAAGGGGAGTTGCTGATTATAAAAAGTATTGACCGATTGGGGCGTAACTATACAGAGATACTGGAACAGTGGAGACTGATAACAAAAGTAAAAAAAAGCAAATATACAAGTGCTTGATATGCCACTTCTTAATACAGCAACGGAACATGGAGATTTAACAGGAGTATTCATATCGGACTTGGTATTACAGATACTGACTTATGTGGCAGAAACGGAAAGAGCGTTTATAAAACAAAGACAGGCAGAAGGAATAGCAATAGCAAAAAAGAACGGAGTTAAGTTTGGAAGAAACAAGATTGATAATCCTAGAGGCTTTACAAAATATTACAAACTTTGGAAGAAAGGAAACATCACAATCAGGGCTGCGGCAGAGACGTTAGGAATGAGTGATACAACGTTTTATTGTAGATGCATGGAAAGAGAGAAAAAAGTCAATAAAAACGGTACTTAGAGAGGTGTTTCTTGTTTCAAAATGTAGACTTTTTGAAATAGCTAATTTATAATTAAAACATCAACAAATTGTTCGGAAAATATAGGAAAAATTGAATATTTTAGTTTGTTAATATGTGATGCGAGAGCGAGGTGTATTATTATGAAAAATAAGAAAATAATAAATTTGATTATCTGCGTCATG
>JAILRH010000183.1 GCA_024698345.1 Lachnospiraceae bacterium | reverse complement strand
AGAAGTATGTGGAGGTACTGGTATGATAAGTACAGCTATTCAGCTGAAGGCGAAAATTCGAAATGTGTCAAAGGGAAATGATAGGATTGCAAAATCATATATTAGGATTTATTTTATGGAAAGATTTATGGAAAGAGTTTCATTGTCAAAATACAGAGATAATTTTATTTTGAAGGGAGGGATGCTTGTTTCCTCTCTTTTAGGAATTGATTTGAGATCAACGATGGATATCGATACAACAGTAGAATCTTTGCCGCTTACAAAGGAATATATGTTGGAGGTTTTAGATGAAATATGCAATATTGAATTAGAGGATAATATTGTTTTCAAAGTTGTTAAAATTGAAAATATTATGGATGACTTTGAATACCCGGGTCTTAGAATTAATATGGAGGCAACTCTTGAAAAACTAAGACAACCAGTTAAGATTGATATTTCTACTAATGATAAAATTACTCCGTCTGCAATAGAGTATGAATACAAATTAATGTTTGAAGACAGAAGTATATTGCTCAATACATATAATATTGAAACAACACTTGCTGAAAAAACACAGACTATCATTAGTCGTGGAACAGCAAATACGAGAATGAGAGACTTTTATGATATTTATAAGTTGGAAAAAGAAATTAGTTTTTCAGTAGATGTTTTAAAAGAAGCATTTAAGGCAACTTGCGTGCGCCGTGGAACAGAATTTACAGATAAAAAGATTCTAGAGGAATTAAAAAATATATCAGATAGTAGTATATTGGAAGAGTTGTGGAATAATTATACTAGCAAAAACTATTATGTAGGAAAAGTTCAATATAAAGAAGTGGTTGAAGCTGTGCAAAGAATCACTAATATGATAATTGCATTGGCAGCGGAGGAGTAATAATCCGTGCACTCATAGATGCTGCGCATCTATTTCGTCGCGGGCATGCGCCCTATAAAAATAAAAAAACAGAAACTTTCTTGAATGCAAGCATTCATCAAGTCTCTGTTTTTTATTTTTGCACGGCTTATTGCCTTCGCGCAAAAAAATAAAGCCTTCCGGCTTAAAAGAGTTTTTATAAATATTGGTGTGAAAATTATGATATATACAAATCTATCTTGTAATATTCTTTTGGCGACCTTGAAACATCAATTGTGTTTCGCAAAAATAAACAATTGTAAAAAATGCGAAATGAATTACAATAATATATAAGAGGTGGTGTTAGAATGAAATTAATAGAAAGAAAAGAGTATTTAGATAAATTAATAGCTGTAAAAAATATTCCGGATATTAAAGTTATTACCGGAGTTCGCAGAAGCGGGAAGTCTAAATTAATGGATGCGTTTATTGATATTATTTCAAAGGACGAATCCGCAAATGTTGTTCGAATAAAATTAAATTTGAAAAAAAACGAAAGACTGCTTGAAGCAGATAAATTGTATGATTATATTGAAGAGCAGTATGATGAATCAAAGGACAATTATTTGTTGATTGATGAAGTTCAAATGTGTGATGGGTTTGAACGAGTTATTAATAGTATTTATGAAGAGGAAATATACGATATATATCTGACAGGTTCGAATGCCTTTTTATTGTCCAGTGATTTGGCGACTCTTTTTGGTGGAAGAGTTTATGAGATTAGTTTATATCCATTTTCTTTCAGAGAGTATTTGGCTTATTACCCTTCGAATGATATTGATAAAGCCTTTGATTCGTTTGTAAAAGACGGAGGTATGGCGGGATCATATCTTTACAAAACAGAAGAAGATGCAAGGAAGTATGTTAATGGAATATATAGAACAACAATAACAAAGGATATTGTTCAAAAATTCAAAATTGAGAATGAAGATTTATTGATTATGATTGGTAATTTTTTGATGGATAATGTTGGAAGTCAAACTTCTATTAGAAATGTAGCGTCAAAGTTGAGTTCGGGAACATATAGAACAAATGACAAGACAGTAGGTTCATACATTAATTATTACTGTCGTTCATTTCTTTTTTACCCAATACAGCGATATGATATAAGGGCTAAAAGATATTTAGAATCAGATAAAAAATACTATTTATCTGACCTATCATTTAGATTTTCAGAAATAGGAACAAAGAATGCAGATTATGGTCATTTATATGAAAATATTGTAGCAATTGAATTACTTAGACGTGGCTATGAAGTATATGTTGGAAAATTATACAAAAAGGAAGTAGATTTTGTTGCAATAAAAGAAGGAGAAAAAGTATATATTCAAGTTTCAGATGATATAACAAGAAGAGAAACTTTTGAAAGGGAAGTATCTCCACTATTGAGTATTAAAGATGCATATCCTAAAATATTAATAGCGCGAACAAAACATGAAGATAGTCATTATGAGGGAATTAAGATTAAAGATATTGCCAGGTGGCTTAATGGTTTGCAAAAATAAATATTATTCAAAAATGCGAAATGGCTTAAACCTAAACAAATTAAGTTTAGAACAACTCAAAACTAATAGAAGAATATGATAAGCCGTGCACTCATAGATGCTGCGCATCTATTTCGTCGCGGGCATGCGCCCTATAAAAACAAAAGAGAAGAAGGTCTTATGAATGCAAGCATTCTTGTTTGAATATCGACAGTTTTTTCTAAAGCTTGAAGACGCTTTTCGTTGATTGCATAGCCTTTCAAAATAAATTGTTTAAGAATATTATTTGCCCATTTCCTAAATGCTATACCTCTTTTTGAATTTACTCGATATCCGACAGATAAAATCATATCCAAATTATATATCTTTGGTTTTCGGCCTCCGGAACTTTTATCGGAAAAACCGATTGAAGTTTCGTCTAACTCTCCAAAAGCAAGAATCTTATTTATATGTTCACTTATTGTAGCCTGTCTAACATCAAACAACATCTCCATTTGTTTTTGTGTCAGCCATACTGTTTCTTCTTCGGGATTAATCTGAACCTCTATATTTACATCACCATCTGTAAAAAGCACAATTTCATTTTTCATTGTATAGCTCGTTTTATAAATGCAAATACCATTTCGACTTTGTTCCTTTGACTTTCATATCATAGTTTCATTCCTGAAACTAGAATTTCGCGACAGCATAACAATAAAAATGTCATGCACAAAAACGTGGCTAACACTACAAGGTTGGTGACATGGTGTCACAGAGTAAATAAGAGGTTTTAGGATACTTCCTAACAAGAAATCATTTGTGGCCACAAAAGCGTATCTTGCAGTAGAACTAAACACAAATTTTAGAAAGAAAAAGCATGCGTAAAAGGGTTAAAAAAATCTTTTTGGTTTAAGTAATTCGAAAGCAGTTTTAAACTGTTATGTTAATATATATTTTTTGCAGAAAAAAAGTTTGAGATACGCTGTAGTATGCTTGAAAGAGTTAGTGATTATTAATATAATTATATTATATTTTTGTGCGGTAAGAGAGGTTTAAGGTATGTCAATATTGAATGAAATCCGATCATATCCATTTAATGAAGAGGGAATAAAAAATGTCGAAATGTCCGAAAAAGGAAATGACTGGCCGGTTGTATATCTAATACATGATGATGAAAGTTTATATGTAGGCGAAACTACAAGTGCAGCTCGAAGAATGAAGCAACACTTAAGTAACGAAGAAAAAAGAAATTTAAAAGTTGTAGAGATTGTTTTTAATGGTGAGTTTAATAAGTCTGTTGTTTTGGATTATGAACAGAGACTTATAAAATATTGTTCAGTTGATAAAAGGTTTAAAAACATAATTAATCGAAATAAAGGACAACAAGCCTCTCACGATTATTATCAAAGAAAAAAGTACAGAAGTGATTTCAGGACGCTATGGAAAGACTTAAGAGATAAGGGACTTGCAAAAAAATCTATTGATATAATTGAAAATGATAATATTTTTAAGTTTTCTCCTTATAATGCTTTGACTGGTGAACAGAACAAAGTGAGCATAGAAGTGCTTAATGATATTTTGGATACATTCGAAAATACTAAAAGTAGTTGTGTAAGTTTGGTGGATGGTTGTGCAGGAACCGGTAAGACCGTACTGGCAATCAGTTTAATAAATTCGTTGGTGAATGCAATGAATGTTGAAGATGATATTTTGGATATACAAGACGAATTAGAAGATGATATTGAAGATAATAAGCGTTTTGCGCTAAAAAGATTAAAGGAATATATTGTAACCGAGCGCAATGGCAAACCATTTAAAATAGGATTTGTATTTCCGATGCCAGGAATAAGACAGACAGTTTCCAATGTGTTTAAAGAATGCGGAAATGGTCTTGTTAGGGAAATGGTTATTGGTCCTAATGATGTGATAAAGGATGACTATGATATTTTGTTCGTGGATGAATCACACAGATTATCAAAAAGAAAAAATCTAACTGGGTACAGTTCTTTTGATAAAACATGTAGAGCATTAGGTCTTGAACCAGAAAATAGTAATCAGTTAGAGTGGGTATTAAAATCTGCGAAACATGTTGTTTTGTTTTATGATAAAAATCAAAGTGTCAAATCATCAGATATTACAAATATTGAGTTTAATAATACTTTAGAAAAGTATGGAACAAATATAAAAGAGCACAAGCTCGAAACACAGATGCGTTGTGATGGTGGAGATACTTATATTCAGTATGTCAAAGATATTATGACTTGCAGTCGAAAGAAAAGAGAAAAAATTGAAAATTATGATTTTTTGATTTTTGACGACGTAGATAAGTTGGTTAATACGGTAAGAAAAAAAGATGATGAAGTCGGTTTGTCTAAAACTGTTGCAGGTTTTTCATGGGATTGGAAAACAAAGCAAGCTAAGAAACCTAAAGACAATATGGAATGTTATGATATGTTGGTTAGGGACGGAGAATATGACATTTTAATTGAAAAGCATAAGTATATTTGGAATCTTACTAATGAATCATGGATAACTAGAAAAGACTCGCATTGTACTATTGGTTGTATTCATACTACACAGGGGTACGATATGAACTATGTTGGAGTTATTTTTGGTGAAGAGATAGACTATGATGAGGAGAGTGATTCCATTGTAATTGACTTATCAAAGTACAAAGATAAAAAGGTTAAAGCTGGAACAGATGAAAAAGTTCTTAAAGAATTAATATTGAATACATATACCACCATTCTAGCAAGAGGTATTAAAGGGTGTTATGTATATGCCTGCAATCGTAGGCTTAGAGAATATTTAAAAAAATATATTGCAATTGCGAATGATGTAACATTGGAGAGATAAAAAATGAAACGAGAAACAATAGATAGAATTAGAAAATTTACAGAAGATAGAGCTTGGGATCAATTCCATTCACCTGCTAACTTGGCCAAATCAATAGTGATTGAAGCAGCTGAATTATTAGAATGTTTCCAGTGGTCAGAAGAAAAATATGATATCCAACATATCAAAGAGGAATTGGCAGATGTTATTGTATATAGTCAAAATTTATTGGATAAACTTGAACTGGATGCAGATGAAATAGTTAATATGAAAATGGAACAGAATGAGAAGAAGTACCCAGTGGAAAAAGCTAAAGGAAAGGCGAATAAGTATACGGAGCTATAACTTTCTTCTCAAACTAAATTATACTGTTGATAAATGTGCACTGTATTGCAAAATACGCGTTTGTGTATACAAATGCATTCCTGTTAGGATAATCCTAAAACCTTATTTACATAGTTGGTAGGAAGGCGAGAGAATGAAATACGAAGAATTATTAAAAATCTTTGAAATTGGAGATGGGTGTGATGAAACATATTTTTATTTCAAAACTGATCCGAAAGAAATTGAGCATTACATTGGGTATAAACCAGAGTATGAAAAGGCTTATTGGGCAGGTTATTGCGATATTGAAGATGGCTGTGAGTTTGAAACAGCAAAGGAAATGTTTGAAGCTCCCATCTATAATGGTAAATCAATAAAAGATAGATGGAACGAGATAGTACTTTGTACAATTGGAGGATGTCCTTTAGAAGATTATGAAAAGAGAATGTGAGAAAAAAGTTGTTGCTAAGACAGCAACTTTTTTTCGTGTCAAAATACATCTGAAAAGTAATCAAAAAATGCTGTTTTTGAGTCAGTTTTGAGTCATTTTTTAAAAAAGTCGCCATTATTATAAAATCAATGGAAGGAATCCCTAGACACCTGGGCGGCTTTAAATATTAAATAAAGAATAATAACCATAAATGAAAATGCAGTTACTGCTATTTCCCAAAAATAAAAAATATTGAATTTTGGGAAATGACACAATATAATAATAGAGGAGGCGAAATTATGCGTATTATTGAAAGAAGAGAGTATTTAAAAAAAATAATAAATTTAAATGGAACCCCTGATATTAAAGTGATTACTGGAGTAAGACGTTCAGGAAAATCGCAATTATTAATAAAGTATATTGAATGGGTTAAATCGACTGATGCAAAGGCAAATATAATTTTTATTGATTTGACACAATTAAAATATGAAAAGTTAAAAGAGTATCATGCGCTAAATGATTACGTTGAGAATGAATATTTAGACGATAGAAATAATTATTTGTTTATTGATGAAGTTCAAATGTGTGAAGGTTTCGAATTAGCAATCAATAGTATCCATTCATCTGGAAAGTATGATATTTACGTAACAGGGTCAAACGCTTTTTTATTGTCTAGTGATTTAGCAACATTGTTTACAGGAAGAACTTATGAAATAGAAGTTTATCCATTTTCTTTTAAAGAGTATATGGATTATTTTAAGTGCAATGATATACAAGAAGGACTGGATTTGTATATATTAGATGGAGGAATGTCTGGAGCATATGCTTATAATAGCAGAGAAGAAAGATTTAATTATATTGAAGATGTTTATAATACATTGATAATAAGAGATATTCGTCAAAAATATAATATTAGAAATACTGTTTTAATGGATAAAATATCAGAATTTATGATGGATAATATTTCTAATATTACTTCAACTAGAAAAATTGCTGATACTTTAACAAGCAACCATGATACAATAAATCATAAGACAGTTGGCTCGTACTTGGAATATTTGTGTAATGCTTATGCATTCTATAAGGTGAGAAGATATGATATTAGAGGTAAAAAATATCTTGCCTCATCAGAAAAATATTACCTTGTTGATCATTCGTTTCGTTACGCAAAACTAGGAACAAAAAACTTTGATTATGGAAGAATGATGGAAAATATTGTAGCTATAGAATTATTAAGAAGAGGTTATGAAGTATATGTAGGAGTTTTGTATAAGAAAGAGATTGATTTTGTGGCTATTAAACGAAATGAAAAAATATATATTCAGGTTTCAGATAATATAAGTGATAAAAATACTTTTGAAAGAGAAGTTTCACCGCTTCTTAAAATAAGGGATGCATACCCTAAAATGCTGATTGCAAGAACAAGACATAGTGAATATCAGTATGAAGGTATTAAGATTGTAGACATAGCTGAATGGCTGCTTAGAAACTAAAGAGTGGGCTTGTGAGGTGTTTTCCGGCTTTATTAAATGTTAGAGCCGCTTTACCTTTATTTATCTTATAGTACAGATAAACAGTCCCCAAATTGAAATTCATATGACTTCCTCCGTATCATTAAAGTACTGTCCAATAAAAAAAGCCAGGACATTAATCCTGACTCGGTGTGTTAAATTAGTAAGAGTGGAAGTTTTAGCACTTTTTATGAGCTAGTTGATGCACTTTACAATTTGAATTATGTTGCTAAGCAGAGAAGCACTCAAGGTGTCGCTCAAGATGTCGCCCAAGGTGTCGCTCAAGAAACATCAAGTAAATACGAAAAACAAATATTAGAGTTGGTTAAAAATAACGATAAAGTTACAAGAGAAGAAATCGCTCAAAAGATTGGTGTAAGTAAAAAGACAATAGAACGAGAGATAAAGAAAATTAAAAATTTATCATATATCGGAAGTGGTTACAGTGGACATTGGAAAATACAAAATTTGAATAAGTAAGAGATTGATGATAAGAGAGTAGATTATGGATTATTATAATGCAGAGGATCTTTTTCCGAAGGAAGTGTTGCAGAAAATAAAAAAGTATGCAGCAGGGAAAATGGTTTATTTTCCAAAAAATGAAGGAGAAAAAAGTAAATGGGGGATGTTGTCGGGACAAAAACTCTATTATAGAAAAAGAAATCAGATGATTTGTAACGAATTCTTATATGGTGTTTCGGTTGTACAGTTAGCAGAAAAGTATCACTTGTCTGTAGAAACAATCAAAAAGATTGTCTATTCAAAAAAGAATCAAGAAAGGCTGTCTTTTTGTCCTGATGTGGAATCGGCAATGGAATATGAAAAGGAGACATTGATAGAAGAATGGATTCATACCTATCTTTTATTTGAAAGAAAAAATAAGGGATTTTCTGACGGATTAAAAAAGCAAAAGAGATATTATTTGGGACCTGTGGCTATGCCGATTCATTTACTGAAAAGATATTCCGGTCCGGAGGAGTGAATGAAGTGGAAGGTTCATAAAGAAGTGTTTGAAACACAGGTTCAGAATTGGGAGAAGAAAATGAGGCAGGAGGAAGCAATGCCTCCCATTATTGCAGAATATAAAAATAGACAATTTGAAATCAATTGCAATGCTCCTTTGTTTGAGGCGTTATTGCGCAATAAGATTTCATATTATCCTATTATTCTATGGTGTTCTTCAGAAGAAGAATATAAGTTGTTAAAAGAAAAATATAGGCCGAGTTTGATTTAAACGAAACTCACCATAAAATAGAAAAACATACCTTGATATACTTTAAAGATGAAGTTCAATATTTGTGAGAAAAGGTAGTAGGTTATGAAGTATGGAACAATGGAAAGTGCAAAAGAATATTGCAATAGGGGAAAAGTTGAAGAATGGATTCAACTTTTTTTGCGTAGTGATGGACATAATATCGCATTAGCTGACGGATTGCTAAAAGAAAAAAGATATTATACTGATATTGTAGATTTCGATATGGATTTATTATGTGATATTCAAGCCGGGGCACCAGACTATTTAACAAAGGAAAATGACAAAGTATTCTTTTTCAATGTTGTGGAACAGATGAAAGAGAATATGAAGGAATGGAATCCGCCACCGATAATCATTGAGTATCAAGGCAACAAGAAGTTTTATGTTTGTGATGGCAGACATCGATTGGAACTTCATTGGCAGATGGCAAAAAGAAACATACCGGCAATTGTCTGGACGTCAAGTGAAGAAAAATATAAAGAATTGATAGGAGTGATAACGTGTTAGGAATATGTCAGAAATGCGGAAATACGCAGTGGGATAAAGAAGTACAGGGAAATAAAATAATTTGCCCGAAATGTGGAAATTGTTGGACGTTTAAAAAGTTACCGGTATTTATTTTGACCGGATGTAGTGGAATTGGGAAAACCACAACAGCGCAGGAATTACAGAGAATGACAGATCAGTATGTCGTTTTGGACATGGATTTTTTGTACAATATTATGAACCATCCACAAAGTGTGGATGATAATTATAATATGATAGAGCAAGCCCTTAGTCTGTCTAAGAATATTAACCAAACAGGTAAGTCGGTTGTTTGGACATGTGCAGGAAATCTGGAAAAATTTCCAAGAGTCTATAGTGCACGCTTCTTTTCTGATATTAAAGTGCTTGCTTTGACAGCATCTTCGGAAGTGATTCGTAAGAGAATGATGGAAGGAAGAAATATAGAGGATGAGTCATGGATACAAGGGTCGATTGACTATAATGAGTACTTGAGAACACATAATAGCATTGAGGATACAAAATATGATAAGATGGATTGCTCTGCGGAGACACCGAAGGAGATTGCAGAGAAGGTATTAGAGTGGCTTGAGAGGAACAGATAGTATAATGTTGATCAAGATTGGAAAATTTGAAATTAGTGAATATCAGATTATGTGATAGATGGAAGTAGGGATTTGGAAACAATAGTGGAAGAAGTGATAGTGTTGAGCGATAAAATAGTTACAGAATAAGAAAAGAAGTGTCTAAGAATAAACAGAAAGAGATTTTAGAGGAAAAGCAATGTGGTTTTGGTGGTATATGATGATATGCAATTGTTTTATCCCCGTTCTTATGATAATTTTGGGGAGATTTATGTGGAAACATTGCCCAAAAGAAAGAAGTGGAGTAATTGGATATCGAACGAAAAAGTCTATGAAAAATAATGAAACTTGGAGGTTTGCTAATGAGTATTGTGGTCGTTTATGGTATCGGGTCGGATTGATTTTGTTTATACCATCGATTGTGA
>JAILRH010000164.1 GCA_024698345.1 Lachnospiraceae bacterium | reverse complement strand
CAATGTAAGACTTGGGGCATTGGAAAACCCAAGTGTGCTAAGAATTCTATCAAAAGATGAAATGAACATTGCAGAAATTGGATGTGGAGTAAACTTTGACGAAAAGACACCTACGGTAACGTACTGTGTTATTCCTGATTCAGACAAAACTTACAACTTCATTGTTGGTATGTTTTTTACACAGTTATATCAGGAACTATATTATATCGCAGATAATAAGTATAACGGAAAGTTGCCACTTGAAGTGCATGGACTTCATGATGAGTTTGCGAATATTTCAATGCCGGATGATTTCCTTTCTATTCTTTCAACAATGAGAGGAAGAGGAATCAGCGCAACGATTATCATTCAGAATACTGCACAGCTTAAGGCAATGTATAAAGAATCATGGGAACTTGTGCCGGGCAATTGTGACGTGCTGATTTATCTTGGCGGAAACGAGCAGACAACCCATAAGTATATTTCTGAACTGCTTGGAAAGGCAACAATTGATAAGAAGGCTACGGGAGAAACAAGAGGAAAACAGGGCTCGGCCTCAAGAAATTATGATGTTATCGGAAGAGAACTTATGACCGCTGATGAGGTAAGGATGATGCCAAAAGATATGTGCATCGTAATAATAAACGGACTTAAACCCATATACGACAAAAAATATGCGACACTTAATCACCCCAATTATAAGTATTCGGCAGGTGGTACAGGCAGAGCATGTTTACATAAAAATAACAAAGGCGCTTATGCAGGAAATTCCTTTAGTTTTTTGGATGAAACCTCATTTAAACACTTTGAAGAAGAAAAGAAAAAAGGAGAGAAGGTCTGTATAGATGATTTGACATATGAGCAGTTTATGATGCTTGGAAGTGTAGAATTGCAGAAAAAATTTCAGGTGAAGTTAGAGGAAGAACAAAAGAATGTGGCTATGAATGAGCTTGGTTTTGAAATTGAATACAATTCAGATGAAGATGACAGCAATATAAGAGTCAGAAAGCCACAGAGAAAACTAAAGGATGACAGCATTGTAAGTCGTGTTAGTAACTGGAATTTTGGCAAGGAACAGAAAGCCGAATTAAAGGAAGCAATAAAGTCCATGCCGGAATCTGAAATCTTGAAATACTTATATCCCGAGACAAGCGTTGAGCAGATGATAAAAAACAGGAAGGCGTATGAGTCTTCGGGAAGAAGATAGGAGAACAGCATTATGAAAAGAAGATTTATTAAAACAAAAAGCATTGTGTCTGCAATCTTTGCAGTACTTTATATGACAATGGTAAATGCTGAAATGGTTTTGGCAGATACCGACACAAGCGCGGTGACAAAACCGCTTGATAACTTAAAGACATTAGTAGTAGCAATTATTGGCGCAATCGGTGTAATCATTCTTGCAAAGAATGTCATGGAATTTGCACAGGCATATCAGGGAGCCGATTCATCGACAATGAACTCAGCACTTAAAGGAATTGTAGCGGGCATAATGATGGCAGCCATTTCATCGGTACTTACCCTCTTGGGCTTTTAGAGGGAGGAGATGAGATTATGGATTTTTTTAGCTTAGGTGGAGTAATCTATGATCTGCTTCAAACTGTTGTTGCTTTCTGGAACGATAAAGTTTCACTGGTGTTTGAACTTTTGGGGCAGTCCCCGGTTGATTTCAAAGACGGAGAACCATGGAAGGTAATTGAAAACATGGAACCTATATTTGTAGGTGTCGGTTCATCACTTGTGGTTTTATTCTTTGTAATTGGCTTTTGTGCCGAGAGTGTGGATGTGAAAGAGGAAATGAGATTTGAAGTTATCTTGAGAATGCTTATGAGAATAGGCATTGCCGAATGGCTCGTTTCAAATAACGTGACCATTATGAAGGCGTTTTTTACATCGGCGGGAGCACTGGTAAAACTGCTGACAAATGATGCAAGTACGGAACTCGTGATTCCGGAAGAGCAGGCTGAAGTAATAAAGAATTTAGGCTTTGGAGAAAGTCTGTTAATGATGATACTTGCCGTAATAATATCACTTGTCATTATAGTGTGTGGCTTCATGCTTATATATACGGTATATTTCAGATTTTTAAAACTGATGATCATTGTACCGCTTGGAGCGTTGGCGTTATCCACGGTAAGTGGAAACAGAGGTGTGACTCACACAGCAGTTACATATTTCAGATTCTTTTTGTCGGTAGTTTTAGAGGCTGTAACAATGGCAGTGGCAATAATAGTATGTAATGCATTTTTAAATGCA
>JAILRH010000153.1 GCA_024698345.1 Lachnospiraceae bacterium | reverse complement strand
TGAAGTCATATTTAGACGTTATTAAATTTGAGGGGAAGATAAACGTTCGAAAAGTATTGAAAAACAACGGGGTTGAGTTAGACGCATTGATGGTTGTTAGAGAAGGAGTAAATGCTTCACCAACCATTTATTTGAATTACTACTATGATCAGTTTATATCAGGAAAAAATATAGAAGATATAATAAGAGAAATTTATAGCATGTTTTCCAAAGAGTTGGGAGATGTTGAATTTAATATTGAAGATTTTGCAGATTTTGAAAAAATAAAAAATAAGATTGCATTTAAGGTAATTAACACTGAAAAGAATAAGAGATTATTAAAAAAAGTACCGCATATAGAGATTATGGACTTATCTATAGTTTTTTATTGCATAATTAAATGTAATAAAAATGAGAATGCTACTACGCTAATATATAATCACCATCTTTCTATGTGGAATGTGTCGACTGAGACTCTTTATGAAATAGCAAGTAAAAACACACCTGTTTTACTTCCATATGAAATACGAAGTATGGAAGATATAATCATGGAAATGATAAAGGAAAAAAGATGCGCAGAAAGTGAAGTGGATGATACAAGCGAATGTGTTGTTAACGAAACCGTTTTTTATGATGGAGAAGAGGCAGAGGCACTTACCAACATGATAATGGAAGAAATTGAAAAAACAGATGAGCCAAAGATGTATGTTCTTACCAATAAATTCAGAATGTACGGAGCCTGCACAATGTTTTATAACGGAGTTTTGAAAGATTTCGCTCAAGAACATCAAAAAGACATAATTATTTTACCAAGTTCAATTCATGAAGTGATTATTATTCCCATGGAAGAACATATGAGTTCTAAAGATTTCGAATCAGTTATAAATGATGTGAATAATGAAGAAGTGATTCCGGAAGAAATATTGTCCGGTCATGCATATATTTACAGAAGAAGTGATGACAAAATACATATGCCGGAATAAGAATAATAATGCACCCAACCGGAATCGAACCGGTATTGTCGCCTTCGGAGGGCGATATTTTATCCATTAAATTATGGGTGCACATCGAAACTATTTTACAAAAATATTATTCAAAAAGCAATGTTTTATTTAAATGCTATTATTATAATGTAACTATTCAGCCATGCACGCGACAAAACTTTTTTTGTCGCGTGCGAAAGTGATTTGATATCCGAAGGATGAGAATCACGAAAGCTTAGCAGATTTATCTGCGGATTCGAGCTGGCATTGCTGAAAGGTTGAATAGTTACGAATAGTAATTTTTATGATAACTGCAGAATTGATATTTTCACTGGTTAGTTGTATAATGAAAAGAGTTTTTTGATTAGTTAAGGAGATTTTTAATGAGTAAACTCAAAAAAGAGCTTAAAAATAGAAATGTTGATATAGATGAAGTATTAAATTACGGTGATAATATTGAAGACAGAGTGCTGAGCCCTCAGGAAGAGAGAATGATCAGACTCAGACACAGAGTTACAGCAGTTGCATTGCTTTTGGTTGTATGTGTTATAGCAACAACAATTGTGTTTGGTGGAAGAGATGTTAAAAAGAATAAGAAATCAAAAGAAACAAAAGTAGCTGTTACAACAACAGAGGCACCAACAGAGGAGCCTACAACTCTCAAATTTGATTCTGAACAGTATCCTGATATCACAGACCTTGTTCAGTTATATTACGGAGCCAGACTCAAGGGTGATACAGCATCCATAGCCAAGTATGTTGATAACATCGAAGAAGTTGATATGGATAGCATCAAGGCAAGCAATGAATATATCAAGAAATATAAGAACATTGAGTGCTACCTGAAGCCGGGACTTGATGAAAATACATTTGTTGTATACGCATATTATGAGATTGAGTTCAAGAATATTGAAACATTGGCGCCTGGTATTGATGTGTTGTATGTAATTATGGATACGGAGACTGGATCGTACTTTATTCATAACGGAGCTGCTGCAAATGCAGATATTGCTTCTTATATAAATACACTCAATGAGGATCCTGAGGTAAAGAAACTTTATGAAGACACCAATAATGCATTCAATCAGGCTCTTCAATCAGACAAGAATTTAAATGATTTTTACAACGCATTAAAAGAAGGCAAAAAAAGTGAATAATAAATGTTATATAGTTAGTGCCGGTGATTGTGCCGGCATTAACATTTTAAAGGAAAAAAATGATATAGTTATTGCAGTTGACGGTGGGTACAGATATTTAGAAAAAGCAGGAATAACACCTGATGTTGCTATGGGAGATTTTGATTCTCTGGGATTTATACCAAACGGAGATAATGTGTTGGTTCATTCACCCATGAAAGATGACACTGATACCATGCTGGCAATTAAGTATGGTATTGAAAAAGGTTATAGAGAGTTCGTAATTTTGGGTGCACTTGGTGGAAGACTTGATCACACTATTGCCAATCTTATGACAGTGTCATATTTATCTGCCCATAAATGCAAGTGCACAATCATTGATGATAGTGTTATTATACGAAACGTCTTTGATGGTGAGATTATTCTTAAGCAAAAAGAAAAAGGTGTATTTTCAGTTTTGGCACTTAAAGACCAGGCTGTTGGAGTTACAATCAAAGGCGCAAAATATGATGCCGACAATGTGACGATGACAAATGATATGCCACTTGGAATTAGTAACGAGTTTGTCGGAAAAGAAGTTCATATAAGCGTTGATAAAGGACAGTTGATTGTAATAGAGAATCTTAAGCGGTGAGTAACAAAATAGTAAATATGGATAACAATAAGAAAAAAAAGGAAAAAATAAACAATAGGGAAATTACAGAAAATAATAATAATTCATTAATGAGACTCAATAAGTTTCTCAGTGATCGGGGAGTATGCTCAAGAAGAGAGGCGGACAGACTTGTTGAGGATGGTCTGGTTCTTGTGGATGGTGTGGTTGCAGTTATGGGACAAAAAGTTGATGATTCCATGAAAATAATGGTAAAGGGTGTTCCTGTAAACAGTAAGTCTGACAAGGTTATTATTGCACTGAACAAACCGGTTGGCGTTGAGTGTACCACAGATAGTACTAATCCTGATAACATTGTGGATTTTGTGGGCTATCCCCAGAGAATTTATCCAATAGGCCGATTGGATAAGAATTCACAGGGAATTATTCTTTTAACCAATGATGGCAGTATTGTAAATAAGATTTTAAAGGGCTCTAACTTCAAAGAAAAGGAATATATTGTTACAGTCGACAAGCCTATTACAGACGATTTTATACAGAAGATGTCCGATGGTGTTGAAATATTGGATACAGTTACAAGACCATGTAAAGTTACCAAAATGGGGAGACATACATTTGATATCATTCTGACACAGGGACTGAACAGGCAGATTAGAAGAATGTGTAAAAAACTGGGGTACAGAGTTCAGAAATTAAAACGTATTAGGATTTTAAATATTGAACTCGGAAATCTCCCTATAGGAAAGTACAGAGAACTGACAGAGGAAGAAATAAATAAACTCAATTCACTGATTCAATAGCATGCCTATAATTATTGGATAGAAAGAATAGTAGCAATAAGTAATAGAAAATAATAATAAGAAAAAAATCAAGAAAAAACAAATATAGAAGAAAAGCAATATAGAAGAAAAGTAACATAATAGAAAAACATTATAAAAGAAAAGTAACATAATAAAAAAGCAGTATAAAAGAAAAAAGCAGTAGGAAAGTATGATATGGAATTAAAAGAGAACAACAAAAAAGATAGAATTAAAGAACTTGTAATCTTATTAAATGAAGCTTCAAGGGCGTATTATCAGGAAGCAAAAGAGATAATGCCCAATATTGAATATGACAGACTGTATGATGAACTGGTTTCACTTGAAGAAGAGACAGGCATGGTGCTTTCTAACAGTCCGACAGTGAATGTTGGATATGAAGTTGTGAGTGAACTTCCTAAGGAACAGCATGACAGTCCGATGTTGTCACTTGATAAGACAAAAGAAGTGGAAGGACTTAAGAGCTTTGCCGGAGATAAGAAGTGTCTTCTGTCATGGAAACTGGACGGACTTACTGTAGTACTCACATACAATGAAGGAAAACTTGTAAAAGCAGTTACAAGAGGAAACGGTACAGTTGGAGAAGTGATAACTGCAAATGCAAAAACTTTTAAGAATATACCACTTTCGATTGAGTACAAAGGTGAACTTGTTGTTCGTGGTGAGGCAGTTATTAAGTATTCTGATTTTAATCAGATAAATGAAACAATAGAGGATACTGATTCAAAATATAAGAATCCGAGAAACTTGTGCTCAGGTTCAGTCAGACAGTTGAACAGTGAAATAACAGCAAAAAGAAATGTGAACTTCTATGCCTTTGCCCTAATAAGTGCAGAGGGTGTGGAATTTAACAATTCTATAGAAACTAAATTTGAATGGTTAGCTAAACAGGGATTTGAAGTGGTCGATTTTCTGGTGGTGTATTCCAATAATATGGAAGAGGGAGTAAACCATTTTGCAAATGCAATTGAAACATTTGACGTTCCTTCAGATGGATTGGTATTGGTTTATGATGACATAGAGTATGGTGAATCACTTGGAACAACAGCAAAATTTCCAAGAAATGGAATTGCTTTCAAATGGGCTGACGAAAAGGCGATGACAAAGCTTGTAGAAATCGAGTGGAGTCCAAGCAGAACCGGACTCATAAATCCCGTTGCCGTATTTGAACCTGTTGAATTGGAGGGAACAACTGTATCAAGAGCCAGTGTGCACAATTTAAGCATAGTGGAAGAATTGGAACTTGGTGTGGGAGATGAGATAACTGTTTACAAAGCTAATATGATTATTCCGCAGATAGATGAAAATCTTACAAGAAGTGGCGGGATTGATATTCCGTCTCACTGCCCGGCGTGTAACATGGCAACAGACATCAAAAATGAAAATGGAATAAAGACATTAATCTGTACAAATCCTGAATGTCCTGCAAAGCACATAAAGCTGTTTTCACATTTTGTGTCGAGAGACGCAATGAACATTGACGGATTGTCTGAAGAGACACTGTCAAAGTTTGTTGAACATGGATATATAAAAAATCTTGTAGATATATTCCATTTGGATGCTTTCGAGGAAGAAATAGTTGGTAAGAAAGGATTTGGAAGAAAATCATACGACAATCTTATTGCGTCAATTGAGAAGGCGCGAAAGGTTAAATTGCCAAACTTTATTTACAGTCTGGGCATATTGAATATCGGTTTGAGCAATGCAAAGCTTATATGCAAGTATTTTGACGGGAATATTGACGAAATAAAAAAAGCGGAAGTTGAAACACTGTGCGGAATAGACGGAATTGGCGAAGTGATTGCAAAAAGTATTGTGGACTATTTTGCAGACGAAAATAACGCCGAAATAGTAGACAAATTATTAGAAGAAGTTGAAATAGAAGAAGAGATTAACAGCGAAGAACAGGATCTTGCAGGAAAGACATTTGTTATAACCGGTTCACTTAATCATTTTTCAAACAGAAATGAACTGAAAGATATTATAGAAAAAAGAGGTGGCAAGGTTGCGGGCTCCGTTTCTTCAAAGACGAATTATCTGATAAATAATGATGCAACATCAGGTTCTTCAAAAAATAAAAAAGCAAAAGAACTGGGCGTAGAGATTATTACGGAAGAACAGTTTTTAGAAATGTAACAATACAGAACACAAAGGATAATTAATTATGGCAATACAGGATTTGAATTATTTTTCCCATGCGCTAATGCATCCCACAACAGTAAAAGTTGTAACTCCGCATATGGAGAGCGCGGAGAGGACTGTTTATTTCTTACATGGAGTGTTAAGTGATGCACAGAATGTGCTGGACAATTTGGATTTGCAAAAATATGCCAATCAGTATAATACGGCATTTGTTATACCAAGTTGCGGAAATTCTTTCTATATTGATCACGGACATGCTTTTGGCAATTATGGAAGATTTGTTGGAAATGAACTGGTGTCAGTTACCAGACAGAAGTTTGGATTGTCTAATGCCAGAGAAGATACATGTATAGCGGGTTTTTCAATGGGAGGATACGGTGCCATTCGAAATGGATTGAAATATTACAATAATTTCGGCTCGATTATTGCAATGTCCCCGGCATGTCTTTATGAAAAGTCAGCACCAAAACTGTCTGAAACACAGTTTGCATTTTTTAAGAAAGTCTTTTTTGATGACGTGTTTAAAGAAAAAACTGTTCCCGGTCCCTTTGATGAGAATTATAAATTTCTTTTAGAGAAACTTATAAGTGAAAAAAAACCGGTGCCAAACATCTACATGACATGTTCCGGAGAAGAAGATTTACTGATGATGGCAGATGAGTTTTCGCAATATCTCAATGAAATGGGAGTAGAACACAAGTATGTTGTTGGAAATGGTGCACATGACTGGAAGCAGTGGACAGGAGTATTTGCAGACGCCATGGAGTGGCTTGACGGCAAATTTTGATTATAATCTGATGTTGACAATGATTATAGAAGTGCTAAAATATTTTTTAGGACTTTAATTGATTAAAATGTAGTCAATAATTTACAAGTTTTACGATTTAGTTTTACGATTATGGAGGAAAAATAAATGGACAAGAAAAATATTGACTGGTCAAATCTTGGTTTTGGATATATTCCAACAGACAAAAGATTTGTTGCTAATTTCAAAAATGGTGCATGGGATGAAGGAGAACTTACATCTGATTCTATGATCACAATGAGTGAGTGTGCAGGTGTTCTTCAGTATGCACAGACTATATTTGAAGGTATGAAGGCATACACAACAGAAGACGGCAGAATTGTTACATTCAGACCTGATCTTAACGCACAGAGATTCGAAGAATCAGCTAAGAGACTTGAGATGCCTGTATATCCACAGGACAAGTTTGTTGAGGCAATCGTTGAGACAATCAAAGCAAACAAAGAATTCGTTCCACCATATGGTTCAGGAGCTACATTATACATCAGACCTTACATGTTTGGTATTTCACCTGTTATCGGAGTTAAGCCGGCACAGGATTATCAGTTTAGAACATTCTGTACACCTGTAGGCCCTTACTTCAAGGGTGGTGCTAAGCCTATCACAATCAAGATCAGTGATTTTGACAGAGCAGCACCTCACGGAACAGGTCATATCAAAGCGGGACTTAACTATGCAATGAGTCTTCATGCAATTGTAACTGCACACAATGAAGGATTCGATGAGAATATGTATCTTGATGCAGCTACAAGAACAAAGGTAGAAGAGACAGGTGGAGCAAACTTCTTATTCGTCACAAAAGACAATAAGGTAGTTACACCAAAGTCTAACAGTATTCTTCCTTCTATCACAAGACGTTCACTTATGTATGTTGCAAAGGAATATCTTGGACTTGAAGTTGAAGAAAGAGAAGTATTCAAGGATGAACTCAAAGATTTCGCTGAGTGTGGTCTCTGCGGTACTGCAGCAGTTATCTCTCCTGTTGGAAAGATTGTTGATCATGGTGAAGAAATCTGCTTCCCAAGCGGAATGGAAGAGATGGGACCAATCACAAAGAAATTATACGAGACACTTACAGGAATTCAGATGGGCAGAATTGAAGCTCCGGAAGGATGGTTAGTAGAAATAAAATAGTAATAGAACAAGTGATTGCTTATTTTTATTATGTATAAATACAACATAATAGTATTATAAAAACTGTCATGATTTTTGATGTTATAATCATGACAGTTTTTAGTTATTAACAGGGAGTAATCTATTAGACTAAAATCATACACGATTCAAGTTGAAAAATAGTATTTGTAATGATAAAATGGAGAAGATAATTCCACTTTGTGGGAAACTAGTCAGATAGGACGGTGATAACATGCCGATTAAAGTTCAAAAAGATTTACCGGCTAAGACAATTATAGAGAATGAAAATATTTTCATAATGGATGAAGAGAGGGCTATTAATCAGGACATAAGACCTCTTCGTATTATTATTCTAAATCTTATGCCATTAAAGGAAGATACTGAGATTCAGTTGCTCAGAGTGCTGTCAAATACACCACTTCAGGTAGATGCCACATTTCTTCATATGGCAAGTCATGTTTCAAAGAATACACCTGCAAATCACATAAACAAGTTTTATATGACATTTGACGAGGTGAAGAAGCATAAGTATGACGGAATGATAATTACGGGAGCACCTGTCGAACAGATGCCTTTTGAGAAAGTCGGCTACTGGAAAGAACTTGAAGAGATAATGGAGTGGTCTAAGGATCATGTGACCAGTACGCTTCATATATGTTGGGGGGCACAGGCAGGACTCTATTATCATTACGGTATCAATAAGATCCAACTTCCCGAGAAGATGTTTGGTATCTACAAGCATGAAGTTCTTCACAGAAGAGTTCCTATTGTCAGAGGATTCGATGATGTGTTCTATGCACCGCATTCGAGACATACAGGAGTGTCTACAGAGGAGATTAATTCAAAAGATGAATTATATGTTGTAGCAGAATCAGAGGAAGCTGGAGTTTTTCTTGTCATGGCTAAAGAGGGAAGACAGTTTTTTGTTTTTGGACATCCGGAATATGACAGAATGACTCTGGATCAGGAGTACAAAAGGGATAAGTCAAAAGGTTTGGATATACAGATTCCAAAGAATTATTATCCGGATGACAATCCTGATAATCAGCCTATATTGACGTGGAGAAGCGTGTCAAACGGTTTGTACACTAACTGGCTGAATTATTATGTATATCAGGAAACACCGTATGATTTGGGAGATTAAGGAGGAAAAAATGGCTACAAGAGCAGAATTAAAAGAAAGAGCAAAAGAGTTATTGAGAGGAAACTATTGGGGATGTGTAATTGCGGCACTTATACTTTCACTTATCGGAGGTATAACAGGTTATAATGCCAGCAGCAGTTCAGCAAATTCTAAATATACACCTAAATCAGTTCAGGAGTATATGCAGGATATTTCCAAAGCAAGAACAACACAGGATTATATAAAGGCATTTGAAAAATTGAATAATTCCGGAAATAATTCATCACTTAACAGCATTTTCAACGATTCAAGTGATGATACATTTTCAGGCAGTGATAACAGTAATATATTTGAGGATCTTGAGGATTCTGAGTATTCTGATATGGAGTCAAACGATGCATTAACTGATGCAATGTCAGTTTCTTCCGGTGCTATGGGTGCCATGGTAGGTATTGTGATTGTTGTAGTATTAATTATAATTGTAATATCATTTGCACTTGCTGCATTTCTTTTCAATCCTTTGACTGTTGGAGGAAAGAAGTGGGTGCTTCTTAACAGAACTACAAAACCTGATATAGGTGTTTTTGGATTTGCATTTTCAAATTCTTACTGGAACGTTGTAAAGGTATCATTTATCAGAGATATCAAGATCTTTTTATGGACATTACTTTTAATAATTCCGGGTATTATCAAGAGTTATGAATACAGAATGATTCCATACCTTTTAGCAGAGAATCCAAACATGTCATCAAGAGAGGCTTTTGAGATTTCAAGAAATCTTATGACAGGAAACAAATGGAGAGCGTTTGTTCTTGATCTTTCATTTATTTTATGGGGATTTTTGGCAGCTCTTCCTGTAGCAGGCTTATTTGTAAAAATATTCTGGCTTAATCCATATGTTGAATTAACATCAGGAGAGTTTTATGTTCAGTTATGTGCTGAAACAGGACAGGTGGTAAAGAAACAGGATGTTGATTTTGGAGATTCTTGGAATTAAGAACTAGTGATTATAAATTAGGCACTACACTCTTTCGATAGTGTAGTGCCATTTTTTAGGAGGAAGTATGGGAGAATTATATTTTGAAGCAAAAAGAGTTATTGATGAAGTTAAAAAAGTGATTGTAGGAAAGGATGAGGCCATCAAACTGATCATGTGCACAATTGTTGCAAAAGGACATGTCTTGATAGAAGATACACCGGGTGTAGGTAAGACTACCATGGCAAAGGCTTTCTCAAAGGCGATGGGCCTTGAGGAAAATCGTGTTCAGTTTACACCGGATGTAATGCCGTCAGATCTTACAGGTTTTTCAGTATATAAAAAAGACACAAATGAATTTGTATACAAAAAAGGTGTGCTTATGTGCAATCTCTTTCTTGCGGATGAGATTAACAGAACATCGCCGAAAACTCAGTCGGCATTATTAGAGGCAATGGAAGAAAGAAAAGTAACTGTTGACGGAGTGACCAGAGAACTTAGCAGACCTTTTGTGGTAATAGCAACAGAGAATCCTGAAGGTTCCGTTGGAACCCAGCTTTTGCCGGAATCCCAGTTAGATAGATTTATGGTGTGTGTAAATATGGGATATCCGACAATTGAAGAGGAAGTTGAAATCCTTAAGCGCAGACAGGAAGGGGATCCGATAGAGAAAGTTGAACAGTTATTTGACGGAAAAGGTGATGTTATTACCAAAATGCAGGAAGAAGTTTCAAATGTGTTCATGAATGCTAAGGTTCTTAAATACATAGCAGAGCTTGCTAGTGAGACCAGAAATAACAGTTCCCTTGCATCAGGACTCAGTCCAAGAGGTTCTGTGGCATTGGCTGCACTAAGCAGAGCGTGGGCGTGGATAGAAGGCAAAAATTATGTTACTCCTGACGATGTCAAAGCGGTATTTTATTCTGTAGCATCTCACAGAGTAACTCTCAGCACAAAAGCTAAGGTCGCTCAGATTAATAAAAGTGATGTAATAGATGCCATATTAGATGACATAGAAGCACCTACAATAAAGGGGATATAAGAACATTCTTTTAAGAAAATTCATTAACAAGTATGAAGAGGGCGATAAATAATGTTTAAGAGGATAATGGTTTATCTGATAGTCATGGGAGTAACGGTTTTTAATTATTTTATGTATGAAGATACAATTGTAAAACAGTTACTGGGTGCAGAAATTATATTCTTTTTTGTCAGTATTATTTATTTGATACTGATGCGAAGAAATATAAGAGCTGATTTGGTTCCTATATCTGAAGTCGCAGAAAAAAATAAGAGTGTTACTATCAGAGTTAAAGTTAAAAACAAATCAAAGTTTTTTTCTTCAAATGTCACAGCATTTGTAAGTATAGAGAATATTGCAAACGGAAAGAAAAAAATAATAGAAATAAAAATACCCGCCATCAGTGATTCTGAAAAGACAGGAAAGAAGAAAGTGGAGATGTTTCAGACAGGAATATATAAAATTACTTTGTTAAGAGTTGAATGTAATGATGTCATAAATCTTCTGTCAATAAAGAAAAAGGTAAACAAGTCCAATGAATTGGTAGTAATGCCACAGATGAAACTGTTAATGACTGACGTGACGCTTAGGACACAGATGTTTGAGGGAGACGCAGAGGAGTATTCTGACAGAGAAAGCGGTGACGATCCAACTGAAATATATCAGATAAGAGAATATACGGAATCGGATTCCGTTCACGATATTCATTGGAAATTATCTGCAAAGTCAGATGAAATCCTGGTAAAAGAAAGGGCAAAACCTGAGGGGTGTCCTGTGGTTGTATGGATTGATTACAATAGAAAAGAAAGCAGACATCGCAACTATGAAATGACGATGGATTTGATTGCATCCGTATTACTGTCAATAAAGGAAAAAGGAATTAATCATCTTGTCCTGTGGTACGATAACGATCTTAATGAGGTTGTAAAGAAAAAAGTCTGCAAGGATGAAAACGTATACGAGGCACTTAGGAGAATGATGTATATAAGACCTTACAGGGATTTGGAAGCTGTTAAGGTTTTAAAGGATGAAATTTTAAAGAGAATAGAGTACAGTACTTTAATTAACATCAATTTTGACTGTGAGATGAAATTGAACGAAGAGAGAGTGAATATTGCAAAAGAGGGTAAGCAGATTAAATGGAAAGAGATATATTTAGAGTTATAAAAAAAGAACAATTTAATAACGACGTATTTAATGTTATTTGTGAATTTGTAGCTGTTTATATAGTGTCATTTTCTGTTTTTAAAATGTGGTTATCTGTTTTCCCGTATACTATAACTAATCTTGGAAGTGGAATGAACTCAAATACAATTATTGTTCATTTGTTATTGACTTTGGTTGCGTTCACTGTAGTGTTTATTCCTACAATGAACAGATTTGATAAATACAGAGTCGTTACAGGAATGATTGTTTCGTGTGGAATAGTATTTGTATGCATGGGAATTTTAACAGTAAGTAAAGTCAGTATCGATCAGTTGAAACTTATTTTCAATTACTGCATTATAATATATGAAAGGGTTTGTGAAGATTTCTATTACACGATTGATACAGATGGTATTTCAGGAGAGACATACAATATTTTGTTTTGTATGGTTGTATTTATTATTGCGGTAATGCTATCGATTATTATCAGAATCAAAAAGGGAATATTGTTATCTGTAGTGATAATGGTTGTTCCTGTTATAATGGTGGCTGAGACCGGAAAATATCCAAAACCTTTGAATGTTTGGATGGTTATTTCAAGTGGACTTATTTTCCTTGCAGTTTATGCAAACAGCAACAACAAATTGAGTAGTTGCACTTTGGCCCAGGTTACAGGCATTTGCGTGCTTTTGAGCTTGGCAGGTGTAATTAGCGGAAACAGAATAGATAAAATCACTTATGAACACGATGGCTTCTATTATTCGGTCAGAGATTCTTTTGTAAATATGGAATTTAGTGCGATTCTAGAGCATCTTAATTTTAAAGGCTTTGGTGGCTCTAAAAAAGCGGGAAATGTCATTGGACTGACAGAAGGAAAATTGTCAGAGTGCGGAGAAAGAAAGATTACAGGAAAGAAGTGCATGACAGTATTCCTAAACGATAAGCCAATTGAAGATCTTTACCTAAAGGGCTATGTGGGTGGAGATTATATTGGAAGTTCTTGGGATGAGCCGGATGTTTTTCGTTATAATATGGATATTATGGGGCGCAAGGACTCATTTGATCGGGTCGTTTTGGGATATCGTAAAAAGTTGAAAAGTGAAAATAAAAATACGGTAACCATAAGAATGGAGAAGTCTTTAAATAATTACTTTTTTACCCCATATTTCCTTGATGAAAAAATATCAGAAACCATTAGGTTCTATGACATTTCGTGTATTGGAAAAGGAGGTCAGTTTTCTAATTTTAAAAAGGTAAATAAGGGTGAATTTATGCCTTATTTTTGCGAGGAGATTGATAGTACAATAGGAATGAGCGGTAGACTGAATTATAATCAGACGATAAAAAGACTTGGAAAAAAAGAAGAATTTAATGAATATTCCTTGAATTTCATTCCCTTTGATACAGCCAAAAGTGTTCTTGTTGAAAAGGATGGTTGGTTAAATGAAGCGGAAGGCGGAGATGAATACTTATCTAACTTAAGGAGTGCTTATACATTATTGGGAGATCTTTATCAGAACGATAGTGGTGTGGAGTTTGAGTGGTACGATATAGAAGAAACAGGGAAAAAAATAGACGATTATTTTGCCAATGGTTTTGAATATACTCTTAATCCCGGTAAATATAATTATGATGTTGACGGAGATTTTATTGAGCATTTTGAGCAGACCAAAAAAGGATATTGCGTTCACTTTGCTACGGTTGCCACGATGATGTATAGGTCAGCATATATACCGGCAAGATATGTTGAGGGATTTAGAATTCCTAAGGAAGCCTTTGTAAAGGATAGTAACGGTTTTTATCGAGTGAAAGTGACGGATGCCATGGCGCATGCATGGACTGAAGTGTTTGATGAAAGATACGGTTGGGTTCCAAAAGAACATACTCTTGGTTATGACAGTAGTATAAATAATGATGTGGAACCAAAAACTGAGGAACCAACAACCGAAAATGAAACAAAAGCACAGCCTGAAACTACAACAGCTTCTGTTGCAGAGACAACTGTAAATGTGACAGAAACTGTAAGTACTTTTAATAAAAACAAAGGGTCACATGATATCCCGATGAACAAGTTTGGTAAGATAATATTATTTATATTTGCTCTTGGTGGTATATTATATCTGCAATTATTGGTTAGACGACAATATAAGCGCAGAATAATGAAAAATGCAGCTAAGAACACCAGGATAAGACTGTTGTACAGAGATATTTACAGAATCTGCAAAATTAAAGGATTAAAGCCTGGTGGCAAAATGGATAAAGATATAAATAAGAGTATGACCGACATGTTTGTTGATAGCCTAATGACTGAAAAAATGTGGGATGATATGATTTCCTGCGGATATAAAGCGACATATTCAAATGAAATCTGCGAGAAGAACGATTATCAGACAGTTCATGAGTTCTATAGGTTATTTAGGGAAGAACAGTTAAAAGACTTGCCACTTTTAAAAAGAATATGGGTTATATTAATATATGCGATTTAAGCGTTGAGTTTTTTCAATTTAATGTCTAGACAAAGGAAATAATATTTGTTAAAATTATAACAATCTCAGTTTTAATATTTTTACGCGAAATTTGAAGTCATTTGTTGATTGAAGATTGTATTAATGTTATTATTGAAAAGGATGCGTGTTTTTTACATGCAAAAGAATAAAATTCTATTATTAATGGAGGATTTATATTATGTCAAAGAAAGTTGTTATCGCAGGCGCTTGCCGTACAGCTATCGGTAAGATGGGTGGAGCTTTAAGCACAACACCAGCACCGGAACTTGGTTCTATCGTTATCAAGGAAGCTCTTAACAGAGCAGGAGTACCAGCTGATCAGGTTGATCACGTATACATGGGATGTGTTATCCAGGCTGGTCTTGGACAGAACGTTGCACGTCAGGCATCAATCAAAGCAGGACTTCCAATTGAGACACCTGCAGTTACAGTTAACGTAGTTTGTGGTTCAGGTCTTAACTGTGTTAATATGGCAGCTCAGATGATTCAGGCTGGAGATGCTGATATCGTAGTAGCAGGTGGTATGGAGAATATGTCTATGGCACCATACGCAGCTCAGAATGCACGTTTTGGTTACAGAATGAACAACGGAACATTGGTTGATACAATGGTTAATGATGCATTATGGGATGCATTCAATGGTTACCACATGATGATTACAGCTGAGAACGTAGCTGAGCAGTGGGGACTTACAAGAGAAGAGTTAGATGCATTTGCAGCAAACTCTCAGCAGAAATGCGAAGCAGCTATGAACAATGGCATATTCAAAGATGAAATCGTACCTGTTGTTGTTAAGAACAGAAAGGGAGATATCATCGTAGATACAGACGAAGGACCTCGTGCAGGTACTACAGCAGAGACACTTGCTAAGTTAAAAGCTTGTTCAGGTAAGGCTGACGGAGTTGTTACAGCAGGTAACGCATCAGGAATCAATGACGGTGCAGCTGCAGTTGTAGTAATGAGCGAAGAGAAAGCTAAAGAGCTCGGTGTAACACCAATGGCTACATTCGTTGCCGGAGCACTTGGCGGTGTTGATCCTTCAATCATGGGCGTTGGACCTGTTGCTTCTACAAAGAAAGTATTGGCTAAGACAGGACTTACAATTGATGATATCGATTTGATTGAAGCAAACGAAGCATTTGCTGCACAGTCAGTAGCAGTTGCTAAAGACTTAAACTTTGACATGTCAAAAGTTAACGTAAACGGTGGTGCAATCGCACTTGGACATCCGGTTGGAGCTTCAGGATGCCGTATCCTTGTTACATTACTTCACGAGATGCAGAGAAGAGACGCTAAGAAGGGTCTTGCTACACTTTGTATCGGTGGTGGAATGGGATGTTCTACAATCGTTGAGCGTGACTAATATATAGACTATTATTAGAGTCGAATACATATTGAGCTGATGGGCCTAGCCTGTCAGCTCAATGGTATGTTCAGAAGAAGACAAGATAGAAGGAGATCAATATGGAATTTATCACATATGAGCAGGAAGGATTCGTAGGAATTCTTACAATCAACAGACCAAAGGCGTTAAACGCTTTAAACAGCCAGGTACTCGATGAACTTAACGAGACACTTGATTCAATCGATGTTAACGAGACAAGAGCATTAATCATCACAGGCGCAGGTGAAAAATCTTTCGTTGCAGGTGCTGATATCGGAGAGATGTCTACATTGACAAAAGTTGAAGGCGAAGCTTTCGGTAAGAAGGGAAATGATGTTTTCAGAAAGATCGAGACATTACCTATCCCTGTAATCGCAGCAGTAAACGGATTCGCACTTGGTGGCGGATGCGAAATCTCTATGAGCTGTGACATCAGAATCTGTTCTGACAATGCTATCTTTGGACAGCCTGAGGTAGGTCTTGGTATTACACCTGGATTCGGTGGAACACAGAGACTTGCAAGACTTGTTAGTCCTGGTATGGCTAAACAGCTTATCTACACAGCAAGAAACATCAAAGCTGATGAAGCTTACAGAATCGGTCTTGTAAATGCTGTTTATACACAGGAAGAACTTATTGATGAAGCTAAGAAGATGGCTGCAGGTATTGCAAAGAATGCACCAATCGCTGTAAGAGCATGTAAGAAAGCTATCAACGATGGTCTTGATGCAAATATGGATGATGCTCTAGTAATCGAAGAGAAGTTATTCGGTAGCTGCTTCGAGACAGCTGATCAGGCTGCAGGTATGGGCAACTTCCTTGAGAAAGACAAAGAAAAGAAACTCAAAGTAGTTCCTTTCCAGAACAAATAATCAAGAAGTTCGTTCTCGATTATAAGTATTGTTCAAAGTATTTATTCAGGCATAAACCTGTGATATACATTTCACAAAAGACTCCGTTGTGAGTCCATGATACTGAAATGTATGTATTGAAATGTAGAATAACAGGTTATATCAATAAAATAAGATGATACATTTAAAAGTATCAAGAAAAGATGGAGGAAAAAAGAATGAAGGTTGGCGTTATCGGTGCCGGAACAATGGGCCAGGGAATCGCAAAAGCTTTTGCACAGGTTGATGGATACACAGTAGCACTTTGTGACATCAAGCAGGAATGGGCAGAAGGCGGAAAAGACAAGATTGCTAAAGGTTATGCAAGACTTGTAGAAAAAGGAAAAATGACACAGGAGCAGGTTGATGGTATTTTAGCAAGCATTACACCGGGTCTCAAAGAAGACCTTTGTGCTGATTGCGATCTTATCGTTGAGGCAGCTTTTGAAAATATGGAAGTTAAGAAGACTACATTTGGCGAGTTAGACAAGATCTGCAAACCAGAGTGTATTTTTGCTTCAAATACATCATCACTTTCTATCACAGAGATTGGAAATGGTCTTACACGTCCTATGATTGGTATGCATTTCTTCAATCCTGCTGACAGAATGAAATTAGTAGAAGTAATCGCAGGAGTTAACACACCTGATGAGACAGTTGCTACAATCAAGAAGATTTCTGAAGAAATCGGAAAGACACCTGTACAGGTTAATGAAGCTGCAGGATTTGTAGTAAACCGTGTTCTTATCCCAATGATTAACGAAGCTGCTTTCATTAAGATGGAAGGTGTATCTGACATCGCCGGTATCGACGCAGCTATGAAGCTTGGCGCAAATCATCCAATGGGACCACTTGAGTTAGGTGATTTCATTGGTCTTGATATCTGTCTTGCAATCATGGATGTTCTTTACAATGAGACAGGCGACAGCAAGTATCGTGCATGTCCACTTATCCGTAAGATGGTTCGTGGTGGAAACCTCGGAGCAAAGAGCGGAAAGGGATTCTATGTATACAATGCTGACAGAACAAAGACACCAGTTGATGCTCAGTAATTATTGCTGACAATAAGTGTCAAAGATTTTGAATAATTAGGGTAATACCTTAATTGAGATGAGAGGACAGTAATCTGTCTTCTCATCCATATAAAAAAATGGAGGAAAATTAAATGGATTTTACATTAAGCAAAAAACATGAAATGGCTAGAACACTTTTCAGCGAATTTGCAGAAAATGAAGTAAAGCCACTCGCTCAGGAAACAGACGAAAATGAACAGTTTCCTGTAGAGACAGTTGAAAAAATGGCAAAATACGGTTTCCTTGGAATTCCTGTTCCAAAGGAGTACGGCGGCCAGGGTTGTGATATATTAACATACGCTATGTGTGTTGAAGAGTTATCAAAGGTTTGTGGTACAACAGGTGTTATCGTTTCAGCTCATACATCACTTTGTATCGATCCTATCTTAACTTATGGTACAGAAGAGCAGAAGCAGAAATTCGTAACTCCACTTGCAAAAGGTGAGAAGTTAGGTGCTTTCGGTCTTACAGAGCCAGGTGCTGGTACAGACGCTCAGGGACAGCAGACAAAGGCTGTTTTCGATGAAGCTACAAACGAATGGGTATTAAACGGTTCTAAGTGTTTCATCACAAACGGTAAATATGCTGATGTTTACATTGTAATCGCTGTAACAGGTAAAGTTGAGAAACGTGGTAGAATGATGAAAGAAATTTCAGCATTCATCGTTGAAAAAGGAACTCCTGGATTCACATTCGGAACAAAAGAGAAGAAGATGGGTATCCGTGGTTCAGCAACATACGAATTAATCTTTGAAGATTGTCGTATCCCAGCTGAGAACTTACTCGGACAGAAGGGTAAAGGTTTCAACATCGCTATGCACACTCTTGATGGTGGACGTATCGGTATTGCAGCTCAGGCTCTTGGTCTTGCAGAAGGTGCTCTTGAGACAACAATCGAATATGTAAAAGAAAGAAAGCAGTTCGGTAGAGCTATCGCTGCATTCCAGAATACACAGTTCCAGTTAGCAGATATGGCTACTAAGGTAGAAGCTGCTAAGTTACTTGTTTACAAAGCAGCTATGGCTAAGGCTACACAGAAGGTTTACTCTGTAGAAGCAGCTATGGCTAAGTTATACGCAGCAGAAGTTGCAATGGAAGTTACAACTAAGTCTGTTCAGTTACATGGTGGTTATGGTTACATCAGAGAATATGATGTTGAAAGAATGATGAGAGATGCTAAGATTACTGAAATCTACGAAGGTACATCAGAAGTTCAGCGTATGGTAATCTCTGCTAACTTATTAAAGTAATATAGGAGGTACTAATCGTGAAAATTATCGTTTGTATAAAGCAGGTACCTGATACTAAGGGTGGAGTTCAGTTCAACCCGGACGGTACATTAAACAGAGCAGCAATGCTCACAATCATGAACCCTGATGATAAGGCTGGTCTTGAGGCTGCCCTCAGATTAAAAGATCAGTACGGTGCTGAAGTTACAGCAATCACAATGGGACTTCCAAAGGCTGAAGACGTTCTTCGTGAAGCTATGGCTATGGGAGCTGACAACGGAATCTTAGTAACAGATAGAGTTTTAGGTGGTGCTGATACTTGGGCTACATCTACAACAATCGCTGGTGCTATCAGAAATATCAAAGATTATGATATCATCATCACAGGACGTCAGGCTATCGACGGTGATACAGCTCAGGTTGGACCACAGATTGCTGAACATCTTGGAGTACCTGTTATCTCATACGCAGAGGGAATCGAAGTTGATGGTGACAGCGTAATCGTTAAGAGAGCATACGAAGACAGACATCACATGGTTAAGGCTAAAATGCCTGTATTAATTACAGCTCTTTCTGAATTAAATGATCCACGTTACATGACTCCAGGCGGAATCTTTGACGCAGTTGACGCAGAGATTACAACATGGGGCAGAGCTAACCTTGTTGACGTAAATGACGGAGATCTTGGTCTTATGGGTTCACCTACAAAGATCGCTAAAGCTTCTGATAAGGTACGTAAGGGTGCCGGAGAAAAGGTTGCTCTTGATTCACCTGAAGAGTCAGTTGAGTACATCATGGACAAATTAGTTTCAAAGCACGTTATTTAGTTAGAGAGGAGATTTAATCATGCAGAATATTAATTTAGAAGATTATAAAGGCGTATATGTCTTCGCTCAGCAGGTAGATAACGAATTAAGCGGAATCGCATTCGAATTACTTGGAGAAGCAGGAAGACTTGCTAAGCCATTAAATACAGAAGTTACAGCAGTACTTCTTGGATCAAATGTAGGAAACTTAGTTGATCAGTTAGCTGAGTACGGCGCTGACAAGGTTATCGTTGTTGATAATCCTGCACTTGAGACATACAGAACTGAGCCATACGCTCAGGCATTAACAGCTGTTATCAATGAGTTCAAACCAGAAATCATGTTAGTTGGTGCTACAGCAATCGGTAGAGATTTAGGTCCTACAGTTTCAGCAAGAGTAGCAACAGGTCTTACAGCTGACTGTACATTACTTGAAATCGGTGATTTCCCAATCAACCCAATCCCGGGTAAAGAGCAGAAACACAATCAGTTACTTATGACACGTCCGGCTTTCGGTGGTAACACAATCGCTACAATTGCTTGTCCTGATCACAGACCACAGATGGCTACAGTACGTGCAGGTGTTATGCAGAAGGCTGATCCAAAGCCAGGTGCAAAAGCAGAAGTTATTAACTTCGATGCCGGTTTAGCAGAAAACAACAAATATGTTGAAATTCTTGAAGTAGTTAAGTCAGTAGGCGAGACAGTAGATATCATGGACGCTAAGATCTTAGTATCCGGTGGACGTGGAGTTGGTTCTGCAGAGAACTTCAAGCTTCTTGAGGATCTTGCAGAAGTACTCGGTGGTGAAGTTTCTTGTTCAAGAGCTGTAACTGACAATGGTTGGTTACCAGCAGACAGACAGGTTGGACAGACAGGTAAGACAGTTCGTCCACAGGTATACTTCGCAATCGGTATCTCAGGAGCAATCCAGCACGTTGCAGGTATGGAAGAGTCTGATCTCATCATCGCAATCAACAAAGACGAAGATGCTCCAATCTTCGATGTGGCTGATTACGGAATCGTTGGAGATTTAAACAAAATCGTACCACAGCTTACAGAAGCTATCAAAGCACAGCTTGCTAATAAATAATAGTAGATGATACCGGTTTGAAACCAGGTAATATCATTTAATACCAGGATTATAAATACCCCTGATTCAGAGTGAACTTGAGTCAGGGGTGTTTCATAATGTTGTATACATTTTGAGGAAAGGAATAACATGTTAGAGAAAATTTTTAAGTTAAAAGATAATAATACTGATGTAAGAACTGAAATTGTAGCGGGTCTTACTACATTCATGACTATGGCTTATATTATCGCTCTTAATCCAAATCTTCTTACAGGATTTGGAGCAAACGGTACACCACAGTTATGGAATGCAATTTTCCTTGCTACTTGTATAGCATCAGCAATTGGTATGTTTGCAATGGCATTCCTTGCAAATAAGCCTTTTGCTTTAGCACCCGGAATGGGACTTAACTCATTCTTTGCAATTGTTGTAACTAATATTGCTGCTATAACAGGAGCATCCTATGTTGATTCCTTTAATGCAGGACTTTGTATTATCCTCACTGAGGGATTAATATTTATCGTGTTATCAATGCTTAGCATTCGAGAAAAAATAGTTGATGCCATTCCGCTTGGAATCAGAAATGGTGTTTCTCCTGCAATTGGTCTTATGCTTCTTAACATAGGTCTTGGTTCAAATGCAGGTATTTACTCAAAAGATGGTGGACCGTTCTATGTAATGAGAGACTTCTTTGGAACGCTAACACCAAGTCTTGCAAAAGATAATATGGCAGATGCTTACGCACCGATGGTTCTTACAGTTGTAACAATGTTTATCGGATTGTTTGTAATTGTAATCCTTTCTAAGAAGGGAATGAAGGCATCAGTTATCATCGGTATGCTTGGTGCAAGTGTTATTTACTGGGCAGGTGAGGCAGTTTTGTTTGGAACAAATCCTTTTGCAGGAATCAGGGCTTCAGCTTTTGTTCCGGCATTTGGCGACCTTGCAAGCACAACTTTATTCAAATTCAATTTCAAGGGATTCTTTGATATTGGATTCTTTACAGCACTGACACTTATTATCACATTCTGCGTAATTGATATGTTTGATACAATCGGAACATTTGTAGGTACAGCCAGTCGTGCAAATATGCTCGATGAGAACGGCAAAATGCCAAAGATGAAAGAAGCATTGCTCTCAGATGCTATCGGAACAATGGCAGGTGCCTGCACAGGAACATCAACAGTTACTACATTTGTTGAATCTGCATCCGGCGTTGAGGCGGGAGGACGTACAGGACTTACAGCCCTCACAACAGGTATTGTGTTCCTTGCATGTACATTTATTGCACCAATTGCAGCGGTAATTCCACCGGCAGCCACATCATCAGCCTTAATCTATGTAGGTGTGCTTATGGTTAGCGGTCTTAAAAATATTGATTTTGAAGATATATCACAGACACTTCCGGTTGCCCTTATGATGATTGCCATGCCTGTATCAGGCTCAATTGGTCATGCAATCGGTATTGCTATTATTTCATTTGTAGTTGTTAAAGTGTTTACTGGAAAAGCAAAAGATGTATCATTGCTTACATATATTATTGCAGCAATTTTCTTAGTGAAATTTTTCCTTATAGTTTAATTGAATGATTTTACTTGCTGTACAGATGTTTATTTGTTAAAGGTGATTGAAGATTATAGGCAGAGCTTGATCTTCGAGGCGAGTGAATTATTAGGATTAACAAAAATAAAACTGCTAGTTTAGAATAAGGAGTATTAATAATAATGAAATTAATAGATGTAAAAAAAATACCGGTTACACTTTGGATAATATTGGTTGTATGTTCATATCCGTGTATATTTATGTGGGCTCAGAACATAGCTGAGGAAGGTCTGAAGACGCTATTATTTCCCCTTGGATTTTTCTTGTTTCTTGCGTTTATTTGTGAATGTATTTTACTTATTATTTTTAAAGATATGTATAAAGCTGTTTTGATTGACGCTTTATTTATGATTATTTTTATGAATTATAGGTTAATAGAAAAAGTAATTATTAAATGCAAATTACCTGTAAATGATTTGAGTTTTGGAATAGTAATGCTCATATTAATTGCAGGCTTGTGTGTTTTTCTAAAAATTACAAAAAAAGAAATAGATACACCGTGTATTATTGTGGGATTTACTTTTTCTGTACTGATTTTAATTAATTTTGTAGGAGCTATTCCGAAAATAATAGATATGAAACAGAATGTTTCGGATGTAGAAGTGGAACAATACGCAAAAGACAAATCATTTAAAGAAAATGTTTACTATTTTGTTTTTGATGAATATGGTGGAAAAGAAAATCTTAAATACTATTTTAATTATGATAATACAGAGTTCTTAAATGAACTAAGAATCAAAGGATTTGCTGTTTCAGACAATTCATATAACAGAGAATCTCTCTACACTTATGATATTGTTCCGAATTTGTTTAATTATTCATATGTTACCAGTACAAGCAATACATCAACTAAAAACAGACGATTTCTTAAGAATCCGGTGATGTACAGATTTTTCAAAGATTTAGGATATGATATTAATGTTATCAGTCATCAAAGATATCTTGATACAAAGGATTGCAATGTATTGTTTGAGAGTAGTAAAGATACAATTATTGATAATGAAAAAAATGTTGGTGATTACATATTAGAGAACAGTTTTGTAGTTGTTATTCTAAATGTATTAACAAAAAATAATACAAAAAATATTAGTGGAGGTATGAGTTGGCTTTCAAAGGAGTTTGTTGAAAAGTATGCATCTGTAATTGATGAATCTTTTGATATATGTGATGAAATATGGAAGTACTCGGACAAAAAACCTACACTTACAGTGGCTTATATGTCAAGTCCACATAGGCCATGTGTACTTGATGAGGATGGAAATGTAGTTGATAATGCATTGGTTTACAGATACAAAGAGTCATACATAGGATATTTGAAATATGTAAACAAAAGAATTACAAAGATGATTGATGGGATAATTGAAAATGATCCAAATGCCATAATCATTTTTCAGGCTGATCACGGTACCAGAATTCCGCTATTTTCCATGGGCGAATATGATAAGAACAAATATGATGAAAAACTTGAGAGTGAAATGATGGAAAATGTATTTAACTGTGTTTATTTTGGAAACAAAGAACCACAGAGTATTGAGGGGCTTTCAGGCGTCAATACAATCAGAACAGTACTAAATTATCTATATGGCACTGATTATAAAATGATTGAGCCAAAGGAAAAGTATATATATAAATGGAAATATGACTTGAGCGAAGATAAATAAAAAATAAATAATAATAGATATAAATTTATATAATTTATATTAGAGAAGAGAGCATTGCCTTATTAAATATTAGTGCAATGCTCTCTTTTATAGGATTATTACGGATTTACCAATATATTTTTCCAATCATATGGTATTTCAGCGTAATTTGAATCTACGACTTTAAGCACATTATCATAAATGGTTCATAGACAGGTAGATTTTTTGAAGTTGTTAAGTGTAATAGGTGAAGAAGTGTGATATAATTAAATTTAAGATGGTAATCGGTACAAACTTTGAACAGGAGGTATTTATGAAAAAAATATTTAAGACAATGTTGGCAGTTAGTATGTCAGCAAGTTTAGTTGTTTCAGCTATTCCGGCCAATGCAGCAGCCTTTAATGCAAGTGGACATAATAATGCTGATGACAACAAAGTTACTCTCGAAAAGGGCGTTGAGTACGCTGAGGGAGAAGCAATCATTATGTACTATAACGATGTTATCAGTACAAAATCACTCATGAAAGATAAAGATTTCTCGATTGAGAAAACTTATGATTTCAATAATATTAATAGCAAGAAGTATGCCAAAAAAAGTGCGGATGGAAAGCGTGGAAATAATATTTCGGTTTCAGTAATAAAATCAAACAAACTTTCTACAATTGATTTGCTTAAGAAACTTAAGGAAAAAAAGCAGCTTATCAGTATTACACCTAATTACAAAGAGCACGCACTTGATACTGATGATGCTTTTTCAAATTATCAGTGGGCGTTAGATAATAAAGGACAGCAAGCAGGAAGTGCTGGATTAGATATCAATGCTGATTATGAAGGAATTACTGATCAATCAGAATCAAAAGAAAAAGTAGTAGCTATTATTGATACCGGTGTTGATTATGAACATGAGGATCTTCAGGATGTTATGTGGGAAAATCCATTTAAGTCTTACAATTTATCAGGAGAGCATGGATATGATTTTGTAAATTTTGATGAAGAACCTATTGATGACAATGGTCATGGAACACATTGCGCAGGTATTATCAGAGCCCTTGCAAATAATGAGACAGGTATTGCAGGAGTTTCTCAAAGTGATAATGTAAAGATTATGGCACTTAAGTTTCTTGATGAAGATGGTTCTGGATACAATGACGGCGAAATAGGTGCACTCAATTATATCTATAGAGCTCAACAACTTGGTGTCAATATCGTATCAATTAACTGTTCATATGGCGGTGGTGGCGCCAGTGATATTGTTAAGACCCTCATCAATATGATAGGAGAAAAAGGAGCATTGTTTGCAATGGCTGCCGGAAATGAGTCTAATTACAATGATGCCAATCCGGTTTATCCTTGTTCTTATGACAGTGATTACATAGTATCAGTAGCAGCATCAAATGAAAAAGATGAGCTTGCAGCATTCTCTAACTATGGTGAGTCATTAGTTGATGTAGCTGCACCGGGAACTACTATATTGTCTACAGTTTCATATGAGTGCTTTAATCCAATCATATATGATGAAGCAAAATTAGCAGATCTTGCATCAGTGTATGAATCATTTGATGATGATAAGAATTTAGTGCAGATTATTGGGAATGATGGATATATCGATGTAGAGACAGATGAGAACGATATCAAATGGGGATATAGCACAGATGGTGAAGGAGAAGTTTCTGTTTCTTATACAGACGAAGAGTTCTTTGGAGAGAATGATAACAACAAATCATTAAAAGTTTCTATTTCAGGTGCTCAATATGGAGAAAAATATGATATTTATTTCCCATATGATGTCGAAAAATCAGAGTCTCCTATTTATAGTACAATTGCTCTTAGAGGAAAGGCTATAGAGGGTGAATATGGAGATGCAGGAGAAGCAGTAGCATTAGTATATGATAAAGAACTTGACGAAGATGGATTGTGTAATATTGATGTAGACGAAGATGAGTATATGGGATATGCACTGCTTGAAAAAGACACTAATTATTGGGGCTTTGCAAGTAAACAGGCAGTTGAAAGTGTTAAAGAAGCACAGAAAAGAAGTTTGGTGATAGAAATTACTATTGGCGAAGAAGGTGAATTTTGCTGTTATTTCGATGCATTTGGTACTAGCAAAGAAAATGCAGACATTGAAGAATTTGGAAAGTATGATTTCTATAATGGAACATCAATGGCAACACCTCATGTGACCGGTGCTATCGCCGTTTTGGCCGGAATGTATCCTGATAAAACACCTACTGAGTTAAAGCAGGTAATTATTGGTTCAACAAGAAAGAGTGATGCTTTGACATCTAAATGTGTGTCCGGAGGAGTGATTGATTTTTCAAAGATTAATAATCTTTCTTCATACGTTGAAAAGGTAGAGTTGGATAGCAATAAAAATGTTGTTTTAAAAGGTGGCTTCTTTGAAGAAGGAACAGTCAGTGTCAATGGAAAGAATGCTGACATATTGAATAGAGATACTTCATCTATCACTCTTGATACAGATAAGTTACCTAAAAATGCTACAATTACTGTTTCTTATGATACAGGAGATGCAGTTTTTGAAAGAAAGCTTTACACACTGGATGGTAAAAACTTAAATGTTGTAGAAAATGAAGGCTTTGACATATATGATTGGAACAAATTGATTTCAACAGGAAATGAATTAGTGTATCTTTCAGATAGTGACGGAATACAAATAGGAAAAATACCTGATGATGTTAATGAGCCTATTCAGTGGGAAACACGTGACAGCAAACTTACACTTGATTTGTTTGGAATGGTTGGTATGTCGGAAAAATCTGTTGAAATTCAATCTCCAACATATTTTAAAGGAAGTATATATTGTATAGCTCATGCCGGAATAGATTTTGCCGAGATATTTGGTCTTGTCAAATATGACATTGAGAAAGATGAGTGGAAGTTTATTAAAGAAATTGAGTCACATTATCCGTATTCTCAAAGCAGACTTATTTCATATAACAATAATCTTTATTATATCGAAGATCAAAATGATTTCGCTGAACCAATTGAAGATGAACCAATAGATGATGACCCAATAGATGGTGATCCAATAGATGGTGACCCAATAGATGGTGATCCAATAGAAGGTGATGATTTAGACGAATTTGAATTTGAATACAAGGTTTATAAGATTGATGAGTCGGAGAGTGGAAAAACTGAATTTGTTGAGACTCAGGATTTAGGAACTGTTCCGGGTATAGATATATCTTATATGTATCAGGTTGGCGATAAGTTAGTTGTTACAATGAACCTTGATTTTGATTACGATGAGAAGACTGATACAGATTTGCAAGTAATAGCGCCAAACTGGATTTTTGATGGCAAAGAGTGGAAGAAACAGAGTACCACAGTAGAAGTACCTTATTTGTACAGTGAAGAGTCTTTAGATGATGTTCAGGTCAGTGTTATTAATGATGGATTGCTAATATCAGGAATTAGAGCAGAAGGATATGGAGATATATTCATTTATGATATTAACACAGACACATACAGAGGAGCCGGATACGTATTAGACAAGAAGTCATTAAAGGAAGAAGGTATTCAGTACGTTCTTGCAGCACCTGTTAAGGATAGAGTATATTTGATTGGTAGTATGATGGATGACTCCCTTAGTCTGTTCTCAGAAGATATTCTGGAAAAATACCATAATATCAAAGAAGATGGTGGCTTTGATGATCTTCTATTACTTATTCTTTTAATGCTGTTAGGCGGAGATGGCGAAGAGAGTGAACCTGTTAAAATGTTCGAGTATAGTATTCCTGTTGATTCAGTTTTCGAAAAAATATCAGTTAATGATATCGAAGGTGTTGATGTCGAAGGTACAGGTTATTATTATCCGGGCGAAACAATCACACTTACATTTAGTCCGAAAGAAGGATATGATCTTAATGCTATAACTGTTAACGGAGAAGTACTTGTAAAGAATCCGGAAACAGGAAAATTCGAATATACTGCAACTGTCGAAAATATTAAAAAGGGAATCAAGATTGAACCAAAGGTAGTTAAAAAGACAGATGATTCTAATAAGGATAATAACAAAGAGCAGGCAACAACACAGACTCAGACAACAGCGCAGGCTCAGACAACAGCGCAGGCTCAGACAACTACACAAAAAGCTGATACTACTTTGAACAGAGTTAAGATAAAGAAAGCTAAACGTAGTTCTAACGGAAAGACAATAAAAATAAAATTGTCAAAAATTACTAAAGCAAAGGGATATCAGATTAAATATTCTACATCAAATAAATTTAGTGAGAAGACCACTAAGACAGTGTATTCTAAAAATATAAATGTCACATTAAAGAAGCTTAAAGCTAAGAAAAAATACTATATTAAAGCCAGAGCATATGTAACTGTTAATGGAAAGAAAAAATATGGTGAGTGGTCTAAAAAGAAAACTATCAAATAGTTTTAAGTTATTATTTTAGAATAACAAAAAAGAGAGACGGTTCGTAATGAACCGTCTCTTATTTTGATTATTTTTTAATATTCCATCGCTTTTTCTTCGCCGGTCATAACTCTTAATGCACCCTGTGCAAGTGCGAGTAATTCGTCTTCGCCGGGATATACAGTAACAGGAGCAATCCAATCAACTGCAGCTTTCATAGTTTCCTGAGTGATTGCGTTATAAGCAATACCACCTGTTAAGATAATCTGGTCAACTTTTCCACCAAGAACTACGGCCATAGCACCGATTTCTTTTTCTAACTGGTAGTGGAAAGCATCCATAACAAGTTTAGCCTTTGGATCAGTCTCTGCCATCTTTACTAAGTCTCTCATATCGTTTGTTCCAACGTAAGCATTGAAACCACCGTTACCGTTGATCATCTTACCGATTTCAGCCTGTGTATATTTTCCACTGAAGCAAAGCTTCATAAGACCACCTGATGGAAGTCCGCCGGCTCTCTCAGGAGAGAATGGACCGTCACCGTCAAGGGCATTTGCAACATCGATAATCTTACCTGCCTTGTGAGCACCAACTGAAACACCGCCACCCATGTGAACAACGATTAAGTTTAAGTCCTCATAAGCCTTTCCTGTTTCCTTTGCATATCTCTTAGCAACAGCTTTCTGGTTTAATGCGTGGAAGATAGAAATTCTTGGAATTTCAGGATGTCCTGAAAGTCTTGCAACGTCCTGTAATTCGTCAACAACAACAGGATCAACGATGTATGAAGGAACTCCTGTCTCGTCAGCGATTTCTTTTGCAAGAATACCGCCAAGGTTAGAAGCATGCTGTCCCTGTCTTCCAATCTTTAAATCTTCAAGAAGTTCAGGAGTAGTAGCGTATGTACCACCTGGGATTGGCTTTAATAAACCACCACGGCCAACTACTACATCGATATCAGAAAGGTTAACACCTTTTTCTTTTAATACATCAAGAATAACGTTCTTTCTGAAATCTTTCTGATCATAAATTGTATCGTACTGAGCGATTTCCTCAGTTGAATGTCTGAGAGTTTCTTCCATAAGCTGTGTTTCGTCTTCATAAACACCAATCTTAGTAGAAGTAGAACCCGGATTGATAATTAAAATCTTGTATGACATAATAATCTCCTTATCTATTATTATAATTTGGTTTTACTATTCGCTAACATTAATGACTGGTAAATTTTAACTATTAATTGGCGAATATACTATTTATTCATTGACTCAGCAACAACAGCTGCAAGTGCGATTGAGTTAACCTTTACTTCGAATTCGTCAGAACGTGATGTAAGGATAACAGGAGCGCTTGTACCGGTTAAGATATTTCCGTTCTTACAGTCAGCTGTGTGAACTAAGCACTTGTATGTAATGTTACCGGCCTGGATGTCTGGGAACAATAATACATCAGCATCACCTACGATCTTTCTGTCAGTAGTTCCCTTGTGGAATGCAGCCTGTGGCTCAATAGCAAGGTCGAGTGAAAGAGGACCGTCAACGATACATCCTGTAATCTTTCCTTCTTCGTTCATCTTTGTGAGTGCTTCAGCATCAACTGTACATGGCATCTTTGGATTAACAACCTCAACTGCTGCAAGTGGTGCAACCTTTGGACACTCAATACCACAAGCGTGAGCGATTTCAACTGTATTCTTAATAATCTGAGCTTTTGTATCAAGATCTGGGTAAGGAACGAAAGCAACATCTGATAAGAATAAAAGATGATCCATACCTTTAATTTCAAATACGCAAACATGAGATAAAGTCTTGTCTGTTCTAAGACCAACCTCTTTGTCAAGAACACTTCTAAGGAAAGACTTTGTGTCGATAAGTCCTTTCATGTACATATCTGCCTTACCGTCATGAACAAGCTTAACTGCAGTTCTTGCAGCTTCGATAGGGTCTTTAACATCGATAATTTCAAAATCCTTAACATCCATCTTAAGAACACTTGCGATTGTTCTGATTTTTTCTTCATCACCAACTAAAATAGCTTCAGCAATATTACGTTCTTTTGCAGCCTTAACAGCTTCTAATACTGCATCGTCCTGAGCGCAGGCAACAGCAACTTTCTTAAGAGAGCACTCTGCTACCTTTGCAAGTAAATCGTCAAAACTCTTACTCATTTTGTATACCTCTTTTTTATTTATTTTTTTTCGGTTACTTTCCTATTAAAATGTAACCGTGTTTAACCATATTAAATAGTAGCACTTAGATAAATAAAGGTCAAGGATAAATAGGGGGAGAGTTTGAGATTACAATTCTATTACCTCTATGGTTTTTTTTCTTATTATGATATAATTACCAGGGCAGACAAAAATATAATGATGGATTCCTGAAAGGAGAAATTTATGAAATATTTTGATGATGAAGAAAAAATGGATGATGCCGACAGAAATGATTTCTTTTCTGATGAGAATTCTTCTAAAAGAGAATTTATAGAGATTGATGAGACAGACGAAGAAGCAGAGGACCAGGATAGTTTCTTCAGTGAAGATAATGAAGAGTATGATGATTATAGCGACGATAACGAAGATGATGGCTATAATGATGAATCAGATGATTACGAAGAGGATAATTATAATGATGATTCATATCAGGATGATGGATCAGACGGTAATTATTATGGTAAAGAAGATGATTATTACGATGGTGATGATAATTACGACGACGATAATTATGACGATGAGGATTACGATGATAGCCTAATTGATGACGATAGTGATAACGACTACAAAAAACGTCTTATTGTTATGTGGGCTTCAATCGGAGTAGTTGTGGTTGTTGTAATTGCATGCATTATTCTGGCTCATACTATGATGAATCCTAAAGATGACAAGCCGGCAGTAACTACAGAAAAAACAACTACTGAAGAAGAGACAACTAAAGAAAAGAAGAAAACAAAGAAGCAGGATGACAAGAAGCAGGAAGAGACAAAAAAGAAAGACGAGACAAAAAATGTGACTAAGAAATCAAAAGATAATGAAGATGAAGAAGAAGATGATGATGACGATTACTGGGGAGAAGAGGACGAGACAGAACCGGAAGAAGTAACGGAAAAGGAAACAGATGATATTGAGGTTGTAACTATGCCACCAAAGGAAAAGGAAACAGAGCCTCCAAAAGAAAATAAGACAGAGGCTCCAAAGGAAGACAAAACAGAGAAGGTTGAACCTCCAAAAGAGACTGAAAAGTCTGAACCTGCACCGGAAACTCAGGATAATTCAGTGGAAAATGAACCTGCGCCGGAGGATGCAGGAAATTAGGAATGCTCAGATGAAGAGCTAGTCTTGAACTGACTTCATAATTTAAAAAGAAAGCGAAACATTAGACATGAACCTTTTAACAATGGACAATATTGATAAGGCATATACGGACAAAATTCTGCTTGAAAATGCCAACTTCAGTATTCAGGAAAATGAAAAAATAGGAATTCTTGGTATTAACGGTATGGGAAAGTCTACCCTTTTAAAACTTATTGCAGGGGTTGAGTTACCTGATGCCGGAAAGATTGTCATGGGGAATAATATAAGAATCGGTTACCTGGCTCAGGAACCGGATTTTACTGATGATATGACAATGATAGAGGCAGCAGTAAGTGCAGATCCTGCCTTTGCAAATGATATGAGTAAAATTTCTGAGGCAAAGTCTATGCTAAATAAACTGGGGATGACTGACTATGACAAGAAGATAGGAGAACTCTCAGGAGGTCAGAAGAAGAGAGTTTCTTTGGTTAGTGTTCTGATTAATCCGGTTGATATTCTGCTGCTTGACGAGCCGACTAACCACCTTGACAATGAGATGTCAGACTGGCTTGAGGATTACCTTTTAAAAACAAGATGTGCCATTGTTATGGTTACACACGACAGATATTTTCTTGATAGAATATCTACCAGAATTGTAGAAGTTCACAGGGGCAATATATACAGTTATCCGGGAAATTACTCAGAGTATATCAGACTTAAAGAAGCAAGAATTGCCAGCGAATTTGCCAGCGAGAGAAAGCGTCAGAGTATTTTAAGAACGGAGCTTGAGTGGCTTGCAAGGGGAGCAAGGGCAAGAAGTACAAAGCAAAAAGCACACATTCAGCGAATTGAGGAAATGCAAAGAGTGAGTGCACCAAGACTTGAATCTACAGTTGAGATGGATTCCATTGCCACAAGAATGGGAAAGAAAACTATTGAGCTTTCACATATTACAAAAGGTTACGACGGAAAAGTTCTTATAAATGATTTTACATATAACTTTCTTCGCAATGACAGAATTGGATTTATCGGACCAAACGGTTGTGGAAAGAGTACCCTTATAAAGATTATTACAGGGATTATTGAGCCTGACAGCGGTAGTGTCGAAATAGGAACTACCATAAAGATTGGTTATTTTTCACAGGAAAACGAAGCTCTCGATGACAGTAAAAAGGTTATTGATTACGTTAAGGAAATTGGTGAGTTTATCCCAACAAAGGACGGAAGTATCAGTGCATCAAAGATGCTTGAGAGATTTCTGTTTGAGGGTTCAATTCAGCATTCACTGATTGGTAAACTATCAGGTGGAGAGAAGAGAAGATTGTATCTTCTCCGTATTTTAATGGGAGCTCCGAATGTTCTTATCCTTGATGAGCCAACCAACGATTTAGATATTGAGACGCTCACTATACTGGAAGATTATCTTGATGAGTTTGCGGGAATTATTATTACTGTATCTCATGACAGATATTTCCTTGACAGAGTGGTTACAAGGATATTTGCATATGAGGATAACGGACATCTGCAGCAGTATGAGGGAGGTTACTCAGATTACAGTATTGCATTTGCCATAAGGCATCCGGAGGGATTATCAGGTCAGACAGGTTCTGAAAAAAATGCAGGGAAAACAAATGGGAGCAACCAATCAGGAAGTAAGATAAATGAGTCCGCGGGAACTGATGGAAAAGCACCGGCAGGAACTAAAAATAAAGGAATGAAAAAACTCAAATTCTCATTTAATGAGCAGAGAGAATTTGAAACTATAGACGAAGATATTGAAAATCTCGAGAGTGAACTGGAAGAACTGGACAGACTTATCATGGAGAATGCCACAGTATCCGGCAAACTTGCTGAATTGACACAGCAGAGAGAAAAGACACAGGCAAAACTTGATGAGAAGATGGAGAGATGGATATATCTCAATGATCTTAATGAGAGAATTGCAAATGGAGAGATGGTAGAAGCGTGAAAAGATTATTAGTTTACTTAAAGGACTACAAAAAAGAATCTATACTCGCCCCTTTGCTTAAGATGACTGAGGCGGGATTTGAATTATTTGTACCATTAGTTATTGCACAGATAATAGACAATGGTATTAATACGGGCAACAAGGCAGTCATCCTGAAAATGGGATTGCTGTTATTGCTTCTTGCAGCAGTGGGACTTTCATGTTCAGTGACGGCGCAGTATTTTGCGGCAAGAGCTGCTACAGGTTTTTCAGCAAGTTTAAGACACGGATTGTTCAAGCATATTGAAGGACTATCATTTTCGGAACTTGATAAGGCAGGAACATCTACACTTATTGTCAGGATGACAAGTGATATAAATCAGACGCAAAATGGCGTAAATATGGTTTTACGTTTATTTTTGCGTTCGCCAATTATTGTTATAGGCGCTATGATTATGGCATTTACTGTTAATTTCAATGTAGCGCTTATTTTTGTTGTCACAATTCCGGTGCTCACTGTTGTGGTTGGACTTATTATGAAAGTCACTATTCCACTTTATAAGAAGGTTCAGAACAAACTTGACGATGTAACACTTAAGACCAGGGAAAGTCTTACCGGTGTCAGGGTAATCAGAGCTTTTAACAAAGAGGAAGAGGAAGTTAAGTCATATAATAAAGAGGTGGATGAATTAAATGTAATGCAGCTTTTTGTTGGTCGTATTTCTGCATTTATGAATCCATCAACATTTATTATTGTAAATGTTGCCACTATTTTTGTAATTGTCTCAGGGGCAGTTCAGGTAAATGAAGGCATCATAACTCAGGGTGAAGTCGTTGCCCTTGTAAGCTACATGTCACAGATTCTTGTGGAACTGATTAAGTTTGCAAATCTAATTATTACAGTCACTAAAGCTATTGCCTGTGCAAACAGAATTGGTGATATTCTTGAACTTGAGTCTTCAATGGAAGATGGACATATAGATTCAAAATTCAATTCAGGTGATAAGTCATCAGAAGCAGGAGAAAAAACAATTGGCAATACAGAATCAATAATGAGTGAAGGAAATGATTCATCAGAGCATAGTAATAGAAAGAGCGTTAGTGTAAAAAGTGCAGAAAATATCTGCGTTGAATTTAAGAATGTTTCACTTAAATACGCACAGTCTAAAGAAGAGTCTCTGACTAATTTGTCCTTCAAGGCAAGGAAGGGTGAGACTATTGGAATTATCGGAGGAACAGGCTCAGGTAAGACCACTGTTGTATCACTTATTCCAAGATTTTATGATGCCACAAGTGGTGAAGTGCTAGTGGATGGAATCAACGTAAAGGAATATAAACTGGAGTGTTTGAGAGATAAAATCGGAAATGTTTTGCAGAAGGCAGTTTTGTTTAAAGGAACTATCAGAAGTAATCTTTTGTGGGGCAATGAAGATGCAACAGAAGAGGATATTATTGATGCATTGAAACAATCTCAAGCCTATGAATTTGTTGCAAAGATGGAAAAGGGAATTGATTCTGAAGTTGTACAGGGTGGAAAGAATTTCTCCGGAGGGCAAAGACAGAGACTTTCCATTGCAAGAGCATTGGTAAAGAAGCCGGAAATCCTTATTCTTGATGACAGCTCTTCGGCACTTGATTATGCAACAGATGCAAAACTTAGAGCTGCTCTTAAGGAGTTAAAGGATACGACTGTATTTATTATTGCCCAGAGAACATCTTCAATTATTCATGCTGATAAGATTATTGTTCTTGAAGATGGAGAGGTTGCAGGAATTGGAAATCATGACACACTCATAAAAGAGTGCGAGGTATACAGAGAAATCTATGATTCTCAGTTTGATAAAAAGCGCAGGGAGGCAATGTAATGGAAAAGACATATTCACAAAAAGAAGCATTGTTAAAAACTCTGCAGTATACAAAAAAATACAAAATACTTTTCGCAGGCTCCATATTGTTTTCCGTAATAAATGTTGGACTTGGACTTTACATTCCAATGCTTGCCGGAGAAGCAATTGACAGAGTCATAGGAAAAGGAAATGTGGACTTCGTATCTGTCTACAAAATATTGATAGTTATGGGAGTATGCATTGCTATTGCAAGTGCCGCTTCCTGGTTTATGGTTCTATGCAACAATAAGATAGCTTACAGCGTTGTCAGAGATGTGAGAAAAGATGCGTTCGAAAAAATACAGATTCTGCCGCTTAAATATATTGACGGTCATCCAACCGGTGAGGTTGTAAGTAAGATAATAGCTGACGTGGATCAGATGTCAGAGGGACTTTTGATGGGATTTAGTCAGTTATTTACAGGCTTGGTTACAATCTTTGGAACACTATTCTTTCTGGTAAAAATTAATTGGAAGATTGCATTGGTGGTAGTATGTATCACTCCTGTGTCTTTGTTTGTTGCAAGTTTTATTGCAAGGAAAACATATTCCATGTTCAAATTGCAGTCGGAGACAAGAGCAGAGCAGACAGCCCTTATTGATGAAGTTATTGGAAATCAAAAACTGGTCAAAGCCTTTGGCAGAGAAGATGAGGAGTTAGAACAGTTTGATGAGATAAATGATAGACTCAAAAAATATTCTCTAAGAGCAATCTTTTTCTCATCACTAACAAACCCCGGAACCAGATTTGTCAACAGTCTTGTGTACGCAGGAGTTGCCATTAGCGGTGGTATCATAGCAGTTATGGGAGGCATAACCGTAGGAAATCTTCAGTGTGTTTTGTCATACGCAAACCAGTACACAAAACCTTTTAACGAGATTTCAGGTGTAATTACGGAATTGCAAAATGCCATTGCCTGCGCAGGACGTGTGTTTGCACTCATTGATGAAAAACCACAGATTCCGGATTCAGATAATGCAGTGGTGCTTGTGGGAAGTGATGTAATAGAAACTACAGAAAATAATAAAGAAATTGATGTTGACAAAGAAGTTGGTGAACAGAACAGAGTTAAAAAGATTTCAGTTAATGGAAAAGTGGACATAGAAGATGTAAGCTTCTCATATGATAAGAACACGAAACTTATTGAACATCTAAATGTAAATATTGAGCCGGGAATGAGAGTGGCAATAGTCGGTCCTACAGGTTGTGGAAAAACCACAATAATCAACTTGCTTATGAGATTCTATGATGTGGACAAGGGAAGTATCAAAGTAGAGGATAATGATATTAGAAACATAGAGAGAAGCAGCCTTCGCACATCTTATGGAATGGTGCTTCAGGATACCTGGTTAAAAGAGGGCACAATCAAAGAAAACATAACAACAGGAAAACCTGATGCAACAGATGAAGAAATCATTGCAGCAGCAAAAGCAGCTCATGCCCACAGTTTCATAAAGCGAATGAAGGATGGATATAATACATTAATAACAGAGGATGGAGGTAACTTGTCACAGGGACAAAAACAGTTACTTTGCATTGCGAGAGTAATGTTGTGTCTTCCTCCAATGCTCATACTTGATGAGGCTACATCTTCAATTGACACAAGAACAGAATTAAAGATACAGAGTGCATTTGAAAAAATGATGAAGGGAAGAACCTCATTCATCGTTGCCCACAGACTATCAACCATCGAAAATGCTGATGTAATACTGGTAATGCGCGACGGCAAAATCATCGAGCAGGGCAACCACGAAGAACTGTTAGAACTCGGCGGATTCTATAGTGAATTGTACGAAAGCCAATTTGCAAATAAGTAACCATGCACAAAAAAACAAAAATGCCCATGGAGTGAGCTTGCTTACATCCATGGGCACTTTTGTTTTTTTGTATATGGGACCCAAATACAGCTGCCTACATTTATTCGGTCGAAAAAATGTAAGAATTAAACATTTATTCGGTCGAAAAACGCAAATGAAGATGGTACATTCGGTTGAAATATGTTATAATAAACGAAAATATTTTATTATGAGGATAAATGTATGGAACGAATAACGTTAAAAAAATTATTGAAATGGAAAGAAAAAAAGAATAGGAAGCCGTTGTTGATGACGGGTGTTCGTCAGTGCGGAAAAACGTATATTATAAAAGCATTTGGAAATAGTGAATTTGAAGATATGGCATATTTTAATTTCGATGGAAATACTGGGTTAAAATCTATTTTTGAGTATGATTTTGACGTAGATAGAATAATTGATGAACTCTCCAATATAGTTCATGGGGATAATATTATTCAGGGAAAGACATTGGTTGTGTTTGATGAAATTCAGGACTGCCCCAGAGCAATTCAGTCTTTAAAATATTTTTGTGAGGATATGCCTGAACTTCATATTATTGCAGCGGGATCATTATTGGGAGTGGCACTTCGTAAAGAAGGTATTTCATTTCCTGTTGGTAAGGTGGATCGTATTGAAATGTATCCGATGAGCTTTGAGGAATTTGTAATTGCTGATGGTGGAAAGAAATATATCGAAGGAATTAAAAAAATGCCATTTGAGAGAAAAATCCCAGAGATATTTAAAACACCTTTAGAAAAATATTTGAAGAATTATTACATTGTAGGTGGGATGCCGGAGGCGGTACAAACATGGGTGGATACACATAATTATAGAGAAGTTGAAGAAGTTCAAGATAGAATTCTCATGGATTATGCTGATGATTTTGGAAAGCATACTTCGCATGACACAGCTACAAAGGTGCGAATGATATGGGATGCGATTCCTTCACAGATAGCTAGAGATAATAACAAGTTTATATTTTCACATGTAAAAAAAGGAGCCCGTGCAAAAGACTTAGAAGATGCATTGGAATGGCTTACTAATGCAGGAATTGCATATAAATTAAATTTAGTTTCAGTTCCGGAAATTCCTCTTTCGGGAATGTCAGACAATACGTATTTTAAAGTTTATATGTCAGATGTCGGGCTTCTTCGTAAAAAATCTAATGTTAATTATAGGACGATTTTAGAGGGAGATACATCTTATATTCATTTTAAAGGTGCATTAACAGAAAATTATGTTATGACACAGTTAAAATGTATGGGTGTGGATAGTTATTTTTGGAGAACAAAAGCGGATGCTGAAATAGATTTTTTGTCAGATTATGAAGGTGTGATTGTTCCAATTGAAGTAAAGTCGGCAGATAATACAAAAGCAAAAAGCTTACATTTGTTTTGTAATCGTTATAATCCAAAGATGGCGATTAAGACTTCTTTAAAAAATGTTGGTGATAATATGGATTGCAAAACACATGTATGGAGCCTCCCGTTATATGCGTTTTTCAGATTGAAAGAATATATAGCGCATGAAATGGGATGGTAGATTATGGGGTTATCGTATCTCTTTCATCACCCCATTATAGTGTAACAGTGTAATTACAAGATTGTTATCGTCAACCATAGCATCAAATTTACGCTACCCCATATTGTAATACATATTGCCATTTTGAGATTGGTGTGATACTATAAAAATACAAAGAGGTGCTACCGGTAAACGGTTAGCCTTGAATTATATTTTATTAAATAAAGATAATTGCTGGCCGGCGGTTATCTTTTTTTGTTGTAGAAAATATATGTATTAATAAGGAAGAGATTTTTTGTAAACGAGAACCTTCGTTTGCAGGAATCTCTTTTTTTATTGTCAGAAAGGAGAAGGAATTATGGCAAAAAAATTAGAGTTCCGTTGTCTAAGACCGGATGAAATCGAAATCAGAGCAGAAGTTGTAAACGAAACAACAGGTAAAAGAGTCTTCGTTTACGATATTAGGGATAAGGTTGTAAAGCCGGGCAAGAAAAAAGGAACAGCGCCAGAGGCTGAAAAGCTGGAAACGAAGGTGGAAACTAAACCAGAGCCAGAACAAGAAATACCCAAAACTGCAAACGAAGAGGTTGGAGAAAGCGTGCTTCCCAAAAAAGAAGTGCAGACTCTTGAATCAAAGCCTTTTCAGAGGGAAGTCGCAGACATTAAACCTACCATTGATATGAGTGAGGGCAGGGAAATCACACTCCCATACGGAGTAAAACCTGATGGATCAGTGAAACTGACTGATTTAAAGAATGCGGCAGAAGGAAAGGAAGAGATGGCTGAAGAAACGGAAGTTTTTGAAGAGCCTAAAGAGAGTAAAAAAGAGGAAGTATCAACAGTATCAACACCAAAAGCACCGGAAACAGAAGAGAAGTTCTCTGATGAGGAATGGGAAGAGTTTTTACAGACTGTACTTCCTGTTACAAGAGGTGAGTTTGCAGGGAAGACGGTTATTGACATTCTTGAAGCTGCAAAAACTGAATGCGGAAAAGGAAGCATAAAAGCTTCCTTTTCCTGAAAGGAGATGAAAAAAGATGGCATTCCAGGAAAAGTTTAATATGTTTGATGTCCAGTATCTGCTTGGAATTAAGACAATACAAAAGGTTGGAAACTCAAGATACATAGTATGTCCGTTTTGTGGTGAATCATCATTGTGCTGCAATATAACTGAAAGTTTTTTCAATTGCTTTTCTTGTGGCAGGAGTGGTAATTACTACACACTTTATGCGGATGTAAAAGGAATAACGGCGAGTGGTGGAAAAACAGCTAACCAGATAGCAAGGGCTATGATACTTGAGGAACTAAGTCTTAACAAGCCTGTGGAAGTTACTGTAAATAAACCGGTTAAAAAGGCAAAGGAAGAAAAGAGACTATCTCCAATGGAACTTGATTATGTTTACAGGGAGTTAGTTAAGAATACAACTATGTCAGATAAGCATTATAAAGCGCTAAAAAGCAGAGGCCTTACCGATAAGCAGATAAAAGGCTATGGTTTTAGGAGCATTGATTCGATTGACGGAAAGAAACTTGCAAACAGAGGTCTTAAAACTGTCGTAAACGCTTTTGATATGGACGAGTTTATGGGAATAAGCTGTGATCATAACTACAAAAAGTGGAAATTAAGGGTGACAATAGAGAGTTATTACGTTGGTAAAAGAGACTTGGAAAGTGAAAATCTATAAAATGTAGAATAATTAGATATTAACAAAGGGATTGTTGCACACTGACAACAATCCTATTTGTATTTTTATCGCAAAATCTAATATCTTTTTTACCTGTATACAATGAAAAGAATAATTCCAGCAGAAAGACTAATTGCTCCCACAGCAGTAAAAACATATGAAAGCACCCTATGTACCTTCTCTTCTTCGACATAGAATTCATCGTGTTTGTTTGGATTATAATGTACTGTAACAAGCTGACCGTCTTTGAATTGTGGTTCGGAATTACCGAACTTTGATTCTTTTACAATTGTTTCATCTCCCACAGTGTATTCAAATACCGGATGCCAGCCTGTATCATACCATCCACCATTTACATTATAATCTTTATGAAGAACCGACTCTCTTACTCTTCCATGGGTAATTGAAGTACAATTCTTTTCTTTCTTCTTTCTGTTCTTAATCAATAGGATTCCTATTGTAAAAAAAACAATTCCAACCAGACCATAAATTCCCCAAAAAATTAATCCTGATCCCAAAGAAGTTTCCATTATAACACATCACCTTTTACCTTATCTCTCTATTACTTTTCTATTATTTCTTTATATTTCACCCATATATTCTTAGCGTCACACCTAAAATTAAGGACTCTCTCTTGCTACTAATTTTATCATCATGAATATTATAAGTCAAACGCCTTGGAGTTCAGGTTTCTGTCAAGGAATCGTGCCAACGATTACTTGACAGAAACATAGGCTTGTTAATTGTTGAAGTTAACAGAAGGATTAGATATAATGAAAATATCATTATTGAACGGAAAATTTATGCAATAGCATAACGGAAAATTGAAAAAAAGGAGCGGTGACTA
>JAILRH010000035.1 GCA_024698345.1 Lachnospiraceae bacterium | reverse complement strand
CTCAATCCCTGCAAACTTCTTCTTTTCTGATTGTGTATTCATAAATTCCTTGTTAAGAACTCTCACTGCAGAGTTATAGTCTTCCTCGCGGTAGGCTTCGCCCACTTCATTTAACTCTTTCTTGAAGCTGTCGCAAGTAATCGCTTTATTCTCTGCTAACATCTTTAACATAAGAAGTTCATGGGGACGTTTGCCGTTAATAACAGTGGACGAAATAAATTCAATCACGGCCTCTTCTTCATTGCTAAATCTAACCGTATAATCCTTGTCCACCTTTCTTACGAACTGGTCGTAAGTCTTAGCATAATTAATAAACAGCATCGGATCTATCTCGCCATGCTCATAGAAATCCAGGATTGTTGGAATTCTTCCAAGCTTGAATTTCAATTGCGTATATTTATCCTTAAGCATCTTCAATGTCGTGGACATCTTATCAATTGATGCAAAAATCTTCTGCTTTGCCACCTCGTCAAAATGAATGGTGGAACAACCAGGAATCACCCTGGAGCCCTCACGGACATATTTTCTGATAGTATCCTTGTTGTAACTTCTATCTCCCGACAGGGCAATTGGAATCATAAAGTTATTCTGATAATTGCCAATAAAATCAAGAACCACCACATATTCCTTGTCATTAGCCTTTCTAAGCCCACGTCCTAACTGTTGCACAAAGACAATCGGGCTTTCCGTCCTTCTAGCCATTATGACCTGATTGACCTGTGGAATATCCACACCTTCATTGAAGATATCCACCGTAAATATATAATCAAGCTTATTCTCCAGGTCGTCCTGCTCTAATCTTCTAATAGCTTCTTCACGTTTCTCCTGCGAGTCATCGCCGGACAAAGCAATCGTATCGTAACCTCGCTTATTAAATTCCTCTGACAACTGATTGGCTTCCTTTTTGCTACTGCAGAACACCAAACCTTTCACTCTGTCTCCACTGTAGCCGTAGAACTCTGCCTTTTCAATGATATGGTTAACACGCTCACTGCATACCAGATAGTTGAAGTCCGAAGCCTCATCAATGCTTATTCCATCCACCTCAATATCCGAGATTCCAAAGTAATGGAATGGGCAGAGCAAATCTTCTTCCATTGCCTTTTGAAGACGAATCTCATAGGCAATGTTATTATCAAACAGTTTATAAATATCATAGCCGTCCGTTCTCTCAGGGCTGGCAGTCATTCCAAGCATAAACTTAGGATTGAAATAATCGATAATCTTCTGATAACTGTCCGCGCCGGCCTTGTGAGTCTCGTCGATGATAATATAGTCAAAGTAATCCCTGGCAAAAGACTTTAAGGTCTCATCCTTTGACATAGTCTGCACTGTTGAGAACAGATAGTCAGCCTTCCTGTCCTGATGATTTCCGGTTAGAAGTCCTGTATTAATTCCATTGCCAAGAACATCTTTGAAGCTGTCCTCTGCTTGCTTTAAAATCTGCTCGCGGTGCACGAGGAAAAGCATCTTCTTTGGTTCGAAATTGCGCACGTCGAAAGCAGAGAGATAGGTTTTTCCGGTACCTGTCGCTGATACCAACAGTGCCTTTTTCTCCCCTAATTCTCTAAGATTTTTTAGTGCCTTTGTCGCCTCTCTCTGCATGAGATTTGGCTGTAATGTGAATGTGCGGATTCGCTCTACTTTATTTGCCACACGTGCCTTGCGCTGTTCTTTGTAACGCGGCTCGTATTCGTTTTCAATCCACTCTTTAGTAAGTTTTACGGCGTTATTCCACATTGATTCAAACTCAAGATTTGTCTCCAAAATCAACTCACCCTGCTCGAGAGAAGTCACTTTCAGATTCCATTCTTTATTTGACTTGAGGGCATTCTGAGTCAGATTGGAACTTCCCACTATAAAAGTTTTCTGTTGGCCTTTTTCAAACATATATCCCTTCGTGTGAAAATTCTCTTCCGTCAGAACGCGCACTTCCAAATTGGAAAATGCCATCAACTCTTTTAAGGCCTTTGGCTCGTTAAATGAAAGATAATCCGTTGTTAATATTCGCCCTTTTACCTGCGGATGTTTTTTCTCAAGTTCTTTCAAAATATCCTTAATAACAATCAATCCACTTCTTGTGACAAATGCCACAGAAAACCAAAAAGAATCACAACCTCTTAATTCCTGCTCAATATGCGAAAGGACTGTGTTTCCTTTTTGCGTATTGTTATATAAAAGTTTCGGGCGCAAAGCCTCTTCCGATTCATACGCTGCATCTATGAAACTGGTGCGTGCAGCCTCCATAATTTTTCGTGCTAAATTCGTTTCCATATTCCTCCCTACAGTACGTCACCTAAACTAACATTTTTTTAATAACAACCCAATCTCTGTACACAATTCTTTCGCTCATTTTTCATATCTTTCCCCATAATAGCTCCACATTTTAGCTATGTAACAACTCATATACCACTTCAGGCGTATCCGCAAATGTATCCGCTCCAATTTCCTCGAGATACTCCTTATCCCTGAACCCCCACAATACTGTAATGCAGTCAAGTCCTGAATTATTAGCTGTCTCAAAATCCACTTCCGAATCGCCTACATAAACCGCTTCCTCTGCCTTGCTTCTAAGCTCTCGTAATGCCTCAATCACTGTATCCGGTGCCGGCTTTCTCTTGATACCTGTTCTCTCTCCAATGGCCACATCAACATATTCCGAGAAAAATCTAAGATTAAGTTCCTTCACTGCCGAGTCTATTTTGTTTGACACAATCGCCATCTTATATCCATCCTCTTTCAACTTCTTCATCAGAGGAAGAATTCCATCATAAGGTCTTGTATTATCAAGGCAATGCGCATCATAATATGCTCTGAATATTGGGAGCATTCTATCAATCACTTCTTTTGGTGTACCCTTTGGTGCGGTTTGCTCAATGGCATATCTTATTCCATTGCCAAATGCGTGCCTATATTCTGCTTTTGTATGTTTATCAAAATCAAATTCACTCATCACATGATTCATTGCAATTGTCAAATCCTCCAATGTATCGAGAATTGTTCCATCCATATCAAATATTACTGTATTCTTTGTCTTCATAATAAAAACTCCTCTCTGATAAAACCATATCAAAAAGGAGCTATTATTTCCATTGTTTTTTTGCACCAAAACAAATCCTGCATAGAGGGTAATTGCATTGGCGATAACTGCGTAAAGGGTTACATTTTTATTTTAGTCCAAGTGCCCTAGGCATGAATCCTATAACAAAATGTATCAGCGACGAGCCCCAGATATCACGATAATGTTCATATATATAACCTGTCGCAATGCAGAGAATCCCTGCACCAACCATATAATACAAAGGATAATTCATATGCAATATCATGAAAAACAATCCGTTTACCCATATTGAAAAATGTTGATTGCCTTCCGGATTGAGGGTCCTGAAATTTTCCTGCATCAATCCTTTAATAACTGCCTCCTGCAGAATGACATTTAATGGATAAAACCAACGTGCGTGTATATTTAAATACAAACCAAAGGCAGGTCTTGAAGCCGCCACCGGACTTATACGATTTAGAAACACCCTGAATACAAGCATACCCAAAATCAGTACAAAAGAAACTACCGCCGAAATAAGCGTTTCCTTTTTGAATTTCTTTTTATCATGAATTTTTAAAGCATCTAAATTAAAAGTTAGTGGTGTCTTCCAAATGAACAGCGCTATGACTCCCCCTGCAACTAAATAAAATGTTCTGTTTATAATGTCAGTATCATTTTTCAGACTGATATTTTTATCTAGCAACGGAAGAATCTTTGTCACTAAGACATTTAGAACTATTACAAGAAAGGCAACCAGAATAGTTGCGGTTTTTGGCGAATTTATGTTTTCATTTGCTGATATAGTATTTTTATTTGCCATCTGTAACCTCTCTTTTATCTTACCAACTTACTTCTTTTCAAACTCCACGTGAATACATACCACCTCGCTGATAGCAGGCCATTTATAGTGAAATCCCCAGGCAGAAACTCCCGATGTAGTCACCGCCGTCATGTCATCGAACTTCTTGATACCTGAATACATATCGCCAAATATTGGTGCCCCAATAAATTGTGGTATGTTAAAGCCGTGAGTATGTCCTGCCATAGCAAGATCAACACCCAGTCCTGCCATTTTCTTAAATCCTTTAGGGCGATGGGTCAGTACAATGATAGGCTTGCTTGAATCTGGCGAGCATTCCTCAAACAATTTTTCAAAATCTTTTGCACCATACTTTGGATCCATACATCCAATTAACTGGACATCATTTGCAATCACAGTCATTTCATCTTGAAGTATTCTGACATTGAGAGTTCGAAGCATCTCCACTGCCTGACTGTCTTTTCCATCATGATTACCGTAAATATAATAAATTCCATATTGGGGCTGCTTTATCTTTGTAAGAACCTGTCCAAAATCGGCCACGTCTTTTACTCCTGTTGTCTCATCAAAAACATCTCCGCCAATCAGCAGCACGTCCGGATTTGCTTTGTCAATCTGTTCTGCCAACTTATCGTAGGTATCTTTCCAAGTACCTGAGCCCGCATGAATATCTGCAATCAGACAGATATTCAAATCTACATTGCCTGACTTTCCGTTTTCCGGCACTTCATTTTCTGACTTATCGTTTACCGGCACTTCATTTTCTGACTTATCATTTACCGGCACTTCATTTTCTGACTTATCGTTTTCCGGCTCTGCTTTTATGCTTACCTCGTACTTAGTCAGATGCAAAGTATCTATGTTATTGTATCCGACAAAAAATAGTGCAAAAGAAATCAGGATAAATACTATTGAGTGAATGCGCTTGTCGAATAAAAAACGAAGTTCTTTCTCACTTAATTTTTTATCAGCATGTTCCTTTATAAACATATATGTTCTGCTTGTTGTCAGACGCACAAAGAACAATGCCGACTGCAACGTCGTCACTACATAGTAACATGTTCCTACTCGTGTAATTTTATGTTTTAAACTCTCGTTTGGGATTATTTGATATACCGTGAACACCATAAGAACGCAGGTCGCCCCTATGATGTGCCACAATATTATTAAGACTATAAAAAGTGGATTTTTGCGCCAAGACTCCGGATAATTAAAATATATGAACAAAGTCAGAGCAACATAAAGAATTGAAGCAATGAAAAAAGATACTGAATACATTAATTAGGCATCCCCCTCTGCATTCTTAACTTGACCAAAATTTTGTTTCAATGCAAAGAACCAACGAGAAATGGCCTTGCCTAATCTTTCGAACACAACAAAATAAACTGTCTGTCCCAGACTTCCAATCAATACCGCTCCGGCCACAAAAAGAAACCAAACCGGCACGCCTGTCATAGTAAGAAGACGGCAAAAAACCATAACTATAAAAAGGGGAAGAAACAGTACAAACAACACTGAAAGTACATTCATTCCCCTATTTATTATATTCTTTAGTTTTAAAAAGCAGTTGTAAAATCTATTCTTCATTCGTTTTCTCCGTTATTTACGAACCCATCATCTCCGTTCAAGAACGCCTCAGCGTTCTTGCTGCGAAATGCGCGTCAGTCATGAGATAATTTACTCTGTAAGTTATCTCATGCTGACATTTTCATCTGCGCATTTCTGCAATCAACCAGATAACACATTTAATGTGTTATCGTAGCG
>JAILRH010000034.1 GCA_024698345.1 Lachnospiraceae bacterium | reverse complement strand
TATAAACAGTTTTTTGATGATATGGGATATGAAAATGTTGAGTATTATGTTGTCGAAGGTAGAATGCCTTGTGCAATAGCTATTATTTCAAAGTAGTTCGAGTTTATAAAAGTGGAGATAAAGACAAATTTTAATTTACGGTGCAATGGAGGGTATATAATATGGAACCATTTTGGGAAACAGAATATTTAAATATAGACCGATCAACTTTTGGAGAACCTAGTAAAGAGGTTGTTGATATTCTACCTTTTTTAAAGAAAGATGCTAAAATTTTAGATGTTGGTTGTGGCGATGGAAGACATTCCGTATATCTTGCAGAAATGGGATTTGAAGTTGATACTTTTGATATTTCAGAAAATGCTATTAAAAAAATCAACCAGTTAAAGCAAAAATATAATTTAAACATTAATGTAGTTAGATGCGATGTATTTGGATTTGATTTCAAGCATAGATATGATTTGGTTATTATTCATGGAGTTCTTCAATTTGTGGAAAGGGAAAAACAGTCAGAGATGATTCACCTATTGCAGAAATGGACGGCAAAAGGTGGATATCATATTATTGCTTTGTTCACAGATGCAGAACCAGTCCCTAAAGACTTAAAAGATGTAATGGTTGGAGTATTTAAAGAAGGAGAAATAAAGGATTATTATTCCAACTGGGATATTAAAATGTTTGAAATAAAAAAATTTAAAGATGAGCATGAAAATGGAGTGAAGCATTGTCATGCTATGAATAAGATTGTGGCTATGAAGATAGAGGAATAGTAATTTAGTATATTTCAATATGAAAATAATATTGAAATTATATATGTTAATCGACAAATTCAAGTTTGTAGAGAGCGAAAGGAAAAGGATGAGCACAAATAACAACGAGATTGTATTGTTTGAAACACTTGATAATAAAATTCAATTAAATGTGCCAATTGAAAATGAAACAGTATGGTTAAATCAAGCTCAAATGACAGAATTGTTTGGGGTTGATAGAACAGTCATTACTAGGCATGTTAATAATGTTTTTAAAGAAGCGGAGTTAGAAAGAAAAAGCAATGTGCAAAAAATGCACATTGCAAATGCTGATAGACCTGTACAGTTTTATAGCCTTGATGTTATTATTTCAGTTGGATATCGCGTTAAATCTAAAAGAGGTGTGGAGTTCCGTAAATGGGCAAATAATGTTTTAAAATTTTTCTGTTCCCTAATTATCTAAATCTGTTTCATTTTTTTCCTACAAAAACTCATTATTGAAAGATTGAGATTATTGAGAGGTTACACAGACTCAATCCTTTTGGTGAATATCTGCTAATGAAAGACGGCAAGCGTATCAAAGCTTACCACCACACTGTCAGACTTTAAAAAATTTGTGAACTTCTTTTTTTCATTTACAATAATATTCTATTCCATTAACAGTAATCGTTATGATTTTTTCAATATTCACCAATCTGTTGAATGTAAATCTGAACTCTTCTCCCTCTCCAAGTTCATACCCTGTGTTAAGAGTATTTTCGTCCCATACTACATACTCTGTTCCGTCATCATATTTTATTATTACATCTCTAATTTCGCCTGGTTCAACCAATCTAAGGTTTAATCCCTTTTTCAGATTTAGCGTGCTTCCAATTGCTGATACATACATTTCTCCACCTTGATTTGATGTGTACTTAACTCTAGGAATACATTTATTTACAGGAACATCAATTATTTCAACCGTTTTTACCTCGTCCTTATTCTTTGTATAATCTAATATACAAAATTCTACATTATTTCCATCCTCAACCTCTTCTTCAAAAACTATATAGTCATAACAATATAATTTATTATCAGTACTTTTTTCTAAGTCGACGTAAATGAAATCTCCGCTATCTTTGCAATTAATTGCAAATGACTTTTCGCTCCACCTTGCTCCTTTTGCCATATTTGTCTTTTCATCATAATAAAGCGCATCCACACCATTTTCATTTTCAATGGTATATTCCATTAACATACAATCTTCATCTCTGACTGCAGTAATAATTGTTATGGTATTTCCCATTATTTCTTTCTTTAATGGAGTATCCATGACATAATCTCCAAGCATTTCTTCTGCCTCATTGATATCTAATTCAACATACTCTCTTGCAGGCATCTGATATGGAACCAATCCCTTATCCTCATCAACTTGATACTCTGTATGCGCTTCAACATTAGGCTTGGTTTTATTCCCCAATAAACCTTCATAAAAATCAACCTTAAGTACAGTTGCTGCTGCCACTCCAATTGCTCCTGTTAAGCATATAGCTGCCACTGCCACTGAAATTTTTAAAGGTATTTTTATATTTTTCTTTCTGCTCTTACCGCTTTCTATTTTTTTCATTGTTAACTCCTTTATTCTTTCGGAAGAAACAATACTTTTATCTTCAATCTCTAAAGAATCATCAAATATGTAATCCATCATTTCACTTATTCTCATAATAATAGCCTCCATCCTCTAATATCCTTCGAAGTTTTTTTCTACCTCGTGCCAGTTTAGATTTTACAGTTGATCTATTCATTCCCATATTGGTAGCTATATCTCCAACCGACTGACAGTAGTAGTAATGTCTCAAGAAAATTTCATTTTCATCATTGTTCAGTTCGTCTAAAGCTTTGTTAATTACGCTTTCTAATTCTTTTTGCAAAATTCTATTTTCTGTCACTTCTTCTGAACGGATTCCATTAATTATTTCAAAATTGTCATCATCAAAAGAAATATGCACATTACGTTCTCTTAACTTTTTCAACGCCGCTCTTCTTGCCACACTGCTAATATAAGCTTTCAATTTACCGTAACGAATTTCTTTTGCTTTGTTCCATATTATATAAAAAACATCTGATGCAACCTCTTCGATATCTTCTGCTGACATTGAACCACCAATAATATTTACGATTATTGTCTGTATATAATTTGAATAGATATCAATTATTTCATTCAATGCTTTAACATCACCTTTCTTAAGACGATGAAGTATTTTTGCTTCTTCCATTGTCTGCCTCTCTTTTCTTTTGAACATGTTCATATATAATATACCAAATCACCAACAAATGGTTGCAAAAAAAAAAATCTGTTGCATGCTTTATGTGTTATCATTAAATTATCACCTGTACTTAATACGCTTACTATAAAATCATTTAGCATACTCTGAGTCTAAAGAGGAGGGAATATAATGATTCATATCGAGGATTTAATTAATAAAAGAATTTCTGGAATCGGACGTTGCAGCGATATGGTATGGATTGCCATTGGAGAAGAAATAGACACTCACGATTGGAACAATAATATGAAACATAAGAGCGAGTTTGAAATTCATATTCAATCATCATTTAGGTTTCTAAAAGATAAAAAAATAATAGCAGCTAACGATGACATATATCACTCTATAGACGACGACAATTGGGACACCCCAGGCAATAACTATTTTGATACATGGTGTAATAAAAAAGAAGTCGAAGGAAAGATTATAAAAAGAATCACAACAAATCAAATCGGTGATTTAAAGATAGAACTAGATGATTATGTACTCGAAATCATCAATCTACACACTAACGGTGAAGCATGGAGAATTCTATCTTCCGATTGCAACGAAAAGCATTATGTCAGTGCGCTAAAAAGCGGACGAGCAACTTATGAGTACCAATAAAAAATGTATTTTTGTTCCCTTGTGATTCATTTTCAATCCTCCTAAAATGAAAGAAACCACCAAACAATATTTCTATCGTCTGATGGTTTCTGATACTTATCTAATCAAATTTTCTTATAATATTAGAAAACTTAAATCTCCACTTTGCAGTATCTTTTTCCATCAGCAATAGACCAGTAACTGACTGAGACCACAAGTGACTTTATTTTTTTATCATTATTTTACTTTAATCGAGATAACAGCAGTTTTTGTTGCAGCACTATAATCCTTATCACCTGTTGCAGTAACATCTACTGTTACTTTGTATGTTCCTTTTTTGAGTCCTTTTTTGACTGTAATGTTACCGTTCTTTGCTATTTTAAAATACTTTTTATAATTCTTCTTGCCCCTCACAGCTTTCACAACCTTATAAGTAACAGTTCCTTTTGCTGCTTTTATTGTAATAGCGTTTTTCAGTTTTATAGTCTGTTTTTTCTTTTTCAGGTTATTATATTTAAGGCTAGGTTTCTTTCCTTTTACTGAAAGCGTATTATCTTTTCGCTGAGCTTTAATTACAACTTCTGCCGGCTTTGTTGTTTCTTCAGCCTTTGTTGTCACTGCAGTATTTGTTGTTTCTGACGGTTTTGCGATTTCTTCAGCCTTTGTTGTTTCTTCAGTTTTTGTGAGTTTTGGAATAGTTTCATTTTCCATAGCCGCACCACAAACAACACAGTTATGAGCCTTGATTCCTTCTTTGTCGTATGATGGTTCCTCGATTACAGTTCCTTCATCCGCTATATGACTTAACTGAATAAACATGGATGTTACTTCTGCATTTTTACCAATCTGATTCAGAACTTTCTGAGTAGGTCCGGGTAATTCAGAAGGTTCTATCTCCTGACCATTTTCTGCTCCATAGAAGTAGAATTTGCCATCACCACAGATTCTTCCATTATTGTCAAACCAAACCTCTTCAATGCCGTCATGGAAAATATATCCACAACAAAGGATTCCATTCATCACCATATCGGCACCATCACAATTGATTATCTGTCCACCCATCTGGCTTCTTAAAATAGACTTATCCGCCACAAAAATCTTATTGTGATTAACAATACTACCACCCATTGTAGTTGAAAGAAATGCTCCAGTCTTCACATCTACTGTTCCATAATTTTCGATACCACAAGATACATCTGCACCTGTATTCAATGTGAGAGTCGTGCCCTCCGGAATGGTTATCTGCGCCATTGTTTCAATAGTTTCACCGAACTGAACCTCAATATTGTCAGTAAGTTCAATCAAGGTATCCATATCACCCTCAACCTCTTCACCGGCAACTTTTCTCAGACCTGTTGTAGCAGCTTTTATCTGGTTAAAATCAGACGCTTCTATCTTTTTGTAAATATTAATGTCTTCCCAGTTTTCAAATCTCTTTTCCTGTCCAAGTAATGACATAACATCCAAAATCAAGCCATCCATATCCGCTACCGGCAATTCTTCATGAGATGCTTCATATATAATCAAATCTCCATTTCCGCTCACTGTACCTCTGTTTTCAAACCAGCATACATCTGCATTTTTTAATCCTATACAACCACAATAGAATTGGCCTTCAAGACTAATTTCACCTTCTGTTTCATTGATAATCGAAGTTCCAAAGCGTGACTTCATAACTGCACCCTTTTCTATCACTATGCGTCCGAAGTTTACCGCTGTGCCACCTTGGGTTGTCAAATAATCTCCACCACTTTCGACTATAACATCACCGTTGTTCGTGTTACAGCAGACTGCCTTACCACCATCTTTTACAAGGATTGAGCCATTATTAACATCAAAATCTGCCTCTGTAGCGCCACCTTTTTCAACTATAATCTGACCGTTATTAACGACACTGCTATTTGGCAAAGGCGGTGTCTCCCAATCACCCTCATATGAAGGCCAAAAACTGCCAATTCTTCCACCATCTCCAATAGTCAATGTCACACCTTCCTCAATTGTCATGACAGTATTTGAATAATAATCAATATGGGCAGGGTCCAACTTTATGGTGCAATCATCATTTACAGTAAAACTATCCACAATATTAATTGCCTGAACCGGCGATTTTCTGTCCAGAGCTGCCTTTAGTTCTGCGTTGGTTGAAACATTAATCGTATCATCCGCAATTACATGAACAGGCTGCACATTAATTGATGATACAACCATGGCAAATGAAAATAAAATTGATAAAGTTTTCTTCATAGTCTTTCCTCCTCATATTTGCAATAAATAAGTATTTTTGCTATCCGGTTGTAAAAGTTGCAGTATATATTACTGCAACAAATTCGTTCAAAATATATATTTTTATTATACAATATCCCCCTATTTATGTAAAATATCTTATATTTTTCTTTTGCCAAAGTGCTAAATCCAATTACATATTTAAGTGGATTTGTTCTAATCTTCTTTTTCTTCGTCATTATTTAGGAGATTATATAATCCATCTGTAAAATCTCTGTAATGCTTAGGAAAATTCTGCGAACCCTGAGCAGATATTGTTTTATCTCCATTGACAACAGCGTTTAATCTGAACATTGTGCCGTCCAGGACATTCTTTGGATGAGGGCCATCAAATCCGTCCCAGGAAAGAAGTTTGCAGTCATTAAGCAATTTCAACACTTCATCGATGCTGCAAATAGCACGTTTTTCCAATACACGTCTGTCCTCGTTCTCTCCATGTGAAAATCTGATTCCATAAAGCGAGATTTCTGCTTTTCCGCCTTTCACCAAAATCTCATGCTCAGACACAAATCGCATTCCGCTTGTGTGAAGAGTAACAATTTCAAAAGAAAATATTGTTTTGTCGGTTATATTTTTTTCAAACAAATTACTAATTACAGGCATTTACTGCACCTTCTTTCTTACTGTTCTTTTCCTATGCATTTTCTCAATCTTACTTCTATCGATATGCTATCATGGTTGTAACTTTTAATCCATACATTCATTTATTGTTGTCTTAACATCATCTCTCATATTTTTAACTGCAATCTGAAATTCATCTTCATAAATAACTTCTCCCGGAATTTCACTGCATTCTGATTTGTATAATTTAAGTCCATACTTCTTAGCCATTGCTCTGTAAAATGTCAACTGACTGTAAATGTCATTTCCTTTTTCATTATTCTTAAACCATGTAATGGCCCCATCAGGATTTCCCTGCTCATAGTATGGGGGAACAGGAAGAACCACTTCAAAATACTCACGATTCTTCCAGTATTCTTTAGTTTCTTCCTCATTCAAAACTTTTCCGTCAACTAATTTTCCAATAGCCGCAAAAATACCTCTTGGTTGTTTTGTAGCATAAGCTATATCAGCTGTGTGTACTCTATAATACATCGTTAAAATCCTCCCACATTTCCATATATTTATTACATTTATCCTAGTTATTCTCTCTCAAAAACTGCATGATTTTTTCATAGTTTTCGGGAACATGCGGAAACACACATTTAGAACAATCCTTAATCTTTCTGTCCCCCTTATCTATGAATGAAGGATTCCCAAGACACTTTTCCTTTGTGTACATCGGGCAATAACAAAACATGCAGTTAAAATCCTCCAAGCCCTTATGGCATGGAAAATACTTGCATTCTTTATTTTCAAAAAACTTATATGAATTCTTCATTTTTAACTCCAATTCCAAACTGTTCAATACTACTCTTCTGTTTCGTATACAATGTCCCCGGAATGATAAATGAACATCGTCATCTCAATCCATTTTCCTTTTTTAGGTTTCAAAAAACCACTGTATTCAACCCTGTTGAATCCATACAGTTCATCCACTATCTCAAAAGTGTAGTCATCATACTTTTCAAGAAATTCCTTCAGTTCCATTTTATTACCCGTAAATTTTCCAAACTTTCCATCCTTACTCAGAAGTACTACATTAGAAAAGTCCGGATCCACTTTTTCTATTGTGATATTTCCTTTAACTTTTTGGTATGGTTCTTCTAACTTTACATACCCTTCCTCAAACTGAAGTTGTACAGTTTCATTATCTATAAATGAAATGTTGTTTACTTCCATATCATGTAAGCCATAAGGCTGTGATGCTTTATATTTGTATCTTGTAATCATACTTTCTCCCTATCTTTTTCTTCCTGTTTTTACTTTTCACTTTTATTTTTTTACTACCTATTTATTACTCTATGCCTTTTATTCACCACTTATAAAAGTGGGTGTTTTATCCGACCCGGATAAATAACAATATATAACAATAATATATATCATTACTATATATCATTACTATAAAATTTGTTTCTCCCTGTAGTGTAAAAATATTTGCTTATGCAAAATTCGCGCCAGCAACAACTGACGCGACATTTTACATTTATCTTATATTGATTTTATATTGATTCCAATCTGATTGTATTTGTGTTTCCTGATTTTCCTCCGGCTGATCCTCCGGTAAGAACAACATTGTCCCCCTTATTAAGTCCAAACACATTCTTTGCATGTTGAAGTGCATGATAGAACATTACATCTACCGAGTTGAACTCTTCACTGAGAACCGGTGTTACACCCCAGCTGAGGTTCAACTTTCTCCAAGCCTTTTCCGAAGTAGTCATTCCGATAATATCGACAGGCGGTCTGAATCTGCTCACCATTCGAACTGTAATACCTGAAAGCGAACTGATGACAATTCCCTTTGCGCCTGTGTCAATTGCCATGGCACATGTTGCGTGGGAAACCGCATCAATATTACTCTTTATCACATAATCTGTATTGGAAAATCTCTTTGTATAGTCAATTTTTGTTTCTGTATACTCAGCTATCTCTGCCATGTTCTTAACTGCTGCCACAGGATATTTTCCCGATGCGGATTCACCTGATAACATAATTGCCGACGAGCCGTCATAAACAGCATTTGCAACGTCAGAAATCTCTGCTCTTGTTGGTCTTGGATTTTGAATCATAGACTCTAACATTTCAGTTGCTGTGATAACACGCTTTCCGAGAAGTCTGCATTTCTTAATTAGGAACTTCTGAATAGAAGGAACTTCCACAAACGGAATCTCTACTCCAAGGTCTCCTCTGGCAACCATGATTCCATCAGCGATATCACAGATTTCTTCTATATTATCAACGCCTGCTCTATTCTCAATCTTTGCAATTACGTCAATATCATTTCCTCCATTCTCATTGAGGAATTCTCTGACAGAGTTGATATCACTCTTATTTGAAACAAATGAAGCAGCAATATAATCAACATCATTTTTTATTCCAAAAAGGATATCATCCTTATCCTGCTCACTTAAGTAGTCACCCTTTAAGACATGATTTGGGAAATTCATACTCTTTCTGTCTGACAGTTCGCCTCCTGCAATAACCTTACAGATGGCCTCTGTTTTATTGAGTTCAACAACCTCGAAAATCAGTAATCCGTTATTGACAAGAATCCTCTCGCCAACACTTATCTCGTTGATAAGGTTCTTGTAATTAACTGATACTCTCTGCTCATTTCCCTCAACATCATCAACAGTAAAAATGAACTGATCACCTTCCTGCAAAACTACCTTATGATTTTCAAAAGTCTTAATTCTGTATTCAGGTCCTTTTGTATCAAGCATGATAGCAATTGGCAGGTTGAGTTTTTCTCTTACCTTCTTAATCAAATCTATCTTTGTCTGATGCTCCTCGTGTGTTCCGTGAGAGAAATTCAGTCTTGCAACATTCATTCCTGCCATACACATCCGGGTGAGGATTTCTTCGTTTTCACTAGCTGGTCCAATTGTACAAATAATCTTTGTCTTTCTCATAATGCTAACCGTCCTTTGTTTTATTCCAATGGGTATTATAACACTTCATTCAAACAAAACAAACAGAATAATTCAACAATTAATAAAATTAACAAATAATTATTATTTTGTCAGTAATCCCTTTACTGATCTTGCAATTATTCCAATCACCAAACCTATGACAGAAGTAGTTCCATCAAGAAAGATGTTCATACTAATCATTGATTTAATTTCTTCCAGGTCACTTAAATAACTGGTATCTGCCGATAACAAAACAATGCATCCTCCAAGCACAAATCCAATTGGTGCAAGAAGTTTCCACCAGCTTTTCTCTGTGCCCAATGCTATTCCGCCAACTAAACTGCAAACAGGAAGCACCATATATAAAAAGATTATCTGAGGTGGGATTGTTTCATCTACAAATCCACCATGTTCAGAAAGAATATTTATTATTACCGATCCTATTACACACAATGTACATACAAGAATATATAATCCCCATGTTACATATGATACTATATTTCTTCTGATATCTTTTTTAAAAAACTTAACTCCGTCCTCAAAGTTTCTCACTTTAAACAGATCCGTTTTCATATAATTTATTTTCTTCGCGCACTCAGGACACTCTTCCAAATGTTCCTCTACAATATTCATTGTTTTGTTATTAGCCATTTTCTCTGCATATAAAGGAAGTAAATCTCCCACAAAATTACAATTATATTTCATATCAATTTCTCCTTTCATTTCATTTAAGACTTTTTAAGGTCATCTGATTTTTTCATCTGATTTTTTTCACCTGACACTATCGTTTTATTTTTCTTCTGATATAATAATCAATCGCATCTCCGAATCCACCTAATGCCATACCCGCTATCGAAACAGCTGTTCCAATCATGAAGGATACAAATCCTATAAATATAATATCAAGCACACCTGAAACACTGTTTTCCAGGTAACTCGGATTAGCTGCAATTAATGTAAACACATATGCCATAGATATTATCGGTGCAAACAGATACTTCTTCTTATTATTCATTCTTCCTACTACTGCCGAATAAATAAATATCACCACCGGATAAAGATAAAATACCTTCCATACATCCTGGGCATCAAACGTCACACGCCCATATCCAATGGTCACCAAACACGTAATTGCAAATAATACTGTTACAAAATATGCTATTTTATTATATCTGTACTTCTTTGCTATCTTCTTTAATAAACTACCGTCATCTTCTATTATATTTTCACCGGCTTTAAGTTTTTCATATTTTTCTCTGCATTCACCACAGTAACTCAGATGCTCCCTTACTATCTCATTGCTCTCTTCGCTTGTAAGGTCCTCGACATAAAGTGGCAACAGATCACTCATAACTTCACAATCAATTCTCATGCTCCATTTCCCTCCTTATCATTTCTTTTGCCCTGTGGAAAGTTACACATGCCCAATGCTCACTCTTTCCAAATAACAGGGCTATCTGTTTGAAAGACAGTTCTCCAAATATCCTGAGAGAAAAAACTTCCTTATACGGCTCTTTCAGCTTATGAAGTGACTGATGAATCTCGAAAGCAGCCTCTTTATTAACAAGCATATGCTCTATACCTTCCTGGGTCTGCTCAATTACCGATTCATCCTCTATATTGATTACTCTTTTATTCTTATTTGCGTGTGTAAATAATGTATTCTTTGCAATCTGGCAAAGCCACACCCTTACATCGCAATCCCCCTTAAAATTATCAATAGCCTTAAATGCCTTAAAGAAAGTCTCACTGGTTATCTCTTCCGCAAGATGTTCGTCTGCCGTAAGTCCTCTTATGTACTTAAATACATCTTGGAAATACGTTCTGTAAATTTCTTCAAACTCCATTTTTAACCTCCTTTCACTTATAATAATCTCTCGGAATCTTTAAGCCAGTAAATTCAAGGCTTTCAGATTCCTTTTTTTATAAAATCCCCCACTTTTTTTGTCAAAAACACTTGACAAATTTTCGAAAAAATGCGGCGCTACGCGCCCTTGTTAATAAGGTA
>JAILRH010000117.1 GCA_024698345.1 Lachnospiraceae bacterium | reverse complement strand
CTAAAGGATAGGTTACTTGTTGTTCTCAAATCACATAATATCACATCACAAACTCTTTAATTAATCAATTCGTGTTAAATTTTCAAGGTACAAACTTAAATATAATATATAGAATGTGTCTTTTGACACCCTAATCCTATAAAGAAAAAAAAGACACTTCGAGTACTATACTCAAAGCGCCCTTGCTTCTCAAAATCATTTTTTGTATTTATTTAATCGGAATAATTGTATCATTCCCACAGTTCAAATTATAATCACCGCAAAAAAAGAATGTCAATATAACTTATTGAAACCGCAAAAATAGTTAATTATCTTAAGGTTTAAAACGCATTAAACAAAACATCTTCTTATTTAAACTTAATAATATAATGATTTGTGTAGCTAAAACTTATGATACTTAATCAGTATGAAGAATTCATTTTACTTTTCCTCTGTAATTATTGTCACTTTCTCTTAACTTTTATTGCCTTTGACCATTTTCCTTTAATAATTTTATTTTGTACTTTTCGATATCCCCTTACTCTTACAAATACTATCTTGTACTTTGCTATTTTTTTAAATTTAATAGATATATTAATCTTCGATGTTTTTTTCTTTAACAATATTTTTTTGAATTTCTTATCTTTTGATATTTGTAATTCATATCCATTAACATTTCCAAGTTTGTAAATTGAAAGTTTAAGTTTCAGCTTTTTTATCTTAGCATTTTTTATTTTTGCTTTCCCTACAAATATATTCTCTTTGGTGGTAAATGTAGTAGTTTTTTCTTTTATCGTTGTACCTGATTCTGTTTCAATGTTTGATGCTGTATCAGATTGTGTCTCCGGCTCTTTTGCTGTCACAGATTGTGTCTCCGGCTCTTTTGCTGTCACAGATTCTGTCTCCGGCTCTTTTGCTGTCACAGATTCTGTCTCCGATTCAGGTTCGTAAGGTATTTTCGACTCTACGAACTTCAGCCCTTTTTCTGTAGCATACGCATAAGCAGTTGAATCCTGATATCCTTCAATTACAAGATCTGATAATCCTCTTAATGAACTAAATATATAATTCATATCGCAATTTGGATTAAGCACTGTTATTTTTTTTATGGATGTACAATTATCCAAAGCTCCATTCTCTATTTTTTTTACTGTCGACGGAAATGTGACACTTTCTAATGAAGCTGCATAACAGAATGCATCTTCTCCAACAGTATTTACTCCCTTTGGCACTTCATATGCTATATCATTTTTTCCAACAGCGTAGTGAATCATTCTTGAAATATCTTTTGAAAAAATACTTCCATCCACAGAACAGTACTCCTGATTCTCATCTTCAACATAAAAATCTTCAACTTTACATATCTCTGTAAACGGTACTTCACTTCCAAGTGATGTAAGCATTGCCGGAATGCCAATATATTTCAGATTCTGATTGTAATCAAATGCATATTCACCCAATTCTGTTACTGTATTAGGAATAGAAAAGCTATCCTCCTCTCTTCCTGCAGGATAAAGAATTAGTTTTGTTTTTGCTTTGTTATATAGAACTCCGTTTTCTGATGAATAATCCTGGTTTTCTTCATCAACTGTTATATTTTTTAGAGCACAGCATTTTTCAAAAGCTATTTGCCCCATATTCTTAAATGACTTTGGAATATTAATCTCTGTCAGTTTACTACAGCCCCAGAATGTTCCGTATCCAACACTCTCCAATGATGATGGTAGTTGTATTTTCTTAATACCTGCTTTCCAAAAAACAGTTGATCCAATGTTTGTTATCCCCTCTTCAATAATCACCTCATCAATCTCTCTGTCAAATCGATAATTATCATCAATCGCTCCTGTCCCACTTATCGTAAGTATCTTTGTATCTATATGATATTCCCATCGTGCATTGGCTCCACAGCTGCCTGTTTGAACATTAACATCTGCAATCACTTCATCTGGTTGCTGTTCATTATTCATTACAAACTGGTTCAATTGCATATTCTCTATTCTTTCTTCGAATATGTTTTTCTCCTCCGCACTTATTATTCCATTTTGTGTTCCAATGGAAATTAAAGATATGCTCACACAAATACATGTTATTTTCTTTAAACTTTTTTTCATACTTTTTCCTACCTTTCAACAATTTGTACATCAATTATCTGACTTGTCCCCTTACTAAAATGGTTTGCCACAGACATAACAGAACCTTTCGAGTCAATATTTTCAAATGGAACTCTATATGTAATTCCGCCAAGATAAGCGCCTCCGATTTGAATATATTTATAGTAAACATACACTTTCTTATATTTTTGTTCTGTCTTATTGATGAGTGTTAACTGTTCATTTTCTTCTTTAATCTCAAACACATCACTCATCAGTGACTGTCCTTTAATGTAAGAACTAATCACTTCCCCACTCTCATAACTATCCTTTTCGCTAAATATTCGCTTATTCTTTTCCAAAACCAACGCTGAAGTTTTTGGTAACAGATTAGTCACCCTATATTCCGCTTTTTCTTTTTTATTTATGGGAATGCTAATATCTGCTACTTGAAGCATCTCGTCAGATAAATTTGTAATAACAATAGATGAGACACCTGAAATTGGTTCATCACTTCCATCTTCCAGATATGTACCGGTATAACTGCCATACGCTTCTATCTTCAACCTGATATCAGATAATTTGACTGATTGCTCACCTTTCTTTACTTCTTTTTCATTATTCTGAACGAAACCCTGAATATCCTGTATTTCAAGCTTTCCTTTTCCAGGAGTAGATAAACCTGATGAAAGCTCAATTTTTACTGAATCATCATCCTTTATAATAGTTGAATTATCATTAACTAAATCTCTTGTAGTCTCTGGAATTTGAGCATTCTTATCCGTTGTTTTTTCTTCTGTAGTACTTGTTGTATATGTTTTCGAATCCACATTATCATTTACTGTTTCAACAACTCTTTTTTGAATCATTTCATCTTTTGTATTACCTTGTTTTTTTTCAAACATCAAGTATAACAGTGGAATACAAACCATACTAAACAACAGTATTAATGTTGCAACTGTTATAATTATTCTTCTTTTTTTCATCTAATTCACCTCGACAGCAAGATAGAAACGAATCTGTCATCTGACAAACATAATCTGGTTTTTCCATCTTTGAATCTATTTTTTCTGCTAATGCCATTGCTCCACATATTCTACATGCATGTTGTTTACTACATGTCTTGCATCCATTAGGCAAACTATACGCATCCATCATATCATTGAGACATTTCCAACTTTTCTCAATGCCATCTCTTAAAGGATAAGTAGCAGGCTCTGTCATCAGTCCACAGGGAACCAACTTTCCATCATATGTTATACAAAAACGTTTAGTTCCCGCTCCACATTCGAAACCTGATTTTGAAATTGCATATATTGATTTTTCATCAAGCATTCTGTTCATATGGAAGTAGAATTCTTTATCACTCATATCATTTTTCTCTGCTTGAAATAAAATCTTTCCGGCTTCGTTAGGTGGTAATCTGTAACAGTCATTATTGCAAGTATACCTTCTCATTTGAGGAAAAATATAGCTGTTTATCTTCACAGGTATATTTCGCAGCTTCGCGATTAGATACAGCATTTCCAGTTCCTCCTTGTTATCTGCAGTTATACTAAGACTCATTTCAATCTGGATACCTGCCTCCAAAAGCAAATCAATACCTTTAATCGCAGCATCAAAACCGCCCGGATTATTGCATAACACACTATAGGTTTCATTGTCTTTTCCATACAATGTTACGTGAACCTTTTCAGGTGGCATCTTTTTCAGCCATTCAACATTATCTCTGTTTATCAATGTTCCATTAGTGTTAATTGAAACTTCTATTCCTTCTTTTTTTAATCCTTCATAAATTTGTCGGAAATCTGTCCTCAAAAAAGGCTCTCCCCCTGTCAACAACAGTTTATTCATTCCCAACTTTTTAAATTCGCAACCTAGATTTACCCACTCTTTAGCCGTCAGTTCCGCATCTTTTTTACTAACCGTATAATCTACACCATCAGTTCTTATATAACACATTTTGCACATCATGTTACATCTATTGGTCAGTTCAAATGTTCCTTGTATCCCGTTGGTATCCCATAATGTATCCCCCACAAGATTTACTGCTTCTTTTCCGGGATAGCACTTTAACTGATAAACCGGAATACGCCTTGCAATTTTGTCGACAATATCAACGCACTTTGTCAGAGATTCTCCGTCCCAATTAACCATAGCCATCCGTGGTAATAAAATCCTGTGAAGCTGATTCTGTACGATTTTCTCTATTTTGTTATGCTTTGCCTGCTGTAGCATAATAATAGCTCTAACAGGTGCACCCTCATTTATATAGATATCAGAACTTCCTGCCCAAGGAGAACCGTACGCTACAATCTCATCATCTTCCAATCTGATAACAACTCTGTCGCCGTTAATAATCCTACTGTTCTTATATTTTTCCCACAGCTTTGCCTGAGTAGATTTTCCTATCCCGGACGGTCCTGTAAAAATAATCGCCTCATCTTTTTGTTTTACAACCGACCCATGCATCATTATGCACCCATAGAAAGGCAAAACAAAATCAATCGCTAACAATGCACTAAAAAAACCTTTATTTGAACTATCTTGTGCAAACTGTTCATCTATATAAATATGCGCCTTTTTCTCTTTCATTTCAAATTGTGTCACACAATTCCAAAATACCGCCGTGCCGTTTTCTGTAAAACTGTTAAATGAGAATAGAAGTGTATATCTTGCATCTCCATTATTATACGCAACATAATTATCACCTCTCGCCAGCTGTATACCTGACACTTTATCCAAAGGATTATCTACTATTCTGACATTATATTGAATATCAATTATATGTTTACTTACATCTGTATCATTTGACAAAAATGGTATCCATCTATCCTCATCCAATAAAAACGGAGGATTCACTATACCAATTTTAAGTCCCGCAATATCTAATAATATATCCATACTGCCCCTTCTATTATATAGAATACCCCTTTCCCGAACTCATCTGAAAAGGGGTATTAAACCAATTATACTTTCTATTACGAGAATAGATTTGCTGTATGATAGCAATATGGAATACTTGTGTCCAATGTGGCTACATAAGCTCTCCAGTTGGATTCATCATTTGGGTCCAATCCAGCCGCACTACATTCTATCTCATACTGACTTCTATAAAAATTATACATTTCTCTTGAAATATCTGACATCAATCTGATATCAGGAAGAAGTGTTTCAAATTCTATCTCTGGCCTTATATATTCTCTCTTCATTTTTCTCTACTCCTTTTATCGGAACTCATAACTGAATACTTCTAAATCTTCTAATTTAACTGTAGTTTCCGTTTTAAATTTAAGTGTCCATTCATAACCGCTTCCTGTCTCGGTATATTTCTTGACTGTTGGCATCTCCACTCCGCCATTAAACACTTTTATATCATACACATCTGAGGTTGTGTTAACCGTAATAGTTCCAAGCATATATGGCCCAAATTCCTGTTTTTTGTGATTAAATCCACCACTTATATTTTGGCCTGTAATTGTAATTGGTTTCTGTTGAATATCATTGTTAATTCCCTCTGAAAGTACATCAATATCATAATTACTGTGCTTCAGATATGTAACTGATAATATAGCATCAGCATTTGCCTCGACTCTGAGAATAACCTGCGGTTTTCCCGTGGTAGCATCTGTAGGCATCTCATTTGTTATATTATCTAAGTGATAGTAATTCTGAGTGTATGAAGAAACTGTCGCCAGTGTTCCCCATGAATCATCAGACTTCATATATTTTACAACAATCGATCCTGTTCCTCCAACTTTTTTCAACGCAATCTGAAGAGTTGCATTTGTGCTGGAACGTTTATCCGCCGTGAATGCAATTCCGTAATCATCCCCCAGATATAATTCATGGTTTGGTCCGGATGCTGCATACGTAATCAAATCACTCAGTGTACTTGGAGTACCACCTGACTCTGTGTATGAACTAAAGGCTTCAACAACTGACTTTCCTACCGACATTGTATTATTTGAAAAATCAACGAGGGATACTTTCGGAGTACCCAATGTGGTAATCAGGCTTTCCTCATTACTAATTGCTCCGTAATTGGTTCCGTAATCTGTTGTTCCAAGAATAAGGCTCTTTGCCTCTTCGACTGTTGCCCCATTCTCACCTATAGTACCGTACTTTGCATTTACACTGTTATTGCCCGTGATTGGATTGTATATCCTGATTCCATCAATATAAACTGTCTTGCCTGAACCACCGGACGATAACTTAACTACATAATCTTCTGCAGTGTTAAGTCCGCTCCTAAAAGTAATAACCGGAACCTGATATAGATTACCGTTCTGGTAATATGTATTTACAAGGATAGTCTTAACGATACTGGTAAATCCCATACCCGGTTTAATCTTAACTGCTCCATTTTCAATTGTTACCTTTGATGCATCATATACCGTCGCCTGCATTATTCCTGTTGCATCTGTAGTTCTGCTGCTGATATCAAATCCTGTTCCTCTGAAAGCAAATATAGCTGTATCACCCTCATTCATAATGTGAGTAATGCCCTGGCTGTCTGTTGATGCACCTTCATAAGCCGGGTCATGTCCATACTGCTCTGTCAGGCTGTTTGTCTGCTCACCATTCACATCACTTCCACTGGTTCTTTCAGTTCTGTAAATAATACCGTTTGACCCATTTGCACCGGTACCACTCTGTGCGAAATTATCTTCGTAATATACAATATTGGCAGGCATTACTGTCACCTTTGCATTCATAATCGGTGTAGAGTTCTTTGCTGTCTTCTCCTCAAAATTGATATCTGAACTCTTTGTAACCTGAATACCGTAATAGAAATCCTCTACATCATCCATAAACTTCTTTGGCTCAAAGAACACCTTTGAAGATGCAATCTGACTTCCAAGGAAAGAAGGTGTAGTCACTCCTGATACCTGCACACTCGCATTTCCCTGAGTCATGGAAAGTGTGGACAGGTATGTGCTACCCGGCTGGTAACTCAATGCTCCGGGAAGTGACGCTGTCAGTCCATGAAATCTGTACTGAGTGTCAACTCCTGTTATCTCTAGAACGTTAGGTTCTAACAAACCGTTATCATAAGCATTTGTAAGCAAATCCGTACGAAGACCATAATCCAAAACATAGTATGATGGATTGACCTCATAGTTATGTACTGTCACAGGAACTGTAGCTGAATTAGTTGCATCTCCCCGTTCGTGAATAGATACTTCAAATGTATCGTCTCCGGATGTTACTCCTGTATATGTAATATTTCCGGTTCTGTTGCCTACCGCTGTCTGATTAGCTATGGTTGAACCATTGTCAGACGCAGCCGGCATAGTTCCATAAACCAAGGTTGAGTCTATTTCTTTATCAAGTGGAAGTACAACCGTCTTACCGACTTCCGAATAGAACTCATAACCTTCACTAGGTACAGGAACTGATGTGTTTGTAAGTATCTTTACATTGGAAACTGTGAGAGTATTTGGTGTAACAAGATCTGTTTCTCCGTGATCTCCAAACATATAATTCAAGTGCAAAGTATCATCAAAATCACTTGGCAGATAAAGATTCAAAGACACATGTTGAGATTCACCCCCCTCAAGTACAAGTGTCCTTCCATCCAACCAAGGGTTTACATCCCCCGTCTCATTATCATACTGTTCTATCTGAAATGTAACTGTCTTATCATGATCAGATTCTATATCAAACTCAATTGTGTAAGGCTTTCCTCCTTCTAACCTAATATCCGGAAGCCATGTCTGCATAGTGGAACTTTCGCCCGGATAATTTCCATAATCAGTAATATCAACCTCAAATCCATCATATGGATTTGCCCCCTGAATCAGCGTCCCCTTGCTGCCGCCCCAATTACCGTCGGGATTCACATATCCATTTTGAATCCAATTGCCACTATAATCCTCCAGCACATTCTTCTCAACAAACAGTGTCTTATCTGCTGTTGCTGATCTCTTGTAGGCTCTCACCCAATCCACCGTCATGGTTGCAGATTGTCCCATATCCACACTTCCCTCATTGCCATTGTACTCGGTAATACCTGTCATTTCACCACCAACTGCATAATTTAACAGGAAGTATTGTGCCTGGCGCAAATCATCCATATTCTCTGAAGTAATCTGTGTGGTCCAAAAAACTTCATCATCCAGATACCAGATAATTCTGTCTGCATCCCACTCTATGCCATATACATGATACTGGCTAAAATCCAATTCGCCTGCTAACAGACTACCGGTATTTCCACCACTGTGCATATAGTCAACTTTATATTCATTGTCGGCATTAGGATTGTTCACTGCCCAATGTGCTGTTCCGTACACAATCTTATCTGTATTGACTGCTTCAAGAATATCTATCTCACCTTTATGTGGTATAGCCCGCTCATTTCCATATACCCAGAATGCCGGCCATGCACCTGCAAAAGTGTCCATCATAATCCTTGCCTCAAGTTTTCCATATTTGATTGCCACCTTATCTGCTGTTTGAAGTCTCGCAGATGTGTAATTAAATGTTTTATTATTAACCTCATTGCCATTGTAGTCTAATCCCGTGCCGGTAGAAGTAATCCTTCTTGCTACTATCTTTAATGAACCATCATTTACTCTAAAATTGTAATTACTATATCTGCCGCTGTACTTTGAACCGTCTCCATATTCAAAATTCCTGTAATACTGCAGTTCGTGATTCCAACCGCCATATCCGTTATCATCAGCAGTCCAAAACGCTCTGTTCAGACTGGTACCATTGAACTCATCATTCCATACCAAATCCCATCCGCTACCGGTTCTGTCATATGGATCATTGACCGGTAGTGTATAAGTTCCTGCCGGAATTATCTCTCCTACGGTATCTGCATAAACCTGCTTGTGTTCATCAAAGAATCCCACCGAATTGATACACAATGCAGCTGCCAAAATTGTTGATATTATTTTTCTTTTCATCTCCATCACCCGTTCTTTCTATTCTTTAACTTTTCCTCTAAGAAGTCCTGATTACCAACTATTCATTTTCACGCTTATATAGTCCGTAACTTCATATACTTTTATTATATTATATATAGAGAGATAAAGACAAGTTACAATGTAACAGTAATCTGCTTTTATTACATTATTTTTATTGTGTATATATACTGTGTAATTAACTACTTTTCAACTTTTTTATTCCATATTGCTTCAATATGCTGCTTCGCTTTTTAGCAAACTGAAGACTTCCATTTTTTACTCCTCCGTCTCCTTTTTCCTTCAAATAACGGATAATACGATGCCAAAAACTAACAGGTAACAACCATGGATGCCTGTCCACATATGAAAACTGACGCCTCATATATACTATATCAGGAAAGAGTGCCTTTCTCACTATTTTAATTCTGCTTTCTCCTGCAGCTTTCCCCTTTGTCACATGAACACTGTGCATTCTTCCTGTAGATGTCTTTCCAAAACTTCCCGCATCCAATATATCCCATAAGAGATTTCCGCAATCCACACATTCTCCAATATGGTCACACACCAGACGATACTCTTCGGAAAAGCCCAAATATCTGTCACCTATCTGAAACATTGCTTTTACAAATAATGACATTCCTGTTTTTTCAACCATCTCAAATAAGCAGTCCCATTTTATATTATTCTTTTTTTCTCTTGCTACCATGAGTATATCCAACAATTGTCTGATTCCAAATCCACTAATTATGAAATGCTTTTCCGCATGACTAATAAGATAAAATAAAAGGACTGTATCTTCCAATCCGGCAAAGCAATGTCCTTCATACCTGAATGTATTTACCTCGCCTGTTGCTTTAAGTAAGTTTTCCAGGATTATATTATCACCTATAGGCAAAAGAGAACGATGAACATCTATTACAACATTGTTGTTTGGATTATAGTAAGAACTTTCGTATGCTCTCTCATCTAATATATTCTTCGGTTTAAATCCTTCATCCACAAGGAAGTCATTGCAGACTTCTAAATCTTGCTCATTCACCAAAATATCCATGTCTTTTGATGTTCTAAGTTCCGGCTTTTTATACAACACCTGACATTGGATTCCTTTTATGACACAAAACCGAATCCCTGCCTTTTTCATTTTTTCACATAATTCCATGCACGTATAATTTTTCTGAAACTGGATTGTAACAAGTCTTCTCGACTCTTTTTTCCACTTTTTCCAAAGCTCATCAGGAATTTTTTCATAATCTACAGAGTCTGATAACACTTCGACTACGATAGGAAGAACATGGTGCCACCTCATAAGCAAATCGAATTCATTGAAATCAATTTCTTTATCATCTATTAAGCTTTCATGTATACTTATTTCATGTATGCTATTTTCTTCCTGACATTTCACATTTTGGCAATTTACTTCTGCATTGTTGCGTCCACTATTTACAAACTGCCTCAGGCACTTTAAAAATATCTCTTGTGTGTCTGTCATTTTTACCCTCTTCTTTTTTATTACTACTTATCCTTCGTAAAATAATAGTTTTAACCAACACTGTAATCTCTTTCTAACTGACTTACCTGGTCTTTAGCAAGACACTCCAAGCTCCTGTTATTCATGCGATATACTCTGCTGCACATACGAAGAACACTAGGTCTGTGAGTAGTCACAATACATGTCTTGTCGTGTATATTATTCAATATATTTGACAAAACTCTTTTTTCAATATCCACATCAAGTGCTGAAGTGGCTTCATCAAGTAAAATAACAGGTGCAGATCTAAGCAGTGCCCTGGCAATGGCAATTCTTTGCATCTGACCGGATGAGAGTCCGCCACCTCTCTCTTTTAAATCTGTATAAATCCCCTGTGGTAAACGTTCTACAAACTCCCACGCACATGCCATTTTCAATGCCCTTACCATTTCTGTCTCCGTCGCATCAGTATTTGCAATTTTTAAATTATCTGCAATAGTCCCCGCAAACATGGACGGCTCTTGTGGAACATAAGAAAAGCATAATCTGGTTGCCGGAGACACTTCCTTTTCTTCTCCATCTTGTTCTCTCACCACTACTTTGCCCTTTGATGGTTTAACTAAGCCCAAAAGAATTCTAAGAATAGTCGTCTTCCCCTCTCCTGACGGTCCAACTATTGCCACCATCTCTCCTACATTTGCCTCAAGATGAATATCTTCCAACACCTTATATCCGTTCTTGTATGTAAAATAGATATTTTCAAGGCAGACATCCAATCCACCCTTTACTATTTTTTCACTAATACCATCCCCTGAAGCATACATACGATATTCATAAGGCAAATCCATCAATGCCATGATTCGTCCTGCGCATGTGGTAGCCGAAATCACCTGTGGAATCATCGCAATCAATGCTGACAGAGAAACTGTAAGATTAGAAGACAACTGAAGAAACAAAGTCATAGTTCCAAATATAATAACTCCGCTCCACAGACGATACACCGCCCAACCAAGACATGCGTAAGAAACAAGCATTCCTACAAATGACAAAATACCTGTGGCAAAAATACTAATCATATTGTATTCAAGTACCAAATCTCTATAATTTTTTTGAATAGTTTTCATACTATCCTGAAATGTATCAACCACACCAAATGCCTTGATAATGCCAATATGTTGAAAAGAATCCTCCTGAAATGACATCAAATCACTGCTGGCAGTACGTATTTTCTTGCTATACTCTCTCATACGCCTCAACAAAATCTTAGAAAGTATCATTGAAACAGGAGTAGTTGCTACTGCAATTAATGCCATCATTGGATCATAGTATGCAATAATTAGAAAAGAACCCGCAAACTGCACCAACTTTGTTATAAAATTAGGAATCCATCCTATTATATATCCTGAAACTGTTCCCACATCTGTAGTCAATCTGTTCAGCAAATCTCCACTTCTGAGTTCATTCAGCGTTTCCCAGTCAGATTCCAATATTTTATCATATACTTCACTCTGCATTTCATTTTGTATTTTAGTATTTACTTTTGCAGAAATTCTTCCTGTTATGGAATTGAAAACTATATTACCTACTCCCAATCCAATCATCATGGAAATAACAACAGCAATTCTGCTTTCGTCAAATCCCGTCACTATATCTATCAGTTTTTTTGTCATGACACTGCCTGCAAGTCCCATAACAGTTCCTATAATACCGATTGCACAATATAGAAGAATTGCATGGATATATTTGACTATGTATTTGCCTAGCCACTTTAGTTCGTTTACTATTTCATTGGTGTTAACACTCACTCTCTGTTATCTCCTCATTAGTCTGGTTTTTCTTTCAAAAAAATATTGTTGAATATTCACTACTTATTATCTTTTTTTATTATATTACAATCATCAACTGTCCTCAACCAAGCTTGTACATTTCTCTCTTTATATAAGCAAAAAAGATAGATAGGACAAGCCAAAAGACAGATTACTATAACTATGTAGGACCGGAACAAACAAATAGGCACTTTGAGTACAATACCCAAAGTGCCTTGGTTTCTTTTGAGAAACATTTGTCATACGTATAAGATTTATATCAATAATTTTTCAATTATTAATATCAGTTAGGTAATGCCTTTTTCAATAGGCATATAAATTAATTATTTGCTCTAATTACTCTGTTTCATGTAATTACCATATATCATGCAATTTACTCTACATCCTGTAATGCCTCTTCGTTTTCTTCGCCTGTTCTGATTTTAACAACACGGCTTACAGGGTAAACAAAGATTTTACCATCACCGATTTTTCCTGTGTAAAGTGTTTTCTTAGCTGTTTCAATAACGCTGTCGACAGGGATGTCGCTGACAACAACTTCCAATTTTATTTTTGGCAAAAGTGTGAGGTCCATCTCAACTCCACGGTACATCTGGCCGGCACCTTTCTGGATACCACAACCGCTGACCTGAGTAACTGTTATACCGGTAACACCCAAGTTGTTGAGAGCTCTCTTAATCTTGTCATATCTTGATAATTTTGTAATAATAACTACTTTGTAAATTCCTGTATCAAGGGTTGTTCCCTGAAGAGGAGTTACATTGTTCTCTACCTTTACTGATGCCTTCTTCATAGCCTCACTTGCGTTTTCATATTCATCAACACCAAGTTTTGTGTTTTCATTTGCAAACATTGCAGACTCTGTAATATCAACAATTGAGAATCCTGCGTAAGCAGATGTAAGACCGTGCTCTTTTACATCAAGACCTTCTATTTCTTCATCCTCTTCAACTCTAAGTCCAAAGATTGCTTTGATAATTGAGAATACAATTACCATTGTTACAGTTGTCCATGCTGCTACTGAAACAAAACCAATAAGCTGAATTGATAATAATTTAAATCCACCGCCGTAGAATAAACCTTTTAGCTCATCATTTCCAGGTGCACTAGTAGTTGCAAACAAACCAACTGCTATTGTTCCCCAGATACCGTTCATCATATGTACGGCAACTGCACCTACAGGGTCGTCAATATGAAGTTTGTAATCAAGAAGCCATACACCAAAGCAAACCAAAAGTCCTGCAACTGCTCCGATTACGATTGCACCAAAGGCATCTGTTACATCACAAGGAGCTGTGATAGCAACAAGTCCTGCAAGAGATGCGTTCAAGCACATTGATACATCAGGCTTACCATATTTAATCCAAGTGAAAATCATACATACTACTGTTGCAATTGATGGTGCAATTGTTGTTGTAACAAATACTGATGCAAGCTGATCAGTTGAAGTACATGCAGCACCGTTGAATCCGTACCATCCAAACCAGAGGATGAATACACCTAAACATCCGATTACGATATTGTGTCCCGGAATCGCATTTACTTTTGTAATTTTTCCACTCTCATCTTTATCAAATTTTCCGATTCTTGAGCCAACCATTTTAGCTCCGATAATAGCTGCAATACCACCTACCATGTGAATTGCACATGAACCTGCAAAATCATGGAATCCCATCTGTGCAAGGAAGCCGCCTCCCCAGATCCAGTGAGCTTCAACAGGATAAACAAGTCCTGAGATAATTCCTGAATATACGCAATAGCTTAAGAATTTTGTTCTCTCAGCCATTGCTCCTGAAACGATTGTTGCTGTTGTTGCACAGAAAACTAAGTTGAATACAAAGTTTGACCAGTCAAAATTCTGATAATTTGTAATAATGTCAAATCCCGGTTTCCCGATAAATCCAAACAAATCCTCTCCAAGTAACAATCCAAATCCGATTGTGATAAACATTGCACATCCAATACAAAAATCCATAAGGTTTTTCATAAGGATATTACCTGCATTCTTTGCCCTTGAAAAACCTGCCTCAACCATTGCAAATCCTGCCTGCATCCAAAATACAAGAGCAGCTCCGATTAAAAACCATACGGCAAATACCTCACCGCTAACTGCATTCATTATTTCTTCCGTCATAATTATTCCTCCTTTTTCCCATCCTTTATATCTATATTCAATATCCACATTGCATGGATAACAAAGAAGGTCACCCCACAGAGCTTTTAATATCATCGGATTAAATCCTTTAAAATATCCACGCCCTTGTGGGATGACCTGTTTTCTTCTGTCAGGGTTGGAATTTATTATCCAACCCCTCTGAAAATTGGTATTTATATCAAGGCTAACAAATCAGGCGTTCATGATAAAGAAACGCCGCCAGCCCTCCTGATATCATATTAAAAACAATAAATATGATTTTTAGTATACACTGAACAATAACTTGCCATAACTTGGGAATGGCCAGTATCTTTCAGATGTAAGCATTTCTGCTTCGTCAACATATTTTCTTAAGTTCTCCATTGCAGGAAGAATCTCATCTCTCATTGCTTCTGATGTCTTGATAATGTTGTCATAATTTACAAGACTTGCAAGCTTCTCTTCCAAAACTGTCGTTGCTTCGTTAATGGAATCTGTAAGTTCTGAAAGTCTTTCCATTGTAGTAATTTCGTAATTGCATTTTACATTTGCACTTACAGACTTCATAAGAGATGTTGTCTTTGCAAGGCTGTAAAGATATCCTTCTATTGCTGCAAGATAATTCTTTCTAACCATATCAACCATTGTGTGTCCTTCAATGTTGATTGTCTTGCAGTAGTTCTCTAACATAATTTCACATCTTGAATGAAGTTCTGACTCTGTAAATACTTTGTGAGCGATAAGCATATCCATGTTCTTCTTATCTAATAAGTGTGGCATAGCATCAGCTGTTGTCTTGAGATTTGAGAGACCTCTAACCTTTGTAGCTTCCTCAATCCACTCTTCACCGTATCCATTACCGTTGAAGATGATTCTCTCATGAGCTTTGATTGTCTCTTTGATTAGTTCATGAAGTTCATTTTCAAAATCAGCTGCACCTTCAAGTCTGTCAGCAAACTGCTGTAAACTCTCTGCAACTGCTGCATTTAACATGATGTTACAGCAAGCAATACTGTTTGCAGAGCCAAGAGATCTGAACTCGAACTTGTTTCCTGTAAATGCAAATGGTGATGTACGGTTTCTGTCAGTTGTATCTCTAGAGAATCTTGGAAGTGAATGTACTCCAAGTTTCATAATTACTTTCTCTGTTCCTTCATAAGGAGTGTCATTCTTGATTGAATCAAGGATTGCTGTAAGCTCATCTCCAAGCAAGATTGAGATGATTGCAGGCGGCGCCTCGTTAGCACCAAGTCTGTGGTCATTTCCTGCTGTAGCTACTGACAATCTAAGTAAATCCTGATACTCATCAACAGCCTTGATTACTGCACAAAGCATAAGTAAGAACTGTGCATTCTCGCTTGGTGTATCACCAGGTGAAAGGAGGTTGGCTCCTGTGTCTGTTGCCATTGACCAGTTGTTATGCTTTCCTGATCCGTTAACTCCTGCGAATGGTTTTTCGTGAAGAAGACAAACCATACCATGCTTTCTCGCAACCTTCTGCATAATCTCCATTGTAAGCTGGTTATTATCTGTAGCCACATTAGTTGTTGAGAAGATTGGTGCAAGTTCATGCTGAGCAGGTGCAACTTCGTTGTGCTCTGTCTTTGCAAGGATTCCAAGTTTCCAGAGTTCTTCATTTAATTCTTCCATAAATGCATTTACTCTTGGTTTGATTACACCAAAGTAGTGATCATCAAGTTCCTGTCCTTTTGGAGGCATTGCTCCGAAAAGTGTTCTTCCTGTATATACAAGGTCAGGTCTCTTTTCGAACATCTCCTTATCTACTAAGAAATATTCCTGTTCAGGACCTACGCTTGTTCTAACGTATTTAACGTCATTTCCAAATAATTTTAATACTCTCTTTGCCTGACGGTTAAGTGCCTGCATTGATCTAAGAAGTGGTGTCTTCTTATCAAGAGCATCTCCTGAGTATGAACAGAATGCTGTTGGAATGCAAAGTGTGTGATCCTTGATAAATGCATATGATGTAGGATCCCAAGCTGTATAACCACGTGCCTCAAATGTTGCTCTAAGTCCTCCTGAAGGGAATGATGAAGCATCAGGTTCACCCTTAATTAACTCCTTGCCTGAGAATTCCATAATGATTCCTCCGTCAGGTGAAGGTGTGATAAAACTGTCATGCTTTTCAGCTGTGATTCCTGTAAGTGGCTGGAACCAATGTGTATAATGTGTAGCTCCGTTTTCAACTGCCCACTTCTTCATCTCTGTAGCAACTGCATCTGCTACCTTATCATCTAATCTGGTATTTTCATCTATTGTCTTTCTGAGAGAACTGTAAATATCCTCCGATAATCTTGCTCTCATTACTCTGTCATCAAAGACAAGAGCTCCAAACATTTCAGGTACGTTTTGTTTGTTCATAACATATTCTCCTTTCCTTTTCAGGCCGCAACATATTAAGCAGGTCGACTTCTACTTAATCATATGCAACCATTAGATAACTTACTAAGTAAGTTATCGACTGCGACAGCGATTATTAATAATCGCGATAGCGCAGAAAAGGCGCCCTGGAGGTTCATTCTCCAAGACGCCTTTGTCTTATGTCGTGAATTATAGCCACAAAAAAATCTGATGTCAAGTTTTTTTCTGATTTCTTAATTTTTTTAATTGCCAAGTTTAGATTATTAATTTTTTATTTTTATTTTTAAAGTATTAAGGAAGTGTTGGATTCTCCGAAATATACTCCACTAAACCAAATCTGTCTGCCACTTCAAAAACCACACTTGCCCCTACATCACTAAACGCTAAAATAACTAATAATGTTAGAGCTATTGAAATAATAATCTCTTTATTCATACGCCCTCCTATAATTTTGAATATCCAAGAACGTCCGCGGTATTCCGATTTGACAATTATCTGTCCGTTATATTTTCCGCAAATTTTTCAGCCATCTCAACTGTCGCATCCTTACCTTCAATTATGATATCCATGTAATAGTTATCTCCTTTATATTCAGCGATAACTTTATCCTCGTATGTTGTTATTACTATCTTTCGGCCTGCCACCTCTTTTTCTACTATCTCTATTGGTTCCATTTCCTCAGGCTCATATTTTGTCAGTAAGTCCTGCTTGAAAGTAACCTTTGAATCCTCTGATTCAAATTCCTGTATCCAAAGGTAGTGATCGTCTTTTATTATTTGCATCGGTCCTTCTTTATAGCCATCCGGTACAGCAAGTCTGTATTTTGGCATATTAATAATATTTGGTTTTTTAGGCGAGGTATAATCATCCCAAGGATTAGAGTCCCCATCCGGTAATGTCCCATTAACTTTTTCGAACAGCGATCCAATCTTTGGTCCTAACATTCCTAAATATATTGGTGTACTGAATACTGCAATTAAACACGCTGCAATCGCAACTCTACTTGCAACCATCGTAAGCTGCCCCATCCAAATACGTTTTCCATAATGATTATTCCACTTAATAATTCTTTTCACTTTTTTCTCAAAAGGTTCAGAAAAAATGTGTCCTTTGACATTTTCAGGAATTCGTTCCATATAAATGGAGTTATAACACAAAACTGCTTCTTCTAAAATTTTATCATCAAGCTCCATTTCATCACTCCTCCATCATTTTTTCTAACATCTTTTTTGCTCTGAAAAGTTTCTGTCTGATATTTACCTCAGTGAGTCCTGTTATCTCGGAAATTTCCTTTCCTGAATAGCCAAACACATACTTTAACTGCATCAGGGATGACATTTCTCCCGGCAACATATCAATCATTTTCACAACATCATTCACTATATTCGCCGAACTATTGTCTCTGACATTTTCCAATGTCTCGTCACTTACAACAGTAAATCTGCTATTTTTGTCAGCAATTCTGCAGGCTTCCCTCTTCACTATAATAGCCACAAAGTTCTTAGTCTCAGAGCTTTCCACTTCTCCGATTTTATCCATATTCTTTGCAATTCTAATTAGTGTTTCCTGAACCGCATCTTCTGCATCATGCTCACTGTTTAACATTTGGCTGGCAATGTAATATAGCAAATTTCGATACTTATAATACAACTTTTCAAATTTACTTTTTTCCTCTTCCCCTTCAATCAAAGATAAATATAGCGCTATCATTTTTATCCTTTCTTCCGTACAGACATATTTTTTCTCATGGCTGCGTGCATTCCGCATTAAGCTCTCTTGATTTATGTCTCATATATATAAACCCTGCATTTTTACAAAATGTTACACTTGCCAAAATTTTTTTACTAAATTTTTTTCTGATTATTATTTACTGATATTTTTTACTGCTTATTTTTTTCTTATTTTTTTTACTGCTTATTTTTTTCTTATTTTTTTTACTGCATTTTAACTGAGACAAGTTTTTACTTACCGCTTATAGAAGTGGTTGTCTTATCCGGCTGAGATAAAACCGGTAGTCTAATCATAATCGAGTAGGCTGACTCCTACTCGATACCCACTCTGTGTAATCACTTCGAATCCACTTCGCTACTTCTCAGTGATTACACGGTCGCCAAGTGAAAATCTCTGTGCAAGCACAGATTTTCGCTTGGCTCGTCGTGGA
>JAILRH010000107.1 GCA_024698345.1 Lachnospiraceae bacterium | reverse complement strand
TTTAAGATCTCTTGTAAGCTCTATTCCGCCTGTTCCTCTGATAACATTTATTAGCCCTGCATTCTTAAGCTGAGCCAGTATCTTTCTAATGATAACAGGATTCGTATTTATACTGGCCGCAAGGAAATCACTCGTCACCTTATGTTCATCTTTAAACGTATCTACACATGTAAATATGTGAAGTGCAACTGTAAATCTGCTTGATATCTGCATTTTTCCTTTCCGGGCTCTGCCCTGCGAGGTAATTATCCTCGAATGTTAATAATCTTCTTGATGTAACCATCGTGGTTTCATCTGTTATCATCAATATAACACTGTTTCGATGTAATGTCAATGGTTACATCTGTATTTTTTTCAACGCTCCGTTGTATGCCCTTAATACTCCATTGTTTGTCCGGAAAAAAAATAAATGTTATATTCTAATCACTACTTATAGAAGTGGGAGTATTCTTCCACTAAGACAATCAATTTGAAAGGAAGTTGATACCATGAAGATACTTATTTCCGGAGGCGCTTTTATAACACGTGCCAATCAAATGAATTACAGGCTTATGAAAGAAATTGTTCCTACACTGGACTGTGACGGAATTGAATTTATGATGTCCAGACGTTGGTATGACAATGTGGATGACCTTATTGAATGCCTTAAGGAATTGGACACCTACATTCCGATTATGCATTTTGACAAAAATATGGGAGAATCTTTAGTAACTGAAGGAATTAACAATGTAATAGATAAATTTGAAACCAACTGCAGGATTGCAAAGAGCATTGACGCAAAGAAGGCCGTCCTCCATTTATGGGACGGGCAGACTTCCGACCAGCATATAGAGAAAAATATCGAAGCCTACAGAGTATTCAGAAAGATTGCTGATCAATATGGTATTGAGCTTCTTGTGGAAAATGTAGTCTGCAACAAATACAACCCCTTCTGCAACTGGAACTGGCTTATAGAAAAGTATCCTGACATCTCATATATATTCGACACAAAAATGGCCGCATTCCACAGCCAACTTGACGGTCTTTACGAATTTGATAAAATTGACCATATAAAACATTATCACGTAAACGACTACGCCGGAGGATATATGGACTGGGGATCATTGCTATCAGGGACAGTCCCTGTGGGAAAAGGAAACATTGATTTTTCCAGATTCTTCAATTTCTTAAAAAAGATTGGATACGATGGAACAATCACCCTGGAAGCTCCATTTATAAACAAGGAAACAGGCGAAGTTGATTACAACATACTTAACGGGCAATTAAAAATTATCAGAGAATTATCTGCATAATTTTGCGATAATTATTCAGAACGGAGGCGCCGGTTTCCCGGCATTTTAATTATGGAATCATTAGGAAATAATATAAAACGAATCAGAAAACAAATGGGATTAACTCAGGAAGAACTCTCACTTCAGATTGGAGTCACCCCCCAGGCAGTTAGCAGATGGGAAAACGGCACCGGTATGCCTGATGTTTCGTTAATCGTACCAATTGCAAAAGCTCTTGGAATTTCCACCGATTCCCTCTTCGGATTGGAAAGTGATAAATATGATGACAGCATTTATATTGAACTAAGACGTAAAATAGAGCAGATTGAAGCTGAAAGTGATAGCAAAGCTGATGCGGCACTTGAGTGTTGTAAATTTATGTTGAAAAAAATCTATGAAAATCCTGATAACTATATCTATTCAGTTTACTATGTGGAGCAGGTTGCAAATTTGAGCAGATATGTACACTATGATAATTTCGCACAGGATAAATGGCCTGAATACCGCGAACTGGCAATCAAGTACGGCTCAAATGCCATAAGATTTTCCACTGAGCGGGAATGGGTTGAAAGGGCTCACTTTGCCTTGTCATGGATTTACATTCACGATGGCAATTACGCCTACGCCAGAGAGCATATCGAACAGCTTCCATCCGTTGCCTCCAACAGGCTTCAGGAAAGTCTTCTCTCACAGTTAGCCGGCTTTGAAGGAGGCATTGAAAAGCTAGAAGATACCTACCTATTAAACCTTCAGCATTTTGTTCGTGCAATTAATAAAGAAAATTATTATTCTATTCAAAGCTTTGCATGGGGCTCCCCTGAAAAAGCCATATCTTATGGGGAATGGGCTCTGGAACTTATGGAGAAATTCAGCGATATTAAAGAGTTAAAAACTTATTGTCGAGGATTCTTAAGAGACATTTACAGACTGATTATTTTTGCAGAACTCAGAATGAATCGCGTGGATGATGCAGTCAAGCATTTTAATGATTTAAAGGTTGAGATGGAAAAATTCTATAACTATCATCAGGAAGTTCTTTCTTCAGATGAGAACAAGTCAAGATACAATGACAGGTCAATCGGTTTTATGGAAGTTTATACAAAAGACTTTATCAAGACAAAGCAACAGGAAATCATTGATTTCGTAATGGCAAATTGTCCCGGGGAAGCTGCTGATAGTTTTATGAAGAAGATTTAGATACAAAACAAATATCCATTCCAGGATTACTTCTGCTTCTACTATAACTTATCAATTTGATATTTTTTTTCGGATTCGATAAAGTGCTCCAAACTAACATTTTCTTGTGTTTTTATTTCATCAAACCACTCTTCAAAAGTATCAAGCCACCCCTTATTTTTTGTGTTTGTATACTTTAAATCATAACTAATATCTGTATTTAACTTATGTGTGTTAACTTCATATACTATTTTCATCTGTGTTGGAATGTCTCTATTATATTCCTTGCATCGTTTTGTCAATTCTTCAACATCTTTGACAATGATATCGTTTGCCTGCATCTGCCTGTCTACAGACACATCAATTTTAGGTTCACTTTCCATTAATACATCGTTAACCTTATGTTTCATTACGACTTTATCATGTATTTTAAAGAAAAAACTTCCCGATAGTACGTTATCCTCATTACCACACAAAATATATATTTTATCAGCTTTTCCCTCAACATACTCCAAACAAATTTCAACCATATCTGTAATTATTCCAGATAAATAATCTTCAAAAACTTTCATTTACTATCCTCCCAGTTTTAATTATTGCTTAATATTTCCAAATCCTTCTTTATCAATCTTATATTCGATTAGTTTTAACAAGTGCATAGGAATTCTGCTTTGTCTGATGCTGAACCATGTAGATATACTCCAACCAGATTATCCTTTAGTATTTCTTTTGGCTGTTCTACCTGTTTTACTACTATTGTATTGTGTTTTTGATTCTATTTATTTTCATCAATCGGTCATTTGACTGCATATTGACTTCACAAACAACTACACCCTCTTATAAGTTGCATTATTAGTGCTTCCTGTCGCTTCTACAACTCCACACTCCACTAATATCTGCATATACCTCCAGGCAGTTGTTCTTGACTTATTAGTTATTTCCATCACTTCCTGAATGCTAATTTCTTCAACTTCTGCGAGTTTTGCAATAACTGGTTTCAATCTAACATAATCGCTTTGTTTCAAAACTTGTTTCAAACTTGTTTCAAAACTTGTTTCATTTTTCACTTTATCCCTCGTTGTTTGTTTTGAGTCTTTACTCGATATTAAATCTGCTCCCGGTCCCACCTTAAGATTTGCAACGTTATCTATCGGAATACTAATTCTAAATACATCATCCTCGATAAAAGAAGGTGTTCCGCCGGAATAAAGCTTTGTATACTTATTTGTATTTCTCATACCTGAGCCAAGTTCATCGGCATAACCTATTTCTCTAAACACTTTCGAGATTGGTGGATTTTTTGGAAATGCCTCAAACTTATTCAGTTGCAATTCTCCATGCCCATGTGGCAAATTACTGTTTTCCGTATATATAATATTCTGC
>JAILRH010000036.1 GCA_024698345.1 Lachnospiraceae bacterium | reverse complement strand
CCGGATTCCCGACAGTCTTTCAGCATACGCGGCAGCGATGACCGTTCCTATGCTCTTCGAGAAGAACAGAACCTCTTCATATTGTTCCCAATCAACTTCCGCTAGACATTCCTCCGCACGGGCATACAAAATCCGGAATGCTTCCTCCATCTTTTCCAGATTTCCTCGGATTTTTGTTTCTCCCGGCAGGGTATATGCAATCCGCTTGCTTTCATAACCGTTCTGAACCGCCAGATCTTCTGCATAATACAAAAGCGGTTTGTCACAAGTATATCCAAGCCCCGGAAAAATAACTGCTAATTTAGACATGCTCAAATCCTCCTTTTAAGTAATCATCACCCCGGTTATTTTTTTAATAATTCCTCTTTTTTAATTGCTCATCTCTCGTAGGTGATAACCCCTTTTCCATTCTCAGATCTCACTACGGCAAATATACATTACCTTTATCATATCAATTTCTGCTACTCCTACGGTCTATTTGGGATTTCTTATCAAAAGTGGTAAATCAGTGGTAAAAATCATACCCAACATCTACAAAATCAAGGTTTTATAAGTTTTTCAGGATTTCAGTTAGTATAGTGCCGTGGCAGATGAATAAAACTTTAATCATTGCTCTAATTTTCTGTCCTTTACTTCATTTCTAACATAACCAATTGGTTCCATTTCTATTTTCATAATACACCTCATAACGCCGTGTTTTATTTATTTCAAATCTGATGTCTTATTTTCGCTATCCACTCTCCATATCTAAATGTGAATTACTATTTATTCATCTCCTCAACAAAACTTGCCGCCTTCACTGTCATCTCTACCCACCCAGGTACAAAACCACTCTTCAACGCATTTTTAACAGATTTAAGATTTGACCAGGCACAACAATAAAATGGCACCTTGCCTCTAGCAATTATTTCCATTGCCAAATTGCTTGTCAATGAAGATGCAATTCCCTGTCTACGATAATTAGGCAGAACATCAACGCCAATTTGCCACATATCATCACAATCTGCAGAGCATGCTGCAAGTCCAATCAGTTTCCCATTGTCATAAGCACCAACACCAAGAACATCCAGTTCCTTTCTATCTTCGCACAATGCATTCCCCCAAGCGGAACTATATAAATCTGCGAAATCCTTTTGCTCCAACACCTTAAGCTGATATCCACATTCTCTTCGTTTCAAAACATTAACATCCGGCAAAAAATACTCTGCCATGAGACAAACACGATATCCATTTTCTTTCATCCTATCATCTAACCAATGCATGTTTGGAGTTTCAAAACAATGATAAAACTCATATTTACTCAAGTATGTTTCTACAATTTCTCTATATTCATCTTTTACTGACGCAACTATATTACTTCCATACGAAACCAAATTACAGGCAATAGGTTCTTTGTAGTACTTTCTTGCCAATGGTCCAATCTCAAACTTTACAAACACATTTGTGTCCATAAGGAAATCAGAAGCCTTGGCATTTGTATCATACGCAGATTGCTGCATTGCAATATCAAGTATCTCTTTATTTGTCATATTTAATCACCACCAACCTTGAGTTTGCGTTATACTTCAACCACTCATAATTTTTTTATCGGATGCCTGATAACCGTCTTCCATTTCTCAGGTGCAACCTTTCTTGCATCTGACAGGTATATTTCATGATGCAATCGCATATCCGAAAAATCATTTACATATCCATTCTCAGCTAAATATTCATCCATCAAAGCTACTGTCGCAGGTTCGTCATCGAAAGGACCAATATGCATTATTTGAACACATAATCCCTCATCAATAGATAAGAATTCTGCCGATGAACAATCCATTTTTTTCTTTTTTGTTGCAGTCTCAACTGCCCATTCAAAGTCCTTCTCAGAAATAAAATCCGGCAAGCGAATAACTGAAATCCAATTGAATGCAGACTTATTTGTATAGTCTACTTCTTCTACATTGTCCTGCCACCAAAAACCCTCAAGCGGTGGAACAACATACTCAAAAAATCCTTCTATTTTGTAATCCGTCTTGTAACTCATTTTCAAAGTGTACGCTACAGCATATAACACGCCAATTGCTTGCTTATACGCCCCGCCTTCTTCGTTCGGGTCGCCTTTTCCTCTAATCGCAATATAATTTGCCTTTGGCACAGTTATTATTTCAGGTTTATTCTTCGGCATATAAAATTCTTTATATTCTTTTTTAAAATCAAAAGCCATAATATCTCTCCTCTACAATGCCCCACATCCATTTTTTCCTCTCGTTCATACACAATCTTTCTGTATTCATCCGAGGCAAAACAAATATCCAATAATTTTCAGTTTCGCCGATTTAGCTAATAACGTTTAAAAAGCACTGTAACATCATCTTTGCTAAGTCCACATTTTCTATAAAATATCTCATTAGGTTCGATTGACATTAACTGAACAACTGATATTTCCTTCTTTCGTAAAATGTCCTCTAAAGCTTTGATTAAGTTTTTACCAATGCCTGTATTTTTGCTCTCAGGAATAACAAATATTTCAGAAATATAAAAGAAGTCTTCTTCCGCATATGGATCAACAAAACCTAATAGGCCACCCTTAATAATTCCATTATCTACCGCAGCTAAACCAATTGCTTCATAATTACCCATTATTGCTTTTACTCTTCTAATTGCTCTGTCTTCGCTCCAATTCTCATTCCATGGTTCCTGAGAATACGCATTAGCCATTGCCATAGCTAAACCTTTATAATCATTTTCTGTAGCAATTCTATAGACCATATAAACTACCTCCATAATTTAGGGAGTCGGAATAACCGCTAAAACCTAAACTCATAAAAGCGATACAACTGCTCCACCTCATCATCTATATCCTTGTACATTTTTTTCTCAACTAAAGAAAAAGAACATCTTTCAATAGTTTCCATGATGATACATTTGTTTCCTTTAGACAAACCGTACAAGCAATATATTCTTTTTAATAATTACTGACAACATGCCAGCAGAAAAATACATTATATTTATTATAAATAATTCAATATTTCTTCCAACCTATCAACGATAACTCCCGGCTTATATTTGATCAACTCCGGATTTCCATGCGAAAAGCTACCTTGTCTCACCCATATAGTGTTCATTCCAAGCATTGCCGCCGGTTCTATATCATTATCAAGTCTGTCCCCAATCATATAGGATTCTTTTGGCATACAACCTGCTTCATCTAGTGCCAATTTAAAAATCTGTAAGTCCGGTTTACTTACTCCTACTTCGGCCGAGGAAATAATAATGTCAAAATAATCCCTTATTCCGTAATCTGTTAATCTCTTTTCTGTTCCTAATTTCTGATTTGCAATAATCCCTAAATGATATTTCTTTTTCAAAATTTCCAAAACCTTTGGAGTATCAACATACAATTTTTCTAAGTAACTCGGCCATTTGAGTGTCTCTAACCCGAACTCCTTTGCTGCATCTTTATAAGGCAGACGATTCTGCATTGAAAGTTCTATCATTCTTTTTTCTAAAACATCTCTTGCAGGAGCGTTTGGTTGTTTCAATAATTCCTGCGTTCTATATTCCGCACAATCACTTTCATCAATTAATGTGGAGCCCAAGTCGAAAAATAGCCATTTAATCCCTTGATTCATTTGTTTTAATCTCCCAATCTCAAACCCTCTCATCTGTCACAATATGTTCTATACCATTGTGTTCAGATTGCAAATAATCCTTTAAAAATGTTGGAAACGCTTTATGTTTATCTAAATCTTCAATTGGAATCCAGTGCATAGTTTCTCTAACGCCCTGAGAGTAACTGTCACTGTTAAGTTCTCTTGTTCCTCTTGGTTTCATAAAAAAATAGAATGACACTTCGTGACAATCCATACCTTTCAATGTGCCCATATTTTCATTAAAGAAATTCTCATGAATTACTGCAAGACGTTCAACTTCATAGTGCACTCCCGTCTCCTCATAGACTTCTCTTTTCACTGCATCCTCAGCAGTCTCCCCCATATGAACTCCTCCACCTATGGAATAGTAATAATCATCTATCTCATTTCCGGCAAAAAGCACACAACCTTCTTCAACAATTATTGCTGCCGCACGGTATCTGAACCATTTTTTATCTTTTGTAATTCCACAATCGCATTTCATAATAGTCCTCTTTCTTTCCAAATATTCTCAATAATTATTCTGTCCCTCTCCCATAAGTCAACTGGCAATTCGCCCACGCCATAAAACTTCAGGCCATCAACTTCACCCTCTTGATTTTTCAGAGTACCCTCGTACGAATCGCAAAAATAATTAATATCCACAGCATACACTTCATCACCATTTGGATATATATAATGACATTGCTCTCCGGCTTCCACATTAATAAAGTGTAATTCTTTTGCAATCAATCCTGTTTCTTCATATAATTCACGCTTAGCTGCCTCTTCCGGTGTTTCTCGCAGTTCCATGCTTCCACCCGGTACACAATATGTGCCGTCATCCGTTCTTTTTTCAAGAAGAACTCTTCCTTGAGCATCAAAAAGAAACACCTCTGCAGCAACCATCTGCAAAGGCCTGTGACCAACACCTTCTATTTTTCTTAAATCTAATATGTATCCCATTTCTTACCTCAATCCAATAGTTTTTAATGCCGTATATTCCCTCAAATACATTCCTCTTCTCATTTCATCAGAATCTGCATACATCTGGTGCTTTGAGAAAATAGATAATATTTCATCAACAAGCTTCCATCTTGGTTCCATACCAACTTCCTGTTCTCTGTCCGTCAATTGAACGTTCGTTTTTCCAACCATTTCGCCCAAAAAGTACCGATTCACCCATTTCCAATCTTCATAGTACTCGTCGATTTCCAGTACGCATTCAGAGGGCTTAATCACGATTCCTGTTTCCTCTGCCACCTCACGAATCACACAATCTGCTTCAGCTTCATTCACTTCCAAACCTCCGCCTGGTAACATCCACTGATCTGTCTTAGTTTCGTATGAAAGAAGCATTTTATTATCTTTGATTATAACAGCTCTACAAGCTGTTCTGGTTTTATCCCATTTTCCAAAATAATTTTCGCCAACAATATCTATAACTTTCATTTTTTACTTCCTACACCTTTTTATTTTTAAATGACATCGTGTCACTAGCGCTGAACATTTATTATTTTCTTGATTATTCAAATTATTTTTCAGGTACTGAATATTGTCTTCTGATTCATCATTATCCGCTTTACAAATGAAAGGGATATCGTCATATGTCATTTTTCTCTGAATCTTCTATTAACAATCCTAAAACAGTTTTTTCTGTTTTATTCAAACCGACATTCAAACCGACATTTTCACCTACTTATAAATGCTTTATGATGTACACTTCTCCAATAAAAAATCATTAACTCATACGCACTACTAATATGTGCATATTATCAATTATCCATACGAAAGAAACAAGAGCAAGTTTTCTTGCTCCTAATCATATCTCAGTCTCTTGCATTTTCATTTGATCTAAAAATGGTCTAAATCTTCCATTCATCTTCCACAATCCCTTTATTTATAGGCTTTTTATAACCAGCGGAACATGTTGCCGTGGCAGATCATGAGCACTTTAATCATGTTTTTATATCTCCTTAAATCTTCTCGAATACCCATATATAAAGGGTTTCAGGAACTTTGCTCTTTTTATAACTTTTTATAATTTTTTATGTTTTTTCAGTCAATTGGTCTATTTTGGGTATATTTTGGTCTACGATGGCAGACTAACACACTTATCCAAACTTCACTACCTGAGTAGTTTTTGAATCTTTTGAAAGTCTTTCAAGTTCTGACTTTGCATCCTCGTATCCAACATGTGTATATGTGTTCATTGTGACACCAATATCAGCATGTCCCATTAGATACTGTAATGCTTTTGGATTAATTCCTGTCATAGCCATATTGCTACAATATGTATGTCTGCAAACATGAGGCGTAATGTGTGGAAGCTGAATCTGATGTGTAGCATTATATTTGTCCACTGCACGCTTCATATACTTTTCCCAATGTAGTGCAACCATTGGCTTATAATTCTTATCTAGGAATAGAAATCCTGCATAGCCATCAACCATTGGTTCTACCTTTATTTTTGGTCTTGATTTGATAATTCTTCTAAATGCCTCTCTAACCTCTTCTGACATTGGAAGTTTTCTTGTTCCAGATGTTGTCTTTGTACTATCTACTACATAAGACATATCTCTCATTCTTTGAAGCTGATGATCAACATTTATATAATTATTTTCAAAATCAATATCCTTTAATGCAAGCCCACAAAACTCACTTATTCTAAGTCCTGTTTTGAACAAAATAAAGAATGCATCATAATACTTTTGATAATGGCTGTCATTCTTTACAAATTCTAGAAACTTCTTTTCTAATTCAGGTGGAACTGGCTGTCTCTCAACACTATCATTGACAATCACTGTTCCAAGCTTAAACTCAAATGGATTCTTTATTAGCAAATCATCCTCTACTGCCATCTGAAAGGCTGGTCTTAACACTCCACGAATGGAATGTATACTGCTGTAGCCTTTTCCATTATTCTGCAGTTTAATTAGAAAAATCTTTGCATCTGATATTTTAATCTTATCAATCTTCTTTGAGCCAAAGCTTTCCTTCTTTAGAATGTTTCTTACAAAGTTGTAATCAACTTTTGTATTTGGCTTAACACCGGTCTTGGTATAAAGATACCTATCAACCAATTCAATCACTGTCAAATCGCTACTAGAAACACCTTGTAGCGACATGGACTGTATTTCCTTTTCTAATTCTCTAAGTGGCGTGTCCTTCTTGGTATTAGGTGGTATAGGATCAGCCTGAGTAAGTCGCCAGCTGTATACTGTCTTACGCTTGCCGTATGTATCTGTATATCTATACTTATAACGCCCATTTTTCTCCTGAGACTCACCTTTTTGAAGTAAACGTCCCTTCTTATCACGTCTCTTTTGATCACTCATATAACTCCTCTCTAAAGAACGTGATGTGGTGTAGTGTTAGTATATCACAGCTCTCTAGTTTCGTGTATAAGATTCGCGAGCGAATCTTATATCAAATTGCCTCTAATTCATCAATAAATTTTTCAAACAAAACTCTCTTAATCTGTACTCTATTTCCATTCCATAAAAGATAGTTAGCATTCCTGTTAGACTCAACAAGATTTCTAAGCTTATTTTCGCCAATTCTAAAATATATTGCTGCTTCTTCTATGGATAATGTATATTTTTCCCAAAGTGGAATTTCACATCTATTATTCATCTTGTCCTCCTGCTAAAATCTCTGCTATCAATCTCTTGTTTACATCTTTATCAACACCAGAATCATCTGAGAAAAGTATCGGCACACAGTTCTCATATATTCTTGTATAAATTCTGGCTATTTCTCTATTTGTTGGATTCTTAATTTCATCCAATGTCAAATTACTGGTAATAATCATAGGCTTTTCAATACTAAGTCTTTCATCAATAATCTTCTGTATAAGTTCAAGATTGTATGGTGTATTTCTTTCAACACCTAAATCATCAATAATAAGCAAATCATAGCTTCTAAGTTCACTCAAAAATTTGTTCTTATCAACTTCTTTATAAACATCCATAATCACGTCTGTAAGTTTGATAAGTTTAGCTGTATAGCCCTGTTTCATAATCTCATTTGCTATTGCACATGCAGTGTATGTTTTGGTCATTCTTGATTTTCCCCAAAACAAAACTCCTAATGATGTATTCTTGTACTTTTCAAATTCATCTGCCAAGCGTTTAGCATATTCTGTTGTCTCTGCTGTACTTGTGCTATTTTCAAAAGTAAACTTATACATTGCTTTTGATTCACCGAAGCAATCATTCTGTCTTTTCCTAAAAGCTTCTTGCTGTTCTCTGGCTATCTTCTCATTCTCCTGTAAAATTTCCAGTTCTCACACACACTTGCATGCTCTATAAGCGATAAATTTGTCAGGACTAAAAACCTTCGGTCTGTACTGCTGTGTTGGTTCTCCACATTTATTACAATACTTAAGACCATCCTCACCTAAATATGTATTATCTTTATTACCTAAATCTTCTTCTGATTGATTATCAATAATCTCATCTATAACTTTATCTACTACTTGCTTTTCCATTAGAATCCTTCCCCCTTTGTGTAATTATATTTTTCTGAATAATTAGTTGAATTATTATTGTTTAATTTCTTATTGTTAATATTATTATTGTTAGTGTCCAAGCTATCAGACCTACTCTTTCCAGATTTCTGAACCTTACCATTCCAAGATTTTGGACTCTTGTGGTACTTAATTTCAGACTTAATCGTACTATCAGCTGGACCTGTAATAATCTTTACATATATGTGATTGGCTCTGTTATATCCAGCTTTCTTTCTGACAATCAAACCATGGGCTTCTAAATTCTTGAGAGCTTCATGAACTGTGGACTTGCTTCTGCCAACATATTTCATAATGTTTTTGTTCTCAAAAATGATATATATGTTTCCATCTTCATCAGTCCAATTATTCTTCTGAGACAATGTGACTCTTCCAAGAAGTGCTGCATAAATCAATTTCTCTGTGTCTGTCAAATCTGTCATGTTCCACAAATATTTTGGAAATGGATCATACTCTGGCAGCTGTGTATTTTGTTTGATGTATTGTGTGGTCATATTTGTTTCACCTCTTTTATAATTTTGTGTGATTGCAATCAATTTTCTTAACTTAAGTTATGCTTATACAATAATGCTTACCCAATATAATTTGGATGGAGCAGTACTCCATATTTTCGGACCTATTAAATAAAAGTGGTTCATTAGCAAGATACGCATTTGTAATACAAGTTGTACTTGCCCCCTCCGCGTGAGCGTAGTTTGCAAGATACGCATTTGTACGTACAAACTCATCTTGATAGGGGCACACTCGCAATTTGCTCGTTACATATCCCTGCTTTGCAGATGCCCCTATAACCCCATATAATGAAAAAACGCCAAGATAGAAAGCTACCTTTGTAGATTCATTCTTGGCGTTTATTGGTTAATATATTTAATTATGTGTTGCGTAACTTAAGTTAACTACTAGATATATACTAGCATAATTTTTCTTAATGACCTAAAACTGAGAGTGATAAAATTTACAGTGATAGTTGGATTTTGGGTATAAGAAAACCTTGTAACATGATGTCACAAGGTTAGGTGTGTTATTGAGTTTGTGACATGATGTCACAAAGTTGTCTCAATCTTTTTATAGTTTAAAGGTTTTAGGAATTCCTAACAAGATTGTATTTGTGGCTACAAATGCGTATCTTGCAGTATACCACACAACATATATTATAAATTAAATGACCCAACGTGGTCCGCATCGTTGAGAGGCGTGTTGGGTTCTGTTAATAATATAATAATAAAATTTTTCAAAATTTGTCAATCTACAAAGTAGATTATAGAAGAAGCATTTCTTGTTACTCTAAACATTTCTCTTATGTAAGATAATTTCTCACACAAGAATTCTTTTAATGAGATTAAACATCTTTCATCTAAGTTTTGTATTCATTCTATTAACTACTACCAATTGAAATCTGGTGAAATGTCATACTGGACTTTCCCTTCTTCAAGTTTCTTTTTTAAGTTTCTTGTTTCAAGAGCATCCATTGGTTTAAATTCCTTTCCTGTTTCCTCCAAAATCCTCTTAGCTTCTAAAAAATTACATCCACATATCTGTGAAATAATTTTCAACATACTTTTATCATAATCACTAATCGTAAGAATCTTTACAATATATTGATTTGAATCAAACTCAATCAAATTATCAATTTGTGTTGCTGGCTCCTCATCACACACAGGGCAAATGTATTCCACATCACCACCTGCAACATACTTTATCATTTCATTATTACATTTTTTACATTTCATTTTTTATTACCTCCTGGATAAAATGGGATAAACTCTCCTCTTATTCTCGAATCAGGGTATCTCGAATTATATTTAGAACGGGGGGCAATTATATGTCGTCCTGATGGATAGGCCCATACCAAATAATTGGGAGCCCACACTGTAACTCCTAGTTTATTCGCAAGATGTTGAGCAAATCCTACCGGAACTGAACCCGTGTTACACGACAATAATCTTATCCCGTTTCGCTTGTAATCCTTTCGATGCTTCAAAATTCGAGCCAACTCTCTTGGTGTATAGTAATCATTGTCACCATCACCAAACTTAATCTTATATGGTGTTCCATGCCCAACTACGTCATATAGCCCATCAGGGTCTATATCTTTTCGATTAGCAATATTATTTATATACGCATAATCTTCACTAGCAAAAACAATTTCTCCCGCTACCGGACGACCCTCAAAGAAACCTTTTGTTGCTCCAAATCCGCCATGATATCCTGCGCCCATCTACACCACCTCCTTATGTGAGGTAGCGTAGCTACTATCAAACTGAACAATGTTGATTCCAGCCTTCTTATACTTCTCAAAAAATTTATCTGGTGCAGCTCCATAAACAACGATTGTTTTCGGCTCAAGAGTCTCAACAATAGCATCTAATCCTGACAAAAATACTTCTCGATCTGGTATTAATTTTAAATTTCCGTGAGTTCCTACAGCTATAGTACAATGTTTTTCAATCCCATCACAACATATATAATATGTACGATAATCACCATATCGAATATTTGGAATCACTTTTATTCCATTCGTCTGTAGCCAGTGTCCTATTGCTCTGCTGCGATAAATATTCCATATCTGCATACATAGTGGCATGTCTCTATACAAGCTAAAATCTGGTAAGATAACACCGTTATATTTTTTTAGTATATCGAGGTACTTTTCAGGATTTTTCCATATTCTTTCAAATAAATAATCATCTTCATAAAAATGAACCCACTGATTTGTGTCCTTTAAAGCCGTTGCTTTTGAAAATGATATCAGTTTGTTCGGAATATCATAACTTGCAATAATTCTTGGAAATTCATAATCTCCTGCATATGTAGCAGATTTTACTAAAAATGCATTAAATACATCCTTACAGCCTTTACGCTGCGAATTAATTCTACTCATAAGAATCCCTCCTTTTTCGGGTACAACTAGGAAAGAGCAGACTATCCCTAGAGGCGTCCTTAAGGACACTTCTTATGAATTGTTCAGATTCGAGTTGAAGCGCCCGTAAGTTTAGTTTGTTGTCTGTCTTATTATCCAGATAAGACAAACAATGTTACAATTTAAATTGATATTTTATATTTAATATGCTAGAATAAAAGTGTTCAGATTCGAGTTGAAGTACTCGAGTAGCACTGTATTTGTAGTTCCAGCTACATATATAGTGCTTTTCTTTTACTCTTTTTAATACATCCAAATTAATCACCGCCTTTCACAAATATTTATATATTATGCACACTTTCTATAAAGTGAAAGCAATTTTCTTTCATAAGAAGTTAAAGTCTTTATTCTTTCATATCTTCTCTTCCAATTGCAGTAATAATTAAATGCATATTCTGCAGCTTCTAAACTGATATCAAATCTGTTATAAACCTCAATTGGGCTTTTTGCACCAATTTTATGAATGAGTAAAGGTGGTGCGATAGCATATTTTGCAAAAAAGTTAGCTTCATCTTCCTCATGCTTACTATGCCCTGTGTGATCTAGTACAATATGACCTATCTCATGAAGTATTGTCCAATTTTGTCTTTCATAGCATCGATCTATATTATTATAATAAATGTATTCATTTCCATCTTTATCAACATACAAAAATCCGTCTTCGCTTGCTTTATAAGCTTGTCTTCGTTTCTTTCGTGATAGACTCGAATATGGAATAAGCGTTATCCCCATTCGTGATGCAATTTCAAAACCACATACTGGAATGCATTTGACATTATACAATTCAAATATATGAATCACTTCTCCTTTAATAAATTCATACTCTTCATCCGTTAACTTCCAATAATTTTTATTCATCGTCCTCCCCCATAAGAATATTTATAATTTCTCTTTTTTCTGCTGTTGTCATTTGCGAAACATTTCTTGCAATAAGTTTTCTTGCAAATCCCAATTCCTCTTTCATATCTGCAGGAATTCCCTCTGTTAAGTAGTCCGAAGTAGTACCCAATGCTACCGCAATTTTTGTAAGAACGCTTGCTCTTGGGACACGGTCTCCTTTTATATAATGTGAAATTGCTGCTTCCGTACATCCCGCTTTTTCTGCCAAATCACGTTGGCTCATATTCTTCTTTTCAAGAAGTTCCTTCATTCTGTTACCCATAGTTTCCATTGTTAATCCTCCTAATTGTAAATCTAAATATTTGATTACATTTTGTATATTATCACTTAAATTATCATTTTGTCAAGTTTATTTTCAAATTATAGTCCGGCTTAATTACCGGACCACAATATTTTGTGTTTATACAGTGCATTATATTATCAAAATAAAATATTGTCAAACAAAAGTTGTAATCTTCTCATATGTAAATTACATTTACAATTTATCATACTTATCGCTTTTTCCTTTTGCTTTCTCGACCGGATATTTCTCATTATTTCTTTTGATTTTATCCTGAACAATTTCATCAATATCTAATCCACAAACATCTGCCATAAGTACACAGTAATTGATCACGTCTGCTAATTCCTCTTTAATCTTTTCCTGCTTGTTTTCATTAGATGTATCAGAACCACTCCACTGAAAAACTTCTAATAATTCCGCAGCTTCTAAAGAGATAGATATTGCCAAATCCTTTGGATTATGAAACTTCTTCCAGTCGCGATCATCTCTAAATTTTAAAATTTGATTAATTGTTTCTTGTGTCATCTACAATTCTCTCCTACTCCAAACATTTTTTCAAATACTCTGCAAGTTTCTTATCTGTACAATACACATAACAACCTTTCATTCCTCTAGTCATAAGTGTTCTGTACGTATTTTTGATAATTTCGTCTGCTTCTTTTAACGCGAACTCTGGATTTTCCTTATAGAGCTTCTTTATACCTTTTAAAGACTGATCCGTTTTTGCTCTCTTTGTAAAATCAGTGACTATATGATCATCTTCAAATCTCATATCATCACCAATAATTACACCAACATAATCAAACTCTAGACCTTGTGATGTATGAATACAGCCTATTTCATTTACTGAATTTTCATCTATTGCAAATGTAGTAGAATTTCCAAGATTCCAACTCATTTCAAAATCGTCAATGCAAATATCATGAACATCTGTATTATTTTTTCCTTCTCTAATCCATTCCCAGCAATATCCTGCAAGCATACGTGAATGATTTGAAATTTTATTTCTTTCAATAATAAGATTACGAACATCATTTGGCGAATCAATTATCTTGATTTCGTAATCCACATCCTTCATATCTGTATTGGCAGTCTCTCTTATCTCAAGAACATCATCAATCCATGCAAGATATCCATCTGAACCATTACATCTAAATTGAGATGTGAGTTCCATTTCTATGGCTTCGGAATCTAATTCATTTGTCCATTTTTTGATTTCTGCCACTGTACCAATATCGCTCAAGGTCACACGCTGACTTTCATCAATAAAGAAAATACTACACAAGCTTGAGTTAATAATTTCTTTAACTTGATTTTCACCCGACACTTTAGGCCCTAACTGAGTTTTTGCTGTCAATCTATGTCCTTCATCGCAAATAATCACATCTACAATATTTTTTTCTGCATCAATATACGAGCCCGAACCCTTAAACATATTGTTTACACTACTTTTCTTAAAGCCTGTCAGTTTCTTTGCATAAACATTTCTAGGTGCACTATTTTTGGAAGTATATTGGGCGAAATATCCTTCCTGAGTCAACTTTGATAATAAGTTAATTGCAACAACAGTCTTTCCTGTACCCGGACCACCTTTTACTATTACTGTTCGTTTCTTCTGATCTGTCATACATTTGTTTGCAATAGATAAAATTTCCTCGTATACAACCTTCTGATCATCTAACATGATGAATTCTTGATTTCCCTCAATCATACTCTTAATGGAATCCTGAAGGCTTTTTGACGGTTTTATTTTGCCATTATCTATTTGATAAAGTAATTCTTTGTTGTCACCAATTTTCACAGTTTTCTTGATAAATTCACGAAGTTTTGAAACTTCTCCCCTTGCAAAAATTGGTGCATCGTCTACATACTCTTTATACTGTTCCTGTTCAAGTTTCTCGGGATTTGATTTTCTATAATTATGCAAATATGCGCATGGATGAAGTACAATGTCTTGTAATTGAACATTTTCATTATAATCATAAATCATTGAAGCATAAGACCATGCCTGATATGATGGATGAACAACTTTTCTAATTGCTCCACCTGTAAATGTTTCTACCAACGCATCCTGTCCTTCTACGGTATCAACCTTGTCCCATTGCTTAAGTTCTATAATCACTACATTAGGTTCTTTTTTCTCATCATATCCTGATATGATGAAATCCACACGCTTGGATGTCTGCGGAATATTGTATTCAATCGCAATTCCCGAATCACTTGGAATTGCATCATCATTTAAGACCTTATACATATACTCAAGTGAATTTTCCCACGAACGAAACTCACTTCTTGCACTCTTTCTATGCATTTTGGAATATATATTTTCTTCGATTTCAGTTGCTATTGAATCCTGTTCAACAGCGTACAGAAAATCACTTTTTAACCCTGAATAAACTATCATTTGTCGCTCTTCTTTCTTAAGATTTAATATATACAAAATTAGTTATATATTTTATCGTCTTCACATAATTATATAATATCATACTTATTCCAAAACTTCATTAATAGACTTTGTCAATATAACCCTCTAAATAACCATATCTTAATTACGTCATTTTTTCTTTCAATTTAGTCATTTCTAACTCAAATGACTAAATTGAAAATCCTATTGATACAAATATACTTTAATTGAAAAAGGACCAGCATAAGCTGATCCAAATTCACTACATTATGATTTATTCTACTTTCTTCAAGTCCTATTTTTTCCTTCATAGACCACACCACATCACTTTCCCCTAAAAAAATTGGTCTATTTTTGGTCTATTTTCAAGACCCTAACCTCTCACAATCCCTTTATTTAAAGGCTTTTTTCTAAAAACGATTGATAGTGCCGTGGCAGATGAATAGTATTTTTATCATTGGCTTTTTTCCTCGATTTTTAATCCTTTATTTCAGATTCCCATACATCTATAAGTCTTTCCAAACTCCACGCTGCATTTGCCGGACTAGTGGATGGAAGCACCACTGCTTTTATCCCCGTCACCGGTTCAATATACTTGATATACAGTCGTTCAGCTGTTTTCCCATTTACGATTATCTTCTGAATC
>JAILRH010000019.1 GCA_024698345.1 Lachnospiraceae bacterium | reverse complement strand
ACTATTTAAATTTAATATATTTATATATGAACGAGCTTCATTTTAATAACAGAATTTTTTATATCTAAATATTTAATATTAAAAATTAGATTAATAACTAATAAACTTGAAAGGAGTTTTCACAATGAAACTTATATGTAAAAAATCAGACTTACTGGCAGGAGTAAATATTGTATCAAAAGCTGTTCCTTCAAAGACTACAATGTCCATTCTTGAATGTATCTTAATAGATGCAAGTGAAGGCGTAATCAAACTTATCGCAAATGATATGGAACTTGGAATCGAAACAAAAGTTGAAGGAGAGATTATTGTTGCCGGAAGAGTTGCTATTGACGCAAAGATATTTTCAGAGATCGTTAGAAAATTACCTGATAACGATGTAATGATTGAAGTTGATAATGATTTTACAGCTAATATCACTTGTGAAAATGCCAAATTCAATATTCTTGGAAAATCAGGTGAAGATTTTGCATATCTTCCTGAAATAGAAAGAAATAAGAGTATTAATCTTTCTCAGTTTGCATTGAGAGAAGTTATAAGACAGACAATATTCTCTATCGGTGATGACAGAAATAATAAGATTCTTACAGGAGAACTTTTTGAAGTAAGTAGAAATAATCTAAAAGTAGTTGCTCTTGACGGTCACAGAATTGCAATGAGAAATATTGAACTTGAAGATTCTTATGAAGATATGAGTGTTATCGTTCCGGGAAAAACTCTTAATGAAATAAGTAAGATAGTAACAGGCGGAACTGAAGATGATATGACTATATTCTTTAAGGATAATCATATTATGTTTGAATTCGATGACACAGTTGTAGTTTCAAGACTTATTGAAGGTGAATACTATCGTGTCAGCCAGATGGTTTCAAAAGATTATGAAACTAAGGTAACAATTAACAAAAAAGAGATGCTTGAATGTTTAGACAGAGCAACTCTTCTTATAAAAGAAGGAAATAAGAGACCTATTATTATTACTATAGGTGATTCAGATATGCAGTTTAAGATGAATTCATTCATCGGAACTATGGATGAAACTATCTATATCAAAAAAGAAGGTAAAGATATGATGATAGGATTTGATCCTAAGTTCTTAATTGATGCACTTAAAGTTATTGATGATGAGGAGATTGATATTTATTTAGTTAATCCAAAGGCACCATGCTTTATCAGAGATGAAAATGAAAGTTATATTTATCTCATTCTTCCTGTTAACTTTACAGTGGCAAATAACTAGTCATATAAAATAATAGTCTATTGTACATTACAAAACTAATAAATAAAAAAGAAGGATTAACGATGGAAACAATCAAAATCAAAGATGAATATATTAAACTTGGTCAGGCCATGAAACTTGCAGGACTTGTAAGTTCAGGAATTGAAGCCAAGATAATTATCCAGGATGGACAGGTAACTGTCAATGGAGAAGTGGATACAAGAAGAGGTAAGAAATTAGTTCCGGGAGATACATTTGCCTACAACGGAACTGAAGTAACAGTAGAATAATGAAAGTTAAAAAGATTGAATTAAGTAATTACAGAAATTACGAAAGTCTTCTTCTTGAACCTGATGGGGATACCAATATTTTATATGGTGACAATGCCCAGGGAAAGACAAATATTCTGGAATCTATATATTTGTGCAGCACCGGAAAGTCACACAGAGGAAATAAAGATAAGGAGATTATCAGATTCGGAGAAGATGAAGCTCATATTAAGATGTTTGTGGAAAAGAAGGAAAAGAATTTCCGAATAGATATGCATCTTAAAAAGAACAGAGCAAAGGGAATTGCGGTAAATGGAATTCCTGTAAAAAAAGTCAGCGAACTTTTTGGAATAGTGAATGTAGTTTTTTTCTCTCCTGAGGATCTGAGTATTATAAAGAATGGTCCTGCTGAGAGAAGAAGATTCATAGATTTGGAATTGTGTCAGCTTGATAAGTTATATGTGTATAACCTGACAAATTACAGCAAGGTTTTATTACAGAGAAACAAACTTCTAAAGGATTCATATTACAGTCAGGATATCAATGATATGCTTGATATCTGGGATATGCAACTTGCAGAATACGGTTCAAAGCTAATTGAACGCAGAAGAAAGTTTGTGAATGAGATAAACGAAATAATAAAACCGATACACAGAAAGCTTACCGATTTCAAAGAAAACATAGAAATAAAGTACAATTATAATGTAAGTGAAGAAGCATTTTATGATGTACTAAAACAAAACAGAGAGCGTGACATAAGAACCAAGACAACCAATTCCGGTCCGCACAGAGATGATATCAGTTTCTATAACGGTGATGTGGATATGAGAGTGTACGGTAGTCAGGGACAGCAGAGAACTGCAGCGCTTTCACTCAAACTTGCAGAGATAGAATTAGTTAAAAAGATAATAAATGACACACCAATTTTACTGCTTGATGATGTATTATCTGAACTTGATTCAAACAGACAGAATCATTTGCTTTCAAGTTTGAACGATATTCAGACTGTAATAACATGTACAGGACTTGATGAGTTTATTGAAAACAGATTTAAGATTAATAAAGTATTTAAGGTTACTGATGGAACTATAGAAAGTAAAACAGTTTAATCGAAAGGAGTTCATATAATGAGCAACAATGATGCAGCAAATCAATATGATGCCAATCAAATCCAGATATTAGAGGGACTTGAGGCAGTTAGAAAAAGACCTGGTATGTACATAGGAAGTACGTCATCAAGAGGTCTTCACCATCTTGTGTATGAGATTGTTGACAATGCAGTAGATGAGGCATTGGCAGGATTTTGTAGCACAATAGATGTTCAGATTAACAAAGATAATTCAATTACAGTAAAAGATAACGGTAGAGGAATACCGGTCGATATAAATGAAAAAGCCGGAATACCTGCTGTTGAAGTAGTATTTACAATTCTTCATGCAGGAGGAAAGTTTGGTGGTGGAGGATACAAGGTATCCGGAGGACTTCATGGTGTAGGTGCATCAGTTGTTAATGCATTATCTAACTGGCTTGAAGTTAAGGTTTGCAGAGATGGTAAGATTCATTATCAGAGATATGAGCGTGGACATGTAATGGCTCCACTCAAAGTAATTGGTGAATGTGATGCAGATTTTACAGGAACAGAAGTTACTTTCTTACCTGATGATACTATTTTTGAAGAGACTGTTTATGAATATAAGATTTTAGAGCAGAGACTTAGAGAAACTGCTTTCCTTACAAAGAATCTCAAGATTATTTTAAGAGATGTCAGAGAAGGACAGGAAGTAGAGAAAACTTTCCATTATGAAGGTGGTATCAAAGAGTTTGTTACTTACCTCAACAAAGGAAAAAAACAGTTATACGACAGTGTTATATACTGTGAAGGAACAGTAAACGGAGTAAATGTCGAGGTAGCATTGCAGCACAACGATGGATTTACAGAGAATACACTGAGTTTTGTAAATAATATCAATACACCGGAAGGCGGTACACAGGTTGAAGGATTTAAGAGAGCACTCACAAAGACTCTCAATCTTTATGCCCGTGAGAAGAAGATATTAAAAGAAAAAGAAGAGAATCTTTCAGGTGAGGATTTCAGAGAAGGTCTTACTACAATTATCAGTGTCAAGATTGAAGATCCTCAGTTTGAAGGTCAGACAAAGCAGAAACTTGGAAATAGTGAAGCAAGAAATGCAGTAGAGAGTGTTCTCACAGAGAATCTCACATACTTCCTTGAGCAGAATCCATCTGTTGGAAAGGTTATGTGTGAAAAAGCTGTACTTGCATGCAGAGCAAGAAATGCTGCTAGAAAAGCCAGAGAGACAACTCGTAAAGATGCATTATCAGTATCATCACTTCCGGGAAAACTTGCAGATTGTTCAGACAAGGATCCAAAGAAGTGTGAGATATTTATAGTAGAGGGAGATTCTGCGGGCGGTTCTGCAAAGAAAGCCAGAGTCAGAGCTACACAGGCTATCCTCCCACTTAGAGGAAAGATTTTAAATGTTCAGAAAGCAAGAATTGACAAAGTAATGGGAAATGAAGAAATCAGATCAATGATTACTGCATTTGGTACAGGTATTGGTCAGGATTTCGATATCTCAAAACTTCGTTATGACAAGATTATTATCATGACTGATGCCGACGTTGACGGTGCTCATATTGATACACTTATGCTTACATTCTTCTACACATATATGAGAGAGCTTATAACAGACGGACATGTTTATCTTGCTATGCCACCGCTTTATCAGGTGAGCAGAAACAAAAAGAATTATTATGCATATAGCGATGATGAGTTAAATCAGATTCTTTCAGAAATTGGACGTGATAATCAGAATAAGATACAGCGATACAAAGGTCTTGGAGAAATGGATGCCTCACAGCTTTGGGAGACTACAATGGATCCAAATACCAGAATATTAAAGCAGGTGAAGATTGATGATGAGACTATAACAGAAATAGATCAGACATTCACAACGCTTATGGGTGAAGAGGTAGAACCTAGAAGAAACTTTATCGAAGCAAATGCCAAATTCGTTAAGAACTTAGATATTTAGGAGGAATGTTAACAAATGGATGACAAGATATTTGATAGAATTACAGAAGTTGATCTGAAGCAGACAATGGAAAATTCATATATCGATTATGCTATGAGTGTTATCGCAGCCAGAGCATTACCTGATGTACGAGACGGACTTAAGCCTGTTCAGCGAAGAGTTTTATACTCAATGGTTGAACTTAACAATGGTCCTGATAAGCCACATAGAAAATGTGCCCGTATCGTCGGTGATACAATGGGTAAGTTCCACCCTCATGGTGACAGTTCAATATATGGTGCACTTGTTAACATGGCTCAGGAATGGAATACAAGATATCCATTAGTAGACGGACATGGAAACTTTGGTTCAGAAGACGGTGACGGTGCTGCGGCAATGCGTTACACTGAGGCAAGACTTAGTAAGATTTCCATGGAGATGATTGCTGATATCAACAAAGATACAGTTGAGTTTACTCCAAACTTTGACGATACAGAGAAGGAACCAACAGTATTACCATCAAGATATCCTAATCTTTTGGTAAATGGAACAAATGGTATTGCAGTTGGTATGGCAACTAATATTCCGCCGCACAATTTAGGTGAAACAATAGGTGCCATTGTCAAAATTATTGATAACAAAGTTGATGAAGACAGAGATACAACTATCGAAGAAATAATGGATATAGTTAAGGGACCTGATTTTCCAACAGGAGCAACAATTCTCGGAAGAAGAGGAATTGAAGAAGCTTACAGAACAGGTAGAGGAAAGATAAAGGTTCGCGCTAAAACTGAGATAGAAACAATGGAAAACGGAAAAAATAAGATTATTGTTTCTGAACTTCCATACATGGTTAACAAAGCAAAACTTGTTGAAAAGATTGCAGAGCTTAGCCGTGAAAAGAAAATAGATGGTATTACTGCACTTCGTGATGAATCAGATCAGGAAGGTACACGAGTTGTTATCGAACTTAGAAGAGATGTTAGTGCAAATGTAGTACTTAATCTATTGTACAAGCATACACAGATGCAGGATACATTCGGCGTAATAATGCTTGCACTTGTAAATGGTGAGCCAAAGGTACTCAATCTCAAGGAGATGTTAAATGAATACCTTGAGCATCAGAAAGATGTTGTAACAAGAAGAACAAAATTCGAATTAAACAAGGCGGAAGAGAGAGCGCACATTATCAAAGGTCTCCTTATTGCACTTGACAATATAGACGAAGTAATAAAGATAATCAGAGGATCAAGAACAACAGCCGATGCAAAAGCAAACTTAATGGAGAGATTTGGATTAAGTGAAGCACAGTCACAGGCTATAGTTGATATGAGACTTCGTCAGTTAACAGGTTTGGCAAGAGAGGATCTTGAAAATGAGTATGCAGAACTCATGGAAAAAATTGCATACTACAAGAGTATTCTTGCTGATGAGAAGAAGCTTCTTGGGGTAATAAAAGAAGAAATACTTCTTATTTCAGAAAAATTCGCTGATGAGAGAAGAACAGAGATAGGAATAGATATGGATGACTTCTCTATTGAAGATTTGATTCCAAACGATGACTGTGTAATTACAATGACAGAGCTTGGATATATCAAGAGAATGACATCAGACAATTTCAAAGTTCAGCATCGTGGAGGAAAAGGAATTAAGGGAATGAACACCATAAACGATGATAAGATTAAGAAGTTGTTTATGATGAAAGCCCATGACACAATTCTTTTCTTCACAAATAAGGGTAGAGTATTCAAGTTGAGATGTTTTGAAATTCCTGAAGCAAGCAGAAATGCCAGAGGAACAGCAATTATCAATTTACTTGAGTTACAGCCTGAAGAGAGAATTACATCAACAATCAAAGTTGATGATCTCAATTCAGAATCAACATATTTAGTTATGGCAACAAAGAATGGTATTGTTAAAAAGACACCTGTAAAAGCATATGCAAATATCAGAAAGTCAGGTATTCAGGCAATAACATTCAGAGATGATGACGAATTAATAGAGGCAAAAGAAACAGATAATACAAAAGAAATAATACTTATTACCAAAAAAGGTCAGTGTATTATGTTTGATGAAAATCAAATCAGAATAACAGGCCGTTCATCAATGGGTGTAAAAGGTATTACACTTTCAAAAGATGATAATGTAGTAGCAATGCAGCTTAATACACAAGGAATTTACTTATTAGTTATTTCAGAAAATGGTATGGGTAAGAGAACACTTATTTCAGAATTCAAGAACCAGAACAGAGGTGGTAAGGGAGTTAAGTGTTACCATATCACAGAAAAGACAGGAGACGTAATGGGTTGTAAAGCGGTTAGAGACGACCATGAAGTACTCCTTATTACAAACGAAGGAATAATAATAAGAGTACCTGTTGAAGGAATATCAGTACTCAAGAGAGTAACATCCGGAGTTAAGATAATGGATACAGGAAAAGATGACAATATAAAAGTTGCAAGCGTAACAAAAGTATTATCAGGAGCAATAAAGTATTCTGAAGATGACGAAGATGATGAAGAATCAGAGGATGTAGAAAGCACAGAAAATTCAGAGGCAATTGAAAATGCAGAAGATGTAGAGAATGCAGAAACTGATTATAATGAAGATGAATCAGAAAGTGCAGAGGCTACTGAAACTGATGATGAATAAGTAGATAATACTGAAAAAGGCGACTTAAAGTCGCCTTTTTCGAAATATTAACTTTATCATAAATATTTTCGGGAATATAATGTCAGTACTACAGACGAAAAACAGGAAAATATAAAAATCATCTGAAATAATAACAAGAGTACTACAGACGAAAAACAGGAAAATATAAAAATCATCTGAAGCAATAACAAGAGTACTACAGACGAAAAACAGGAAAATATAAAAATCATCTGAAGCAATGACAAGAGTACTACAGATGAAAAACAGGAAAATATAAAAATCATCTGAAGTAATGACAGGAGTACTACAGATGAAAAACAGGAAAATATAAAAATCATCTGAAGCAATAACAAGAGTATTACAGACGAAAAACAGGAAAATATATAAATCATCTGAAGCAATAACAAGAGTACTACAGATGAAAAACAGGAAAATATAAAAATCATCTGAAGCAATGACAAGAGTACTACAGATGAAAAACAGGAAAATATAAAAATCATCTGAAGTAATGACAGGAGTACTACAGACGAAAAACAGGAAAATATAAAAATCATCTGAAGCAATGACAGGAGTACTACAGACGAAAAACAGGAAAATATAAAAATCATCTGAAGCAATAACAGGAGTATTACAGATGAAAAACAGGAAAATATAGAAATCATCTGAAGCAATGACAAGAGTGCTACAGATGAAAAACAGGAAATTATAAAAATCATCTGAAGCAATGACAGGAGTACTACAGACGAAAAACAGGAAATTATAAAAATCATCTGAAATAATGACAAGAGTATTACAGACGAAAAACAAATATAAACAATAAATATAAAAGAAAAGGAAGTTATACACATATGAGAACGATTAATGTGGATGAAATTACAAAAAACATTAAAGAAATGTGCATAGAAGCAAATCATTATCTTTCACCGGATATGCAGAGAGTATTTGACAATGCACTTAAGAGCGAAGAATCTCCATTGGGACATCAGATTCTTGATCAGCTGAATGAAAACTTAGAGATTGCAAAAAGCGATATGATTCCAATTTGTCAGGATACAGGAATGGCAGTTGTATTTATTAAGGTTGGTCAGGAAGTTCATTTTGAGAATGGATTGTTAGAAGATGCAATCAACGAAGGTGTAAGACAGGGATATGTTGATGGCTATTTGAGAAAGTCGGTAGTTAAGGATCCAATCATTAGAGAAAATACAAAAGATAACACACCTGCAATTATTCATTATGAGATAGTTGATGGAGATAAAGTTACAATTACAGTAGCGCCAAAGGGATTCGGTAGCGAAAACATGAGCAGAGTATTTATGTTGAAACCGGCTGATGGAATAGAAGGAGTAAAGAATGCAGTACTTCAGGCAGTAAGAGATGCAGGACCAAATGCCTGTCCTCCTATGGTTGTGGGAGTCGGAATAGGTGGTACATTTGAAAAATGTGCAATTATGGCAAAAAAGGCACTTGCCAGAGAAGCGGACAGCGAATCTGATATTGAATATGTGAGAGAACTTGAGAAAGAACTTCTTGAGAAAATAAATAAGATGGGAATTGGACCTGGTGGACTTGGAGGAACACAGACTGCACTTGCAGTAAACGTGGAAACATATCCAACACACATTGCAGGACTTCCGGTTGGAATCAATATTTGCTGTCACGTTAACAGACACGTAACCAGAACAATTTAAGTTAGAAAGATAGTTAAAATAACTATAAATTATTTAGAATACAGAGACACTAAATATTGAAATAGAAGACAACAATATCAATATATAGTATTAAAAGTCAAATTATAATAGGAAGAAACTGGTAACAAATTACAGAATTTGATATTAAATTAGAAATTAGTTACTAATATAAAAGTAACAATTAACAAAAGAGTAATTAGCAAAAGAATAATTAACAAAAGAGTAATTAGCAAAAGAGTAATTAACAAAAGAGTAATTAGCAAAAGAATAATTAGCAAAAGAATAATTAGCAAAAGAATAATTAACAAAAGAGTAATTAACAAAGGAGTAACTATGAATAAAAATATAAAAGCACCAATAAGCAATGAAGATGCAAAATCTTTAAGAGCAGGTGATTACGTAAATATAACCGGAATTATATATACCGCAAGAGATGCTGCTCATAAAAGAATGTACGAAGCATTGCAGAATAATGAAGAATTACCGATAGATATGGAAAATAATATTATATATTATATGGGACCATCTCCTGCAAGAGAGGGAAGACCGATTGGATCAGCAGGTCCAACAACTGCCAGCAGAATGGATAAATACGCACCATCATTACTTGACCTTGGTCTCAAGGGAATGATAGGAAAAGGAAAAAGATCAGGGGAAGTTAAAGATGCCATCGTTAGAAATGGGGCAGTGTATTTTGCTGCCATAGGTGGAGCAGGTGCATTACTCTCTCAGAGAATCAAAAAGTCAGAAGTGGTTGCATATGATGATCTTGGAACAGAGGCAATCAGAAAATTGTATGTTGAAGATTTTCCTGTGATTGTTGTAATTGACAGCGAGGGAAACAACTTGTATGAGACAGCTATAAAAGAATATAACAGAGAGTAACGAAATAATATAATTAAGATGTAGATGTCCACCTCCTCTAAACAAAGTAATTGTGTTATCTGGTGGATTGCAGAAATACGCATAAGTTAAGAAGACTGTCAGTAAAAAAACTGTCAGTCTTTTTTTTTATAGGAAAGTTCTTTGAACTTCCATTTAAAATAAAACTAAAAAAAACTAAAAAATAAATAATAAATTGAAAAATAATTGCAATAAAATTTGGAATACAATCGTTTAATAGGTATACAACAAAAAAACATAAATAATAAAAATAAAATAAGAAAGATAATCTTTTATAACAAGTCAAAAGGAGGAGAGAATTATGAGAAGAGAAACTTACACAAAATTTTTAGCAGTTGCAATTGCATCTGCGACAACAGTTGGGATGGTTGGAGTACCTGGAAATGAAAATGTAAATGTGAAGGCAGAAGAAGTAACAACAACTGCAAACGAAACAACGACAAAATCGGAACAGACAACAACATCAGATGCAACAAATAATAAAAATATCATTACAGGAAAATGTGGTAATGAAGTAAAGTATGCATACGATGAAAAAACTAAAGAAGTACGTGTCACAGGAAAAGGTGAAATGTGGGATGGAATGTATATTCAAGACATTGAAGACGCAAATAAAGTAATCATTGAGGATGGAGTAACAAGCATAGGTGGATACAATTTTCTTGAATGTCATAACGAAATTAAATTGGAAATTCCTGCATCAGTAAAAGAAATTCACAGTGATGCATTTCGTGATGTAACAAAAGTAGTATTTAACACAACAATGAAAGAAGTACATCCTTATGCGTTTAGATATGTCGATACGGTAGAGTTTAAAGCAGATGTAGTTGGATTTGATGATCATTCAATTTATGCGAATAAAGCAATCATTCATGGAGAAGCACAGGATTTAGCAAAAGCGACATTTGGAAGTTATTCTTGTGATTATGTAATAGCTGATGATAACAATAAGGTAAATATTAAATCAAAAATGCTCATCTCAGCTGATGAAAAAGTAGTTTATTCATTAGCTGAAAGAGAGAGCAAAGATCAAATGATAATTCCTGATACAGTAGTTAAAATTCAGCCTTATGCATTTAGTAATGTTGATATAAATGAAATTAAGTTTGGAGCAAATGTTGAAGAAATTGGAGCAAACGCATTTTACAATTGTAATATAAATAAACTGACATTAAATAAGAAAATTAAATCAATTGGTGATTTAGCCTTTGCTTATAATCAATTTAAGAACGTAACAGTTTATACAGGGACAAAATTTGGAGATAATGTATTTGATACAAAAGTTACTTTAAAATATACAGGTAAATTAAAGAAAATGAAAACATTATTAAATTCAAATATTAATAATGGAACAGTAAAAGCTAATTTTAATAAAATTTCAGATGTTAAGAATTATGAAATTACAATTAAACAGGGAAAGAAGACTGTTAAATACAAAACAACAAAGAATAATTACAAGTTTAAGATTCCGGCAAGTTTTAAGAGTGGAAACTTTAAAGTGAGTGTGAGAGGTTATAAGACTGTAAAGAACAAAAAAGTTTACACAAAATCAAGCAATACAGTTATCTTAGAGAAGGAATAAATAGTTGCAATTAAAAAAAATAAAAGATGTAGTTAGGCAATAAAATAAAAACAATATTCGTTTAAAGAGTAAAGAAAAAATACTTAAATTGAATTGAAGAGGAGGAATTAAAAATGAAAAAGACAATATATACAAAAATGCTTGCTGTAGCTATTGCAGCAGCTACAACAATTGGAACAGTTGGGGCAACAGCATATGTGCCGGTGAATGTAATGGCTGATGCGGTAGCACAGGAAACGACAGTAAATCAGACAACAGCTATCACAGGAAAAATCGGAAATGAAGTAAAATATTCATACGATACAGTAAAAAAAGAACTGACAATCTCAGGAAAAGGTGAGATGTGGGATGGAGCCAAAATAAAAGGTGTGCTAGATGCGGAAAAGATTGTTATTGAAGAGGGAATAACAAGTGTTGGAGGAGAAAATTTTATTGATTTTCAAAATAAATTAGATGTAACATTACCTTCAACATTAACTACAATTAATGAAAAGGCCTTCAATCAGGTAAAGAAAATTGCATTTACAAAGAATATAAAGAAAGTTTGTACAAATGCATTTAATAGTATTGAGATTGCAGAGTTTATGGGAGATGTAGTTGGATTTGATTACGAATCCATTGCAGTTAAAAAAGTAATACTTCACGGTGCAGCTCAGGAATTAGCAAAAGCAACTGGTGGAGTAATTGATGGTGTGGTAATAGCTGAAGATAATGAAAAGGTACAGATAAAAGATTTACTGGTCCTTTCCAGAGATGGAAAGACATTGTATTGTTCAACAAATTACACGCGTATGGGTGATGATATTGAAAAAGTAACAATACCTGATACAGTGGAAACAATAGTTCCTTACGCATTAACAGGAAGTAGAATTAGTTATTTGATCTTGGGAGGCAATGTAGAAAATATTGGCGAAAGTGCATTTGAAAGTTCTGTAATTAAAAAGATAACAGTAAATAAAAAATTAAAAACAATTGAGTCTTATGCTTTCAATAATACCAGATTGAAAAAAATAAAAATAAATAAAAATACAGTAGTAAAGCCGGCAGCATTTGATTCTAATGTAGTAATTGAACACAATACAAAGTTTAAAAAGATGCAGGCTCCAATCTACAGTGCAACTCTCAAAAAGAATACAATCAATGTAGTATTTAACAAATTAGCAGGAGTAAAAAATTACGAAGTAACAGTTAAAAAGGGAAAAACAGTAGAAAAGTACACAACAACTAAGAATTCTATTTCAAAGAAATTGTCTGCAAAATTAAAAAAAGGTAACAAGAAAATTACAGTAACTGTTAGAGGATATAAGTTAGTAAATAAAAAGAAAGTATTTACAAAGGCAAGTATTCCTGTAACTGTTGAAAACATGGAATAATTATATCAGATGTGATATGACTCCTGCTTCAAGCACACAGCGATAGCGATTATAAATAATCGCTATCGCTGTCGATAACTTTATTTGTAAGTTATTTCATTGGGGAGTAAAAACAAAAATGTCTCAGTGTGATAAATATAAAATGTATAGTCTCAGTGTGATAAATATAAAATGTATTTGACAAAGATATAGACATTTAGTATAATTAATTTTGCGTTGAACACGCATGAATAGATAATAAGGAAAAGATGTTAACTACAGTCTGGAGAAATACTCAAGTGGCTGAAGAGGCGCCCCTGCTAAGGGTGTAGGCCGTTTGCGCGGCGCGAGGGTTCAAATCCCTCTTTCTCCGTTTCATTTTCCTTATTATCTTTTTTTTGTTTACACGACGAGGAAAATGTGGAAACAAGCGTAACCGTTTTGGTGATTTGGCGACGAGTAGGATTTATCCTACCCGTTTTTTTTTTTTGCAATAAAAATGAAATAACCTTCGTTTAATATGTAAAGAGTAAAAAAATCTTGGGAATTCTAAAAGGAGAAGTAAACTAATATGAAAAAAATTGGTGCAATAACAATAGTAATAGGTGTAGTTGCGTTAGCGTCAGTTGGCTGTTCTCAATATAAAAATAATGTGAACATTAAGACATATCATAATAATCAAAAAGCAAATATTGAAGAGACTCAGGATGAAACAACACAGGAAGCTATTGATAAAGAAATATTAGAACTGTATGGTGACTGGGGTGAGAAGTTTGAGAATGAAGGAATGGATCTTACAAAAAAAATTGGGTCATTAAAAGAAGTGGATGGAAAAAGAGTTGATATCCCTATTTCAACAACCAGTGAGGTAAATGAAGAAGGAAAAACAATATACCATCCAAAATATAAAGATGGTAGAAGTGGCGAGGTATGTGAAGACTACATAGTAGAAGAAGGTGCAAAATACAGCGTGGATGGAAAGAAATTATTATCAGCACCATTATTCGACAGAGATTTCACAATAATGGAAGGTGTGGAAACAATAAACATTTCAGCATTAACCCATTATCCGGATATAAATTTTGGAATTGAGCCGGATCCTTATGTGATTATCCGGAGTATCACAATACCTGAATCTGTAAAGGAAATAGTTTTTGATATTGATTGGTATGATTATCTGGCAGATTACTACCAAGTCAGTTATATAGAAAAAATAAATATAAAGAGCAGCAAATTATCAGTTGATAATATATCTGAGTTACTACATACATGTGGAAAAGTTGATGCGGACAATATAATTCTTCCATCTGATACAGTAAAGTACGAAGATGGAATGTGTATTTATAAAGATTACATTGTAAAATACAGTGGCGAAGATACAGAAATAGAAATCCCTGAGGGAGTGAAGGGAATTGGCGATTTCGCATTCACATCGTTTGGATTATACGAAGAAGAAGGTAGTAGTGATATCAGCCGTTATAAAAAGAATAATTATTTAGAAAAAATAATATTACCGGGCAGTGTGGAAACAATAGGAAGGGGAGCATTCTATAACTGCAAAAAATTAAAGACTATAGAAATAAAAGACGGATGCAAAATAAAAACAATTGGTGAAAAAGCATTTAAAGGAACAAAAGTAAAAGAAGATAAAATTATTGGGAGGTAATAACAATGAGAAAGATGAATTACACAAAATTAATGGCAATTGCACTTGCAGCGGTAACAACATTTGGAACGGTTACAGTTTCGGATATTGCCGTTACAAATGTATATGCAGACGAGGCAGCAGGAACTTCAAACAATAGTGTAGCGGTAAAAGAAAATGAAACCGGAAAATGCGGAGATAATGCAACATATACAATTGACAGAAAAAATAAGAAAATAACAATTTCCGGAAAAGGTGCAATGTGGGATGATCCAAAAATTCCGATTTCAGAAAATGATGACATCGAAGAAATTGTTGTGGAAGAAGGCATAACAGTAATTGGAAAAAATAGCTTTAGAGCATTTTATAATAAAATGTCCAAATTAAAAAATGTTTATTATGGTATTAAATATGATGGCATAGTGAAAAAAGTAGTTCTTCCATCAACATTAACTGAAATTCATTCAAGAGCATTTACATATGTTTCATATATCAAAGTTCCTGAATCAGTTAATAGAGTTGATTATGATGCCTTCGATGGTGTTCAAACTATTGAAATAATGGGAGATATGAAAGGATATGAAAAATATGCAATTACTTCAACATTCAGTAATGCTATTTGCCCTAAAATTATTTTACATGGAAGCGCAGATGATTTAGCAAAAGCAATAATATATAGGGAATATGAAGTGCAAATTGCAAATGGAAATGAAAAAATAAAGTGGGATGATGGTTTTATTGTATCAGCTGATAATACAACAATATACGGAATAGATTATGATTCTAGTCGGGAAGTAATAAAAATAAATGATAATGTTAAAAAAATACATCCATATGCATTTTCAGGAATGTATAAAAGTAAAGTTAGAAAAATTATATTAGGAAAAAACGTGGAAGAAATCGGAAAGTGCGCATTCATGGGAAACAAGATTTGTATTGTTGAGCTTAATGATAAATTAAGATTAATTGGAGAATCTGCTTTTACGGATAATGAAATTGATGATGTTATAATAACCAGCAATGTCAATCTTGAAAATAATGCATTTGATGACAATGTAACATTAGATTATGAAACAAATTTCAAAAATATTCATCCATTGTTCAATGCCGCTGAGGTTGATAAAAAAACAGTATTTGTAAGATGTAACCGTATTGAAGGAGCAAACGGATATGAAGTAAAAATAACAAAGGGAAACATGACAGTCAAATATACAACAAAGAGACCAAGTTTATTGAAGGATATATCAAAGAAGTTTAATAATACAGATGATATCTTAATTACTGTAAGAGCATACAAATTAAAAGGAAAGAAAAAAGTATATTCAGCTTCAAACACAATAATTCAAAAAAATGAAGACATGGAATTCGATAACTATAAAATAGTGGAAGAAAATATTAATATGCTTGATTTAATTAATTCATTATCAATAATAGATGGAAGAAAGGTGTATATTGCGTCAAGTACAAGCAGCGAAGTAAATGAAAAAGGTATTAGAGTATATCATCCGTCTATAGATGCAAAGTTTCCTGAGGTAAAGGAAGACTATATAGTAGAAAACGGAGCAAAATACAGTGTGGATGGAAAAACTTTACTTTCAGCACCAATGTTTAGATCGACTATGTTTGTAAAAACTGGTGTGGAAAAAATTAATATATCAGCATTATTAGCATTTTCGGATGTATATGAAGGACAAAATGAAAGATGTAAAATACTCCTAAGGAATATTATATTACCGAAGTCAGTTAAGAAAATAGTAGATGATGAAGCTATTGCTTTATCATATATGAAAAAAACATGCGGATATGAAGATAAGAAATATGTTTTTGATTTTGAGCGGTTTGAAAAGATGCGGTTTGAAAATTATGTACCAAATCCTAACCCAATAACTCAAATAAATGTAAGAGGAACAAAGTTATCAGCAAAACAGATGATAAAGTTAGTAACAGCATGTGACAATGTAAAGGCTGATAATTTTATTGCCCCAAAAAAAGTAGCTAAATATGATAATGGAATGTTTATATATAAAAATATATTAATGAGATATAGCGGAGCAAATAAAAAACTTATGATTCCGGAAGGTGTAAAAGAAATCAGTGATAATGCAATTTCAAAAATTCGTTATTATGAATTATTAGATAATGTAAATGGTGATTACTTTATAACTTCCGGAAACAATAGTATAAAAGAAGTAATATTTCCGAAGAGTTTGATGAAAATAGGAAGTAATGCATTTGCAAAGTGTCAAAATTTAAAAAGAGTTACAATTTCAAGTAAACTTAAGGAAATAGGAGATGAATCATTTTCTGGGTGCAAAAAACTGAAGAAAGTAACATTAAATAGAGGAAGTAAAATTGGAAAAATTGGTTTTGCTGCATTTGATAGTTCAGTGATTTTCAAATGTAAAACAAAAATTAATAATGCAAAGGTAATAATATCGGATAGTTATTACCCACGTAAAAATTTAGGTTTAGAAATTGATTATGGCAGGTTTGTAATTAGCTATAACAAAATAGTAGGAGCAGACGGATACGAAATCAAATTAGCAAAAGGAAATAAGTCGGTTAAATATACAACAGTGAAAGCAAAATATAAAGGAAAAATACCAAGGAATTTTCAAAAAGGTAGAAAACCAATCAAAGTTACAGTAAGAGCTTACAAATATTATAAAAATAAAAAGGTGTATACGGCACCAAGTAAAGTGACGGAATTTTATACTGCAAATAATTAAAGGACATAGGAACAAAAGACGTTAAAATCAATGGGAGGTATAAGTGATGAGAAAAGTTAGTTATACAAAATTAATGGCAATAGCACTTGCAACTGCAACAGTATTTGGAACGGTGACAGTTCCTGATATTGCAGGTACAAAAGTATATGCAGAAGAAGTGACTAAAGTAACAAATGAAAATGTAAAAGAAATTGAAA
>JAILRH010000015.1 GCA_024698345.1 Lachnospiraceae bacterium | reverse complement strand
TCCTTCATAACTTGGCGTTCCATTATCCGTCTTTATCCATATCTTGTAATAATAGGTTTTATTCGGTTGCAGATCCTTTCCTTTGTATTTTGATATGGTTGTCTTGAACTCTTTCTGGGAATCCTTTGCACTTCCGCACCCTTTTACTTCATCTCTGTTTGATTCTGACAGGCCCAAATCATATCCCCAGGATTTTACTTTTGCATACTTGTTTAGTGTCGAGTTTATTGTTGCTGAAGTATTAGTTATTTTAATTTCATTTATTCCTATTTTATATGAACTTGAATAATTACTTACCAAGTAAAAAGCATCAACACTGATACCATTTCCTGCCGATAATTGCGCCGCAGTTTTCCAATCACCTTTTTTAGATGTCAATCCCGCTCTTCTTGAATTACCACCAATTTCACTTGGAGCACCATCAAACACTAAATATTTCTTTGTATTTGAATCATAATCAACTATACTCATAAAATGTTTTGTTACGTGTATGATTGCAGTCCCCCCTGCTTCAAGATGTTCGATCAGCCTTCTATCACTTACTTTAGCATTAATTTTTTTCCCAATTTTAAATTCATATTTTTCGCCATATTTTTTACCAATATAGTAAAAAAAATCAGCACATAAAACTCCATCTGCAGCATTCCAATATCCTTTTTGATAACAATCTTTCGTTATCTCCACAGGATCCATCATCCTTCCATTCAGGTTGTATACTGCAGAAACAGTAGATATAATTCCGCAACCAGATCCCCCAATTGTGCCAGTTCCCACCTTAACCTTTGACCACTTTTCACCAATCTGAAGAATATTTTTTAATTCTATGCCTCTTTTTGATCCTGGAGTAGCCGCATTTACATTCCTGATATCTATTGTTTGTAAGTTTGAAAAAACAATTACCCAAACTAACAGGAACGATAGGATTCGCATCCTTTTTCTTCCTTTCCTTCTTTTCATACATTTCTCCTCTCTGACTCTTAAAAGTCATAAAAAACCATTATCCCTACATAAATAGAACCATCGCAGAACTCCGGTAGATTTTCCACATTCAGTTGTGTATCCGCTCAAATCCAATATATTTACAATTATATCAGTTTTAAGATGTCGCAACAACATTCATATCGTTTTAAAAACGATATTATTTACATATTTTTCCATACACTATATTTAGGAGGTGTATTTGTAATATGTACGAGAAAATATTTGCTTCAAGACTTACACAATTGCGTATGGAAAAAGGTGTTTCAGCCCGAGACATGAGTTTATCACTTGGTCAAAATCCGGGATATATCAATGGCATAGAAAACGGAAAAACGCTTCCATCAATGACAGTATTTTTTTATATTTGTGAATATTTGGATATTACTCCGGAGACTTTTTTTGAAATAGATAATGAATGTCCCGAACATCTAAACAAGCTAATGAAGTATTCTAAACAGTTAACGCCAATTCAGCTTGAACACATTACCAGTGTAGTAAAAGATCTAATCGACTCAGAGTAGTATTTCATATGCTACTCTACTTTCAGTCGGTATTTACATTTTTATCCAATATTTTTTATTTTCATTATTATTCATTATTTTTAATGCAACACTTTCTTTGTTTTGTTACACTTAATAGTAAATAGAAAAATAAAAAATCAATTATTTTAAATCAAGGAGGGTTAAGGATGATTAACAAAAAAATAATGAATAAGCAAACTATCTCTAAAGCAGTTGTACTGCTTCTCATTGCAGCTAGTGTTACAGGCTGTGGCAAAGGTTATTCAAGCAAATCCGCTGACTCAGTCGGTTCATACAAACAGGCGACTGTAGAAAATTCGCGAAGTGGATATGCTAATAACAGTTTTGATGACGGTGCCAATTACTCTGACGAAGAATACGCTGCCTCATCTGACCAATCTTCAAAAGATTCTGCAGATTCTTCCAGCGAAAATGGAGAGTCCACAGATCAAAAGAAATCCACAAACAAACTGGATGCAGAAAAACTTATCTACAAGTGCAACTTTGATATTGAGACACTTAAATTTAAGGATACCATTAATGAATTCAGAAAACTTATTGACAAATATGATGCCTTTATCGAAAGTGAAGAAACATATAACGATGACTCTTACAACTACAACAGTTACGGACTTGGCTATTACACAGCAACAATCAGAGTTCCTTCTTCGAAGTACAATGGTTTTATAAATGAAACTGACGGAATCGGAACATTAAAGAGCAAATCTCAAAATGTTACAAATGTATCTCAGGAATATTCAGATTTGACTATTGAGTTGGAAGTTCTTGAAGCCCAGAAAGATGATTATCTGGAAATGTTAAAAGAGGCAAAATCTCTTAAAGATATGGAGAATGTCATCACAATCAGTGACAAAATCACTTCCGTAAGCACAAAAATAAATCAGATTAAAACAAGACTCAATGAAATCGATAACGACGTGGCTTACAGTTTTGTAACTGTAAATATTTGTGAAGTAAAAGAAATTGTTGAATATACAGAAGACTCCTTTGGAACAAGATTCAAGCGCGAAGTTAAACAGGGCTGGTATGATTTTGCATATGGTCTCCAAAACTTCATCATCAACATAGTTGCTAACATTTGGAGCATTTTATTATTCTTTGGTGTAGTAATCCTTGGATTCTTTATAATAAAGAAATTCTTTAAAAAGATAATTAAGTTGTTTAATAAACTTATAAATCCTACTTCAAATTCTGGATCCAATAATAGCAATAATAATAATAATAATAATAAT
>JAILRH010000014.1 GCA_024698345.1 Lachnospiraceae bacterium | reverse complement strand
ATTTCCTTTGTTTTCGTATGTTCTCATGTTTTGTTCATATCAGATGATTTTGGCATTTTATTTGTCTTCGTATGTTCTCATGTTTTGTTCATATCAGATGATTTTGGCATTTTATTTGTTTTCGTATGTTCTCATGTTTTGTTCATATCAGATGATTTTGATGTTTTATTTAGTTTCGTATGCATAAGAATTATTTTTACTTGTAATTATTTCCATACGGTATCGTACATACATTATGTGGCGCATTCTACGGTATAGTATACAACATATTATATATAGTTTCAATATGAATTTATCTCAATTTGTCTTCTTTTATCTCAACTTGCCTTCTTTTATCTCAGTTTGCCTTCTTTTATCTCAGTTTGCCTTCTTTTTCCACGCTCTATCAATTTTCGTTATACAAAAAAACCCTCCTTACCGGTTATCCCAGTAAGGAGGGGCTCAATTTATAAATCCCTAAATATTCACAATATTAGTGATATCTGCACTTTAATGTTTTTAATCTTTCCTATCTCTTCGCAATCTTTGCAATATCAACTAATGATAAATGGTTCTTTGCATCACTCTCTAAGCTTGTAAGCAATGCATCTACTGTATCTAAGCTTGTGAAACAGTTTACGCCTGTTTCAATTGAAGTACGTCTGATTAAGAATCCATCTCTGCTCTTATCTCTACCCTGTGTAGGTGTGTCGATTACAATATCTATCTTATGCTCTAAAAGCAAGTCCATAACTGTTGGAGCTTCCTGATTAATCTTATTTACTTTGATTGCATCAACTCCATTTCTTCTGAGATGATCTGCTGTACTTCTTGTAGCATAAATCTCGTATCCAAGTGCTTCAAAACGCTTGATTAATGGTGTTACTTCTTCTTTATCTGCATCCTTAACAGTTACGATTAGTTTCTTGTGTTTTGGAAGTACTACGCCTGCACCAAGGAATGCTTTGTACAATGCCTCGTGGAAGTCTTTTGAAATACCAAGACATTCACCTGTAGATTTCATTTCAGGTCCAAGACTGATGTCCGCACCACGAATCTTCTCAAATGAGAATACAGGCATCTTAATTGCTATATAGTCTGCATTCTTCTGAAGTCCAGGCTCGTATCCCATTTCTGTAATCTTCTTTCCGATAATTGCTTTAGTTGCAAGCTTAACAATCGGAATACCTGTAACCTTACTGATATAAGGAACTGTTCTTGAAGAACGTGGATTAACCTCGATTACATATACTCTTCCATCACATACGATGAACTGAATGTTAATCATTCCCTTTACGTGAAGAGCCATTGCAAGTCTTCTTGTGTACTCTTCAATTGTATCAATGATTTCCTGAGATAATGTCTGTGCAGGATATACTGAAATACTATCACCAGAGTGAACTCCGGCTCTCTCAATATGCTCCATTACACCAGGAATGAGAATGTTTTCTCCGTCACAGATTGCATCAACCTCAACCTCTGTTCCCTGAAGATATTTATCTACTAGAATTGGATGATCCTGTGCAATTCTGTTAATGATTTCCATAAATTCTGCAACTTCTTCATCACATGTTGCAATCTGCATACCCTGACCACCAAGAACATATGAAGGTCTTACAAGTACAGGATATCCAAGTGAGTTTGCAACTTTCTGTGCTTCCTCACATGTAAATACTGTTCCTCCAGTAGGTCTTGGAATCTGACATTTCTCAAGAATCTCATCAAAGAGTTCTCTGTCTTCTGCGGCATCAACATCTTCAGCCTTTGTTCCAAGAATTGGAACTCCCATTTTCATAAGAGCTTCTGTAAGCTTAATGGCTGTCTGACCACCAAACTGAACAACTGCTCCGTCAGGTTTTTCTATATCAACAATGTTCTCAACATCTTCAGGTGTGAGTGGTTCGAAATAAAGTTTATCAGCAATATCAAAGTCAGTAGAAACTGTCTCTGGGTTGTTGTTGATAATAACTGTCTCATACCCTTCTTCCTTAAATGCCCATGTAGAATGAACTGAACAGTAATCGAACTCGATTCCCTGACCGATTCTGATTGGGCCTGATCCAAGAACGAGAACTTTCTTCTCCGGCTTAGTCTCTGCAGCTTCATTTTCACCTTTATAAACAGAATAATAATATGGTGTTGCTGCCTCAAACTCAGCTGCGCAAGTATCAACCATCTTGTATGCTGCTACTATTCCGTTATCTTTTCTCATCTGTTTAATCTCATCAACGGATTTACCTGAAAGACGAGAAATAACAGTATCAGGAAACTCAATTCTCTTTGCTTCTGCAAGGAGTTCAGGTGTCATATTTTCTTCCTTAAGAGCTTTTTCCATCTCAACAATAATGGCTAACTTATCAATAAACCACAGATCAATCTTTGTAATATCATGAATCATCTCATATGAGAATCCTCTTCTAAGAGCTTCTGCAATAACCCAGATACGTCTGTCATCAACCTTGTGGAGCATCTCTTCAAGTTCCTCATCATCAAGCTCTGTGAAATCATAATCAAGAAGACTCTCAACATGCTGTTCAAGTGAACGAATAGCTTTCATAAGAGCGCCTTCAAAGTTATCACAGATACTCATAACTTCACCTGTAGCCTTCATCTGAGTTGTAAGTTTTCTACTAGCCATTATGAACTTGTCAAATGGAAGTCTTGGCATCTTAACTACACAATAGTCAAGTGTTGGCTCGAAGCTAGCATAAGTCTTCTGCGTGATGGCATTTTTTATTTCATCAAGCGTATATCCAAGGGCAATCTTAGCCGCAACTTTTGCAATAGGATAACCTGTTGCCTTTGATGCAAGCGCTGAAGAACGGCTTACACGAGGATTCACCTCGATTACACAATATTCAAAGCTTTCCGGATGAAGTGCGTACTGCACATTACATCCGCCTGTAATATTTAATTCGTTAATGATATTTAATGCAGATGTACGAAGCATCTGATACTCTTTATCCCCAAGTGTCTGAGATGGAGCAACTACGATAGAATCTCCTGTATGCACACCGACAGGATCGATATTTTCCATGTTACATACTGTGATACAGTTTCCTGCACCGTCACGCATCACTTCGTACTCAATCTCTTTCCATCCTGCGATACATCGCTCAACCAAAACCTGTCCTACACGGCTGAGTCTGAGACCATTTTCAAGAATCTCAACAAGTTCTGCCTGATTCTTTGCGATACCACCACCGCTTCCACCTAATGTGTAAGCAGGTCTAAGTACTACCGGATATCCAATCTTATTTGCAAATGCAATACCGTCTTCCACATTCTCAACAACCAATGAAGGGGCACATGGCTCTCCTATTTTTTCCATTGTTTCTTTGAACTCAAGTCTGTCCTCAGCTTTTTTGATGGTCTCACGAGTAGTACCGATAAGTTTCACTCCATGTTCCTCAAGGAAACCTGTCTCTGCAATTTCCATGGCAAGATTAAGTCCTGCCTGACCTCCAAGAGTTGGAAGAATACTGTCAGGCTTTTCTTCTATAATAATTTTCTCTAGTGCTTTAAGTGTAAGTGGCTCGATGTAAACTTTGTCAGCTATGTCGCCATCTGTCATAATTGTTGCAGGGTTGGAATTTAAAAGTACAACTTCTATTCCTTCTTCTTTGAGGGAACGGCATGCCTGTGTTCCTGCATAATCAAACTCTGCCGCCTGTCCGATAACTATTGGACCTGAACCGATTACTAATACTTTTTTAATACTTTGATTCTTAGGCATTCTTCTTTCCCTCCATCATCTGTATAAATTCGTTAAACAACAAGTTCGAATCCTGTGGTCCAGGGCAAGCCTCCGGATGGAATTGAACTGTAAATATGTCCTTATTCTTGTATCTGAGACCCTCTACCGTCTTATCATTTACATTAATAAATGCAACCTTCGCCACCTCAGGATTAACAGTATCTCCATCAACCATATATCCATGATTCTGAGAAGAAATATATACTCTTCCACTGTCTAAATCTTTTACAGGATGATTTCCACCTCTGTGACCATATTTCATTTTCTTTGTATCAGCTCCTGTGGCAAGGGCCATAAGCTGATGTCCGAGACAAATTGCAAAAATTGGAATATCTGTATCATATAATTTCTTTATCTGTTCAATAATGTATGTACATTCTTTTGGATCTCCCGGTCCGTTTGAGAGCATTATTCCATCAGGATTTGATGAAATAATATCTTCTGCAGGTGTTTCTGCAGGATAAATTGTTACGTTGCAACCTCTGTCATTTAATGATTTTGCAATATTATTCTTTGCGCCAAAATCTAACAATGCCACATTAAATCCGTCGCCTTGCAACACACTTTTTTCTGAACATGTAACTTTTTTAACAACACCTGTAGGTGTATATGCCTTTAATTTTGGGATAATTTCATTGATATCATAATTTTCATTCGTTGTAATCATACCATTCATAGTACCGATTTCACGAAGTCTTTTTGTGAGAGCTCTTGTGTCAATTCCACAGATACCAGGAATATCATGCTCCTCTAAGAAATGTTGAATAGTGTCCTCGCTTCGGAAATTGCTTGGGATTCTGCTTAACTCTTTTACAATATAACCATCCGGCCATGGTTTTAAAGATTCTTTGTCCTGATGACATATTCCATAATTACCAATAAGCGGATATGTCATAACAACTGCCTGACCTGCGTATGAAGGATCAGTAAGGACTTCCAAATAACCGGTCATTGAAGTGTTAAAAACAACCTCACTGATAACTTCTCTTGAGGACCCTATTGATTTTCCCTTGTAGACTGTGCCGTCTTCCAAAATAAGAAATGCATTCATTAGTTCATGTTCCTTTCGTAATATGATATTATTTTTGCAATTTGAACATATATTTCAATCATTTTTTGATTTTTGCTCAAATTGATAGAATTATACCAAAACTTTAATTATTTTTCAATATAGATTTTTCAAATAGTTAATTATTTTTTTTATTTGCTCATTATCATAATCCATCGCTTAATATTACTTAACTATATTTATTTCAAAAAATCTTCAAATTTTGTAAAAATATTATATAAAGTAACTTTCTCTTATTTTCAACGTTGTAATCCTGAAATTCCTACATATATCTGTGATATTTTATACCAGGTTGCAAAATCAATAATGCCGGTTACCGGCAGATTAAAAGTTGACGAAGTAATTGTAAAATCATATCCATTATTTCTATAATATTCTGTGTAGACTCTATTTAAAGTAAATGACATTATCGCAAGAACATTTGCTTCTATTGCAGCACGTGGCCAGGTTGCATATATTTCACTTGATGCAACATTCTTTATATAGTCTTTGTATGGGACAAAATAATTTGGTGCCAAAGAATCTGAAGGAACTCCGTCATGTACAACAATTGTCTGCGGAATTACAACTCTGCTAAGCACAATCTCTCCGGGTTCTCCCATCTGTAATATTTCAGATTCCTTTTCTTTTGTTAGATAATCGCCGAAAAGCGTATGTGGCGGAATATTGATTATTTCATCGGTATTATAGTAATTTTCGCCATTATTAATATCAGTATCCTGCTCCTGTATTCTTAATAATTTCACATTACAAATCGATAAAATATCAGGCAATATTTCCACACCATTTATTATTTCCCTGTCAAAGCCAGGTGCTGAAATTATAACGCTATATTTTGAATAAGGTCTTATTTCATTACTTTCATCTAGACTGAGTGAAATATCCGGGGCCGCTAAGTTTAATTCATCCGTTTGCCCTGATTCATCTGTTTCTACATTTTCTACTACTGTTTCATTCAAATCATAATATGCACTTCCGTCATTTCTTCCATCTAAATCACTATCCATACTAATATTTCTATTTAACATCGCTGAATTAGCTATCACTCTGACTTTGGCATTTTGAATTGGCTCATTATTTTCTCCTGTAACATTTACCTGAAGTCGACCGATACTCTCGCTGTCCGTCTGCATTTTTACAACCATATATCAACTCTATTTTTTATTGTTTAGTATATGAAAAAAGACCCAATACGTGATTAGGTCTTTAAAAAAATTTACTTATTTTCACTTTCAATTTTTTCCTGGTTTGCAATTTTTACCGGGTCTCTCTTCCAGTAATCAACTCCAAGATTTGCCACGGAAATAGCAGTTGCAAATAAAAGCATTGATACAATTGAGTCATTTGACTTCATAAAAAATCTGTATATCAAAAATACAATTACAAATAAACCGATAAAATTTGTTATAAGTTTAGAAAATGGCGAACCCTCTCCATTTACTTTCATTTCAGCAACTTCAAGAATTGCAAGAATAAATAACATTAAAGCGGTTATCGCTAAAATTATAACAAGTAAAACTGTGAACACTTTAAAAGTTACTGTGCTAAAAGCGCTGACATTAATACTCTTGTTAGACAAAACCAACGCATATGCAAGTAATAATATACAGGTTAAGAATGTAATAAATCTGCTTACCAAAACTGTTCTGTGTTTTATTGTATCTTCTAGTATTAACTTGTTTATAAATTGCTTCATTGTTAACTCCTATTATTAATTCCTGTCATCTAATTATTACCATGGATTTTCTATTATTATATTTTTCACTTATAATTGTTTGATTACTACTATTTATTTCGTGTATTTTCTCTTATAAATACGATAATAATATTCAATATCAAAGTAAGTATTTTCTTCGCTTTCTTCTACCATTTCCCATTCATCCCGGAGTTTGTCTAAATTTGGGATGAAAGTGTCCGCAGCATAAGCATGATCAATGTAAGTCACATAAGCGGTATCACAATGCGGAAGAAATTCCTTGTAAATCTTACCGCCACCTATAATAAATACTTTGTCTGTCGGATACTTCTTCAGTTCTTCCAGTGCTTCCTCTATGCTGTGAACTACAGTAGCTCCTTCCACTTTGTAATCTTTTTTTGTTGAAATCACAATGTTTACACGGTCCTTTAATGGCTTCTTGTTTGGGAAACTCTCCAAAGTTTTACGTCCCATAACCACAACATTTCCTGTAGTTTTTGCGCGAAACTGCTTCATATCATCCGGAATTCTGATTAACAATTCATTTTTAAATCCTATAGCCCAATTTCTATCGGCAGAAAAAATTAAATTCATCTAATTCTCCTTTAAACAATTATTATATCGTTATCTTATAAACATATTACTTTATTGTTTATTCCGGCATTTTTACACTGCCACAGGAATGTTCTTAATCTGCTCACCATACTGATAATCTTCTATTATTAAGTCATCAGTTGTGAAATCGTAGAAGTTCTTTACCTCAGGATTAAGTCTTACCTTTGGTGCCGGATACTCTTCTCTTTCAAGAAGTTCCTCGATCATTGGAACGTGTCTGTCATAAATATGTGCATCCGCAATAACATGAATAAACTTGCCTGCAACCATACCAGAAACCTGTGCCACCATCATAAGAAGTAAGGCATACTGAACTGTGTTCCATCCGTTTGCAGCTAATATATCCTGAGAGCGCTGATTTAAAATTCCATTTAAAACGAGCTGTCCATTTTCTTCTGTAACATTGTAAGTCATAGAGTATGCGCAAGGATCTAGATGTCCTGTAGCAAGATCATGATACTGATACATGTTTGTCATTATTCTTCTGCTGAATGGTGTTTCCTTAAGCTGCTTGAGCACATAATCCATTTGATCAATCATCTCGCCTTTAAAATTGAACTTTTCACCGATGACATATCCGTAAGCAGTTCCTATAGAGCCATCCTTGTCAGCCCATGCATCCCAGATGTGGCTGGACAAGTCATGTACGTTGTTCGACTTCTTACTATATATCCAAAGAATCTCATCCATAGCTGATTTGATTCCAATTCTTCTAAGTGTAATTGCCGGGAATTCTTTTCTCAAATCATATTCGTGAACAACACCAAACTTCTTGATGGTATAAGCCGGTGTTCCATCTTCCCATTTGGGTCTTACCTTTTCTCCTTTTGTGTCAGTTCCATTTTCAAGAATGTCCCTGCACATCTCTTTAAATAATTTATCTGCGTAACTCATAGTATCCTCCGGAATTGTATAGTTCCATGTTGCATCTATAATTAGAAGTGCTTCGTGCTTTCATAATCTCGAAATGCTGTAACATTTGTTAGTATAACATATATTATCAGTTATTAGAATCAACTTTTTATCCTCTTTTATTAATTAGACATTTCTCTATGATTTTCTCACACTAATAGCCTAAAAAATCCAAAAGTCCTTCGCATCCCTCAACAATATCATTGTAGGTAATTTCAAAATTTCCGGTATACCAAGGGTCTGCAATTGACTGTCCATGACGATTCTCATTAATTGCAAAATCCAACAAAAGCTGAATCTTTCCGTCACTGTCACCACCAACAATCTTTGACGTATTTCTAATATTCATATTATCAGCACAAAGCAAATAATCATAATCGTTATAATCCTGCTTTGTCACCTGCTTTGCTCTCTTATTCGCAAAGTTAGTGTAAGCTGTATTTCCAATATTATTTCTTCTAAGTTCTTTTTGCGCCGGAGGATAAATGGGATTGCCTTTTATACGCCGGCGAATACTTTTCATCCCATGCTTCCAAGAAATCATCATTATCAGAAATTTTATCAATCAAATCATATCCTCTCTGAATTGTTATTTCCTCGGAAAACAGAACTGTATTCTTCTCAAAAGATATCTCACGGCCCCCTACTTCGATAATAATTGCTCTCGTAAACCAAACCTCATATGCCAGTTCACCGTTAATCGCCATAGTCTGTTGTTCGTTAACCATCTTTACCGAAGTAATCGACTGCCTCCTGCACATTAGTAAATGCATACACTTCATCACCAATATACAATCCAACGATTTGCGTCACGCTATTGGTAAGCTCAAAGGCATCGCACTTAAACTTAACAAACAACTTTCCAATCCAACTCTGTATCAAATTGGAATCAAATCTCATATCTATAGTTTTCATGGCACATTATCCTTCCTATAATGTCAAGCCTAAAAGTCTTTATTTTTCAGGCTTTAGTTTATTTTATTACCTCTATCAAACGAGCTAAAAGTGTAGAATAGTCATAGTATCTTGTACTGAATAGTCAAATCAGAGTACACCAATAAAG
>JAILRH010000225.1 GCA_024698345.1 Lachnospiraceae bacterium | reverse complement strand
CGAAGTTAAAAATCGAGGATTTCAGCTCCTCGATTTTTAGCACAAGTTGAGTGAGTTTTCATCAAGAAAACTCACGAATTTGTGCGAACGAGAATCATACTTCTTTTGAAGATTATCCTTCAAGCAATGTCGAACTGTTTTTAGAAAACATTCATATAATGCGAAACGGTTATTTTGAAAGCATCGTATATCTGTTTCACAAAATATACTTTCTCTTACTGCTCCTCTCCAAGAACAAATACTTTATAATACATCTCCAGCGCCTCTAAGAGTTCTTTCTTTTCTGACTGAATTTGTTTTATCTTAAGTGCACTGCCTATTTCATCATAAAGAAAATCTCCCTCATCATACTCAGTAACCAGATTAAGGGTTCCATCCTCTGCATATTGTAGCATCAAAATGCCTCCTACTTCTTCAGTAAAAAGCACACACATAATCTGCAGTTCCTGTTTTATTCCCTCCGGTAAATTTGCAAAATTATCATTTATATAAAATTTCTGTTCATATGCGCTTGCCGCACACAATACATTTTCTTCATTAAACATATTATACGTATCCTCCGCTTTCTTATATTTTCATCTGCGCATTTCTGCATAAGTTCATTTTCATATAATTTTATTTTCAAATTTATCTCTAGTCACGTTTTCTCCCTATGTTATATAAACACATAAAACAGGTCATTGCAACCTTTTATGTATCACAATGACCTGTTTTGTTATAATTCATTATTCAGTTATCTGCTTAGAATTTATAATTATTTAAGAACTTCCTGAATAGCCTTTACTGAACCTGCAAGTCCCTGAATCTCTGAAGGAATGATAATCTTTGTAGCCTGGCCGTCAGCTGCTGCTGCAAATGCCTCAAGACTCTTAAGTGCAAGTACTGACTGATCTGCACCTGCTTCCTTGATAGCTCTGATACCATCAGCTGTAGCCTGCTGCACTTTGAGAATAGCTTCAGCTTCACCTTCTGCTTCTCTGATTCTCTTCTGCTTCTCAGCTTCAGCTCTAAGGATTGCTGATTCTTTTTCAGCTTCAGCGCTAAGAATCATAGATGCCTTTTCACCTTCTGCAATAAGGATTGCTGATTTTTTCTCACCTTCTGCTTTAAGGATTGCTTCTCTACGTTCACGTTCTGCTTTCATCTGTTTCTCCATTGCATCCTGAATAGCTGCCGGAGGAATGATGTTCTTAAGCTCAACTCTGTTTACTTTGATTCCCCATGGGTCTGTTGCAATATCAAGTGACTCTCTCATCTTGCTGTTGATAACTTCTCTTGATGTAAGTGTCTCATCAAGTTCCAAATCACCTATAATATTTCTAAGTGTTGTGGCTGTAAGATTCTCAATAGCCATAATTGGATTTTCAACACCGTAGCAGAACAACTTAGGATCTGTAATCTGGAAGAATACAACTGTATCAATCTTCATTGTAACATTATCCTTTGTGATAACCGGCTGTGGTGGGAAGTCAACAACCTGCTCTTTTAAGTTGACTTTTCTTGCAACTGCATCAACAAAAGGAACTAAGAAATGAAGTCCTGCTGACCACGTTGTCTTGTAAGTTCCGATTCTCTCAATAACATATGAATGAGCCTGTGGTACTACTTTGATGCAACTAGCCACAATAATTAATAAAAGTACTAAAATGGTAATGATTACTGGCATAATAACCCTCCTAACAAAAATTATTTATAATTATTTATTTAATAATAATCTCAATAATCTCTCTTTCGTATATAGTTTATCTCTTAATATATAAAACAGAAAACTATATCCTTAACTAAAGACATTATTAAAATATTATTTTTCACTTGAAACAATAGCCTTTACTCCTTCGATTCTGACTACCCTGACTATGGTATCCTTTTCTATAGTCTCACTATCATCTTCAGTTCTGGCTGTCCACTCAAGACCATCAATAAAAACTGTTCCTGTTCCCTCTATATTGTTGATAGTCTCTGTTACTTTTCCTGTCTTTCCTGTAACTGCTTCCACATTTGTCTTTTCTACATCCTTATTTACAAAACGTAGTGCAAATGGTCTTACAAGCAACATTGATGCTGCGGATACAACTACAAATAATATCAACTGTACCCACATGTTAGCTCCAAGCATACAAGCTGCAAGTGCTACCAATGATCCAAGTGCAAACCATATAGATGCAAGTCCGATTGTAATTAACTCAACACCTAAAAATGCGATAAAAGCAATCAACCATGTGAATTGACTCATATACAACACCCCTCTTTCTAATAGGCTTCCTATTGCTAATATTTTACCACTTTAGATTTCTATTTACAATAAAATCCAAGGCATAATAATCTACATTTTTACTGCAACAAAAGCAAATTATAGCATTCTATTTTTCTAGTCCCGGATAAAAAAAGAAACAAAGGTAAAGCGTTTTTAACTCTCTGCCTTTGTTTCTTATCTCATTTATTTTATTTACTTAATTATTACTTCTTTATTCATCTTACAATTAGTATTCTAAAAACAGTCCATATTTGCTTATTAATAGAATACCTGATGGTCAATTACTCTGTGTGACTTTTTGCTACCAATACTTACACAATCCGTTCTTCCAAAGAAAAGATATCCCGGAACATTGTTTGTACCTGCTAAAGCCGCTGCGGCAGCCTTCTTAGATCCTGCATCCGGTCCGTTAGCTATCTTCTTTGCAAGAGAACCATTAGATGCCGGTGTAAACTGGAATGGCTGATAAACAACTCCGCTTATGCTTGATGGATATGCACCTGAACGAACTCTGTTAAGAACTACGTTAGCAACAGCAAGCTTTGCCTCGTATGACTCTCCACCTGCCTCACACGAAACTATACATGCAAGAAGATACTGATCATCTGTGTTAGCCGGTGTAGCCTTGTTCTGTACTGTCACGTTATTTGACGACTGACTGTTTGAAGATGTGCTGTTTGAAGTTACACCGTTTGGAGTTGTGTTCTGACTTGTTGAACCACTGTTTGCAACGGCCTCATTTGCAGCAGCTTCTTTTCTTGCTTTCTCAGCTTCAGCTAACTGTTCTGCTTCTATCTCTTCAACACTCTTGGCATCTGTAACTATCTGATCAAGTTTAACCAACTCTTTGCTGATATAACCAGTCTTGCCATCAAAAATAACTTTTACCCATTTGTCATACACTTTTGTACACTTTAATGTATCACCTTTTGCTATCATTCCAAGCACTTCGCAGTCTGTGTTTCTCTCCGCTCTGACTTTTACTGTGTCACCTTTGATAATGGCTGTATAACCGTTTTCTTTTAATGCTTTTTTTGCTCTGTCGCCTATCAGGATATAACCGGTTGCAACATAACCTTTTACATTTCCTGATTTTACTTTGGTCCACTCAGTACCATATTCTAATACTTTTCCACCATTACCCTCAGAAAGAATTCCTACTACTTCTGAATTTGCATCAGCTTTGTCTCTGATGTTCAAATTGCTGGAAGTATTCATAACAAAAATTCCTTTGTACTTTGAGAGATCTTCCTTTGTCTCCTGAGTGGTTGTACTCTCTTCAACTGCTGCCTTGGTTGCATCAACTAATGTATTGGCTGCTACCTGATCTGCTGCCTTAGTGCTGTCTATATTCTGTTTTTTGTTTTTTACTTCTTCTTTTTGTTTCTCTGTTTCTCTGGCAGCAGCAACCTTAACAGAATCTACGCTCATAACGTTTACAACGTAACTCTCAGTTTCATTTGTATCTCTGTATTCTGTCTTATCCTTTGTCAGAGATGTTGCAGCGAAGGTGACAATGAGAACAGTAGCAAATACTGAACCATAAACCACTTCGTTCATGTGTCTTTTTATTTTGTTTCTTCTAAGAATACTCATAAATAATTACTCCCCGGGATGTTAAAACAATCTCCCCGATATTGTTCGTTTGTAATTTCATTACTGTTTCTTAGCATAGTTGTTAATCATATTCTCGAATATTACAATAATATTACTTAATTCTTTAAAATTTTAACAAATATTTGTAAATATGTCAAAATAAATCGCGCTATTTTTTATAAAAATCAGTGTATATATTGTGCATAATATCCAACATCACCACTCTTTTCTTGTGATTTATGCACATTTATGCATATTTTCATATTATCTCAATAGAAAAATAGGTTAATATTACTCAATTCTATAT
>JAILRH010000182.1 GCA_024698345.1 Lachnospiraceae bacterium | reverse complement strand
CGGGTACTCTTTTCCTTCATAATACATCATTGGTCCAGATTCAGTTGGATATAAAGCAAAGAACAAATCTTCTTCCTTATAATATAATCCAGTAAAAGAATGAATCTTTTTCTTATTATAAAACTCTTTTTCACTTGTACTTTTATCAAGTCGACAAAACTCGTTTATCTCTATATTACTTAATTCAATAAAATCTAAATTCATACTAATTTCCTCTCAACCAATTTTCGAATCCAGACAACAATTTATCAATAATTGTCCTATTCCTAACGAAAGTAGATAATAGAACACAAAAGCCATTATTTCAGTTATGGCTTTTTCCAAGTAAGTTACATCGCCAGTTAGCACATATTGTATTACATAATATACTATTATTGCTGCAGCAACAAGTAGCAATACCGCATTTAGCAGTCCGTCTTTTTCAAAATCTTTGCAAAAATATAAGTGTAATGTAAGAAATGTGCGTGGTACAATAGGAAGTGAAATTTGAAGTTTCTGTTTGGATTATTAATACATTGAGGTATGATTATGATAAAATTTGGAAATGAAAATGATGATATGAATTCGGCACCTTTTCTTTTTAAAACTATTGAAGAAATGGATAATGAGGTAAAGTTTATTGTTGCTTTATCTATGAAAGGTAAACAAGGTTGTGGAATAAATGAAGAGGATAATCCTGCGTTAGGTAAAATATTAAGCGAGTGTGTGCCAATATATCCAGACGAAGACAACCTTTATGAAATATTGTTTGATAATTACATATTTCATATCACTAGAAATGAATCTTATACTAGTTGGGATAACTATGAATTACGAAAAGGTAAGTATTTTATTATCTTTGAAAAATCAAGATTGTTGGACTGTCTGCCACAAATAGTTGAACAAGAAATTGTTGAAGCGTATAACCCAAATGGCTGGAAACATTATGGAATATATTGTCAAAATCATATCATAGATATAATAGCATCAGAAGAGCCAAAGATTAGGAAATATAATTTGTAAATGTGATTAAATGCATGTAGAAATATCAGTTTGAACCGCCTTTGTATTACAATTTACATTCTCTATCCAATATACCACTTTTTTTTAATAGAATCACGTTAATACAAAAACATCCCACAAAGCCCATAAATAAAGGCTTTGTGAGATTTGTGTGCTTATTCGAATTCGTTAATAGAAAAGGCGGGTGTCTTACCCGCCTTTTGGTGGACCCGGGTCTTTCGACCAGCCCAAATGTGTAACAATTGTCACACTACTATTGTATAACTACAATAACATTATTATTCCTGAAATTCAATATACTTCTAGAGCATTCTTTTTTCTTCCTTGTTGCACGTTTTCTAGTTATCAAATTCAAACCTTACATCTGTCTTCCCATCTCATCATCTTTTGCTATAAATCTCAAATTATACTTTCTTTTTAGCTGACCATTTTCCGTAAACGAGCTTGCCATCTACTACCATCAATGCTCTAACTTTTACATAATATGTCTTTTTGGTTTTAATGCCCTTAATTGTTGCATTAGCACTCTTTGAAAGAATCTGACTCGTCTGATCTGCCTTAAATTTCTTGCTTGTTGAGTATTTAATCTGATATCCAATAACTCCTCTTTCTTTCTTGATTGATATCTTTATTTTTTTCTTTGCTTTAACAAGCTTGCTGATTGAAGCCTTAGCTGCAACTGAATTTGCTGGTGCCACTTTTGTTGTCTCAGGCGCTTTTGTTGTTGGTGCTACTGTTGTTGCCTCAGGTGCTTTTGTTGTCGGTGCTACTGTTGTTGCCTCAGGTGCTTTTGTTGTCGGTGCTACTGTTGTTGCCTCAGGTGCTTTTGTTATTGGTTCTACTGTTGGCACTTCTTTACCTGATAACTTAGCCATTACTTTATCATATGCAACTGCTAATTCATATGCTGCATCGTATGTTGTATATACATCTGATGTATCAACCTCTGATGCAAGTTCGTACTTCTTTAATAATACATTTACAAGTCCTGTTGGATAGATTGTGTAATTATCAAAGTCAATTGCATCTACATCCTCCATCAGATCTGCGAGAAACTCATTTACATTTTCATCAGGTAGTGCCGGAACTGTTGAAGGCATTCTTCTGATTGATGGTCCTGAAACCTGTTCATATGAATATGCAATTTCCATAAGTGTTTCTTCATTTCCGTAACTTGTGAACATTGACATACCCAGTGGCATCTCTGTGTCAAATCCATTATCAGGATCTGAGTATGCAAATCCCATTGGAATCATCATTTCAGGAAGACCTGCGACTGGTCCAAAGTAATTTAAGTATGAAGCTGCGTTGTTTTTGTTATTTGAAGTTGTTTCAATATCAGCTACATCTGTCTGCGATACGAATATTACTGCATCGATTCCGTTCTCTTCAAGAATATTTGATACTACTGTTCTAAAGTTCACCATATTTGACCAACATGATTCCCAACCTTGAGTTGTTCTTGGATCAATCATATCTGAAAAGTTCTCAGTTGGATTTTTTACTGAGAAGTTCGTATAATCGACTCCGTATGTATAATTGTTAATCAACTGGAATGCTGTCTTAATTGGTGCATTCTCACCAAGTGTTGCAAAGTATTTATTTACGTCCCATTCAAATACTGTATAACTTGTTCCCTGTCTAAGCTCTGTGATAAGTGTTTCCGGAAGTAAACTTGAGATATCAACAAGCTCTGCTCCACCTGCTGCTAATCTTGCTTTTGCTCCGTCCACTATATCTGCGATTTTTGCATCAAGTTCAACTGTTTTTTCACCAGCGTCAGCGCCTGTATTTGTAACATAATATCCAAATGAATTTGAAAGATAACCTATCTTCTTTCCTGCAAGTCCATCTGTAAGTAAATGACTTTCGTATCCTTCCTCTGGTTTTAAAGAATCTGCATCAACTGTGTAATGGTCTGCTTCATCTGTTCCTGCTATAATTGACATTACTGTTGCAAGATCTTCAACACTTCTACAAAGTGGACCCGTTACGTCTCTGTCCTCATTAAGTGGTACTACACCATCAATTGATGTTAATCCCTTAGAAGGTCTCAACCCGTATAAGTTAGAGAATGATGAAGGTCTTCTGATTGATGAACCTGTATCCGTACCAAGACCAACTGTACCAAAGTTTGCTGTTACTGATACTGCTGTACCACCAGATGAACCAGCGGCTGTTCTTAATGGATCGTAAGAGTTATGTACAACTCCGCCCTTTGTGGATCTTGAATTTGAACCACTTGATGCAAACTCAGACATGTTTGCCTTAGCAATAATAATTGCTCCAGCTTCTTTTAATTTCTTTACTGCGTAACTATCATCTGGTGCAATTGAATCTGACAATGCAAGGCAACCTGCAGTTGTTGGCATTCCTTCAACATCGTAATTATCTTTTACAATTACTGGAATACCATGTAACGCTCCCTTGATTTCGCCTTTGGCTCTCATCTCATCTAACTTTTCAGCTTCCTCGATAGCCTTTGGATTGATTACAATAATCGAATTCAAATCGAGGGATTTATCATATGTTTCAATTCTTTCAATATACATCTCTACCAACTGTTTTGCTGTAAGTTCTCCGCTTTCCATTGCAGTCTCTAAATCTTCGATTGATGCATCCATCAACTCTTCTGTGGTAAAGATACGCTCTAGTTCTTCTACCTTTGACTTGCCATTCTCTGCTGCATACACATTTGCTGCCGAATAAGTCCCAACAGGAAACATGCTCACAATCATTGCCACCATCATTGAAAATGCTGCAAATCTTCTTACTAAACTGTTCTTTCTCATATTTTTCCTCCTTATTATTTCTCATTTTTCTCATTGCTGAGAGTATTTTAAATTCATCTTCCACTCTATAAAGGGACACAGAAAAAGGAGATTCTTCCTTTCTCTGAAAGAACCTCCTTGTTCAATGGCGTCTGAATTTATGCAATACTCTATCAAACACCTTTTCACTTTGCAAGCAGAATTGTCGAGAAGCTAAAAATATAAGGTTGAGTCTTAACAATAAAACTTGATTATTTTTTTTAATTAATAATCTATATCCATAAATTAAGTAAATAACTATTTATCATAAGGCTTCCATACCCGCTCGAGTCAATGGTGTGACACTTTTATTTTAGGATACTTCCATAATGACAGTTTCATTTTGATTCGAAGCATATTCTAAAAACTCTAATAGTAAATTATAAACTTCTTTCGTCTTTTCATTTTTATCTTTCTAATTCAGTAATCTCAACATATTCCTCCCTTTTGCATACTTATCGTCAAGTTTATTGGAATCACCCTTAATTATTTGGTCATCTCCATCATCAATTCTCTTTTAATCTCTTCTTTTATTTCTTCTTTTCTCTTAATAATGTCCATAATAGCTTCCTGCTCATTATGTGGCATCAATTTCTTTCCTTTTTCTTCTGAAGAAATACTTTGCTCTTTATGCTCCTCAACATCTTTCTTAAATAACTTTGAAAAAATAAATCGTACAAACGGCTGTATAAAAAACATCTGAGAAAAATATGCAAATGGCAAATTATAGCAGATAAGTTTCAGCCACCGACACAAAACAACTAGGAATCCTAGTTTTGCCTGACCATATGGGAAGTAAAATAATGTGGCCAACAAGCTCATTGACGGACACATTATACAAACTGTGGCACAAATAATCGCACTCTCAAAAAGCATTGGATGATTCTTAGTCGGATTAAAAACTCTTGACGCAAGTTTAAACGTCAATCCACCAACCATGCATGCCAGTGTAAATGCACATATCAGTTCAATCAATATAACCTGCCATACAGGCAATATTCTTCCAAACATATAAAGTCCACCCTGAGCCTGTATTGTTCCCCAAACACTATTTATCCCTGACATCTTTTTTAATGTTTCACCTTCCACAACGTACACACTGTAAAAGACAAATGCCGGAACTGTAATCATTACAGTTATCAACGAGTAAATCATTCTCTGTAAAATACTATTCTTCATTGTTATTATCTCCTTCTATCACTTTTACAATTAGCGGCAACACTTCACTTTTTTTAATACCTAAGGCTGTTCCGATTTCAAGGTATAACGCGTTTTCTGCTATTTCCATATATTTCCTGTCTGTTGACGTCATTTGTTTCCCTTCTTCATTTCTTTTTGTTTTCCTAATATGTATATATTTTATGAGTTTTATCAACTCAAGACATTCATTAGAATTTATAGCTTTTCTATATATTTCTTCAATCTGCTTTTCATTTCCAACCTCTAATGGTTCAATACTTGGAATCATATGTATTAGTTCATCTGCCTCTTTCCTGTTCAAAACTTTTCTCATCTTCATATTTCCAAGTTCATATGGGACGTAAATTTTATTTTCATTATTTACTACAAACAAAACATAATATAACTTCCCTTTTGGAGCTCCCTCAAATGGCTCCTCTGTAATATCCTCAATAATACATACTCCGTTTTGTCCATAAATAACATAATCATCTTTGTTATACATCGCTATCTCCTCTCAAAATAATAAAACGAGTAGCAAACTGGACTTACGCAACCAATGCTACTCGTTTCTATTATTTTATCATTTATTTTTTTAAATTTCATATGTAAATTATAGACAAAATCACTTTGCTTATTGTCAATTATAATGATAAATATTACCACTATAATTCTTCAAAAAAAATATATACTTCTAATAATGAATTATTTAACTATTATAAAGTTACCATCAAAAGTTAATATGTGTAAGACTAAACAGATTACCTTATCATCACTCATCTTCTTTGTTAAACATATTTCCTGCCAACAAAAATAAAATTCCAACATTTGAATTTCACTCCTGTTTTTCCAGTGTAGTCAGATTAAACTTTCGTCTTTCTTCACCCTCAACCGAAACAACAATGTATGAATCTGTTACTTCCTCAATCTTGTCGCACCACTCTATATTGTCGCCGTCTCGTCCTACTTCAATCCACTGAAGAGTATCGCAGTCATACATATATTCTTCAAAAGGATCTTGGAGATTGTATTTGATGATTCCACATCCGACTGTAATACAGAATCGCTCCTCAGGATCTATATATGCATCCTCTGGTTCTCCATAAAAATCGCCCACACAATTAATTCGCCTACAATCAGGTTTTCTGTATAGTGAAGCATCCTCGCAGTCTCTTACAATAAAATAATTCTTTGATTCCGCAAGAATTCCAAAGTCCTTTTCATCTTCTATCAGGAATAAATCAAACGAACTCTCCTGCGCTTTAATACCGTTATATTTTTTTGCTACACCGTCACATATTTTTTCAACATAAGGTCTGATAACTGCCCATTCGTTCTCACTTATGTCATATGTTTTAACAGCATCTATTGAAAAAAATACGTTATAAAACTCAATGTCCAGTTCAACGTTCTTCTCATATTTTTCTATACACACTTTTGCCAAAAATGACACCTCTATTTCTTTTGAAAATCTTATTCTACAACTTCTTTATATACTTACACTTTGGAAAATTACTGCAACCATAAAACTTGCCATACTTTCCATTACGCAAAACAAGATTGCCTCCACATTTGGGACATATTCCATTTGCTATCTGTTGATTTTTCATTTGTACATTTTGCTTTATTGACTGAGTATGATTCCTTCGCTGTTCAGCCTCTACAATATTATTCTTAGTTAATGTCTCGTAAATGTTATCAACCTGATTATCTGTCAGTATAATGTTTTTATAATTCTGAATTACTTTAATCACATCAGAATAATACACCACATGGGATGTAACATTAACTTTTAATTCAGCTTTATCAGAAAAAGCTATTATAGGAATAAACTTATCCTGCGGCAAATCTAGCAATTCCATCAATGCCCTTATATGTCCATAGTTTTGTCTAAGCGGATTAAAAAACTGCGACTTTTTCTTATATATAGTCTGCGTCCACTTTTCTGACCTCTCGCCACCGGTAATCCATCCCTGATAATTCTTGGTCTCTACTACAAACAAACCATACTTAGATATGACAATATGGTCAATCTGACTCGTCCCACCTTTACTATTCTTAATCATAATGTCGTTGCATATTTTATATGTATCCGCCGAGAGTTTTTTAAGTCTTTGCTTAATTGCTCCCTCTCCTATTTTACCTTTTACTTCTGGAATATTAAGAATTGTGGCAATAATACCAATTAAAACACAAATTACTATCAACAGCCTGTCTGTAGAACTGGTGTTATTTAAAAATGAATCTATCATTGTTTTTATAATATCCATATGTGACTTACCCCTCTCTGTTTTAAAGAATATTTTCACAGAATCCTTACGGACTCTGTCTGCAGGCATTTACATATATCGTATGTTTTCTCTTCTCCGGAATCCAGTTTAATCAACACCTTTTTAAGAGTAGATGAAACAACCCTTCCAACCTACTTTTCTTTCTTAATCCATACTAGCGTCCCCTGTTTTCTAAGTAAATTTCTCTGCTCGTATTCTTCCCGTGCACACATTTCAGCCGGAACTGTTTTGAGATTTAATAGTTTTGCGACATAATAGCTCAAATAATGATTTAGAAGCATATATTTATCACCATAACAAGTCACGTAAACAGGCACATCAAAAGTACCATTTTTCTTGTAATAATCTAAAACTGCTTTCACCTTTTCTTCCTTTGGTTCTGAAATGTCGGACGGTAAAACTATACTATCTAATGCAATTTCACATATGCCATCAAACGGCTCAACAAAAACCACGGGCTTATGTTCTTCAAGCGTTTTTTTGATGTTATTCCAATGCATTTCTGGAATGTTTCACACTATGAGTCGGAACTGCATAAACAAATTGTTCTGCCTGGCTACACGACTGATATAAACTATCAAAGTCACTCATGTTTTTTTAGAATTCAAAGTTCATATCATCACTTCCTTTTCATTTATTATTACCACAGTTCGATACTGCGATTTTTCTTTTTTATAATTCTGATATATTTTAATGTTTTTCACAAACATTAGTCCGTTAATAACTGTATCAATATTGTATCATAGAATTGTTTTCTTTAGTGAAAAATATGATTATTCCTCATTATATATACAACTACTCTGTCCATCTTATACACAACTCTTCCCATAACTGTATCGCCAATCTTGTCATAGAGTCTGCCTGCACTGTAACATTCGCCAATAACTGTATTGCAACTATTTGCCACATGGCCTATAGGTGCAATACCCGGAAGTTTTACAAGAATTGCTTCGTAGTGTTGCCTAAGGATTTACTTCCATTACGCCACACATTCCGCCACACCCCTCATCATCCAGTACATTTCTCCGGCACTCAGTTCCTTGTTCATAACAATTCCGCCATGACGTTTCCAATTGCCACTCTTACCATTGATACCATTGTCAAACTTAATTCCAAGGAAATTTTTTCCCTGGCTTTCCCACTCAAACAGATTCTTTGAATAGTCATCAATCAAAATATTAAATCCATCTTTCTCTACGTAGTCACCCTTACACGCACCACAGGGAGTGAATATAACATCCACTCCCCCTAGTCCGTTTTCTTCAAGCCACTGCTTCTTTTCGTTAGCAGAATGCTCATCATTAAACACTGCTGACAATATAGCAACATTGAATCTTCTGTCCTTTGCCAGTAGTTTTATAAAATCAATTACATTTCTCTGCACAGGCCGGTTTCTGAAATATCCGATCTCCGACATCTTTTCAACACTATCATTTACGCCGTATACTGCCTGCACACCATCCATGTCTACATATACATTTATCCTCATATCATCACCTGCTTTCTTTAAGGAGTCGGGGAGATTAACAACTCTCCCCGATAAATGGAGCCCAACCTATAGTTGGATGTATGGATACAGCATCAACTTTGACAGATGTAAGTTAATGCATATCGTCTTATAAGATTTTGATACTGATTTAACCCTCGCCTATTTCCTCTCCCACTTATATACTACCACCCCATATGTCCAATAATTTGGACACAATAAAAGGCACCTTTGAAAAGTCGTTTAACCCTTCAAGGTGCCATAAAAATCCCTTATAAAACCATATCTCTCCTGCAAATTACTACTTATTTCCGCAGTTTATGCATTACCTCTTCCTCTGTCTCATCTTCCGCTTCATCGTCTTCATCAAAATACATCTTACCCCTCCATATCGTTGTAAATCTGCTCAATCATTTTATCAACATTCAGGCTTCCTATGTACCCAAATGGTATCTTTCTTGTTCTGACTTCAGCGATAAACTTTCCGTAGGAAACATGTCCAATGTGATCCGTATAGAAGTACACCCTGTCTTTACCTTCAAGCATCTTTCCATCTACCACCTTGTAGTTCTCAGGCAGGACAAATAACCAGTTAGGAAATGTCTTCTTTAACTTGTTTATCCAGTTAACGTGACCGCCAATAATAACAATATTCTTTTTCTCTATGGCTGCCTTCATATCCTGTATGTTTTCTTCCGGAATCGCATCTTCTTCCTGCTTTGTCGAAAATACAAAATTTCTTAATGCTATAAGCTCTTCCCTGTCGCTTTCCTGCTTGCCAAGCATCGTCTCTGCAATGTTCTTTGCCTGCTTTGCTTCCGCATACATTTCGCGAAGGTGCGAATTCTGCTGTTCTGTTGCGTTCAGCTTCTGTCGAAGCCTTGAAATCTCTTCAAGATAATCTTCCTTCTTTGCCTCTGCATTTTCAACAGGCGCAGTATTTAGAATTATCTTGGCAACAGTCTTTGTTTTTGGTTCCTCTGACACTTTTACTTTTCCCGGCTCATACAATGGTGGATTTTCCTCATCCTCAATCGGATCCTCCTCTCCAAGAATATTCTCCAATGCCAGGTCATACGTTTCGCTGGTACTAATCAGCATCTCGGTCATTGTATAAATCATTGCATAATGTTGTATTTCTTCAAAACTATATTCCCTATTTGGATGTTTCATTTTAAGCAATGTCAATGCTTTCACCAGTTGCAATTCCAGCATCGCATCCATACTTAACAGGTTCTTGATAAATCTGCTTGGATAACCCTCGCTCATTACACAGTCAGTTGCAAATTGAAGATCTCTTCCAAACACTTTTGTTGCAGCCCTAAGGCTCTTTCCCTCATTTTCATCCATCCATGCCTTAACCTGATGAACACTTTCTTCAAAGACCTCTTTGTCAAAAGTCATATAGTTCTGCTCTTCCTTATGCATTTCTACATATTCCTTATAAGTTCTGTTAAGGATAATATACAAACTTGAACAGCTTTCATCCAACTCAATTCCCATAAATACGCACATTCCCAGGATTCTGGCTGTTCCGAGAGTATCAATCGTTTCTTCCTCATCGTCATAAGTAAATGCTGCAATCTCTGATTCGCTAATCTTTGAGAATCTCTTTAACTGACCATATTCTTTTCTGTAATATGTTCTATATAAATATTTAATTAACGCCTTACAATACTCATCACCTGTCTTGGCCCCATTATATATAAGTCTCAATATTCTTTTCTGAATTGAAGCCTCGGGACTGTCGCTTTTGGTATCGCATGTTTCATACCATCCTGCTTGCGCAAACTGTTCTAATTTTCCATAGCAATTCTTCAGGAAATCGCGGGCTATAAGATCAAAATCCAAATTCATTTGTTCTGTTATAAATCCCTCAATAAATGCCGCATCCACTCCGATTGTCGATGGTGCCACACTGTTTTTATTATTTAGTGCCTCCTCCAGATACACTGACATTTGTTCTTTTATGTACGAGCTATGCGATTCAAACGCATTAGCCATATCTTCATCAATCCATGACATAAAATCATCTCCCATATTTAACCGCTCTCTTTCGTAACTTTTTTATTATAACATGAAAGGCCGCTCATTTGAGCAGCCTCTCCAATTTTTTCTCTTTACTTGTATGTCCTATACTGGTCCCACATAAGGAGCATCACATCTGCCACGACTGCTCTGATTATATTTTTCTGCTCCTCAGTGGCATTAAGAATGCAAAATGGATTCTTTTGCCTTTCTCATCCGTCTTACTTGTCTTATATCCCGGCATCGCAACAAACAAGCTGCTGTTCTTCGCTTCCCTAATTGTAATATCCGCAATCTTTAAGCTGTCCTCAAATGTCAGCGTAACAAATGCCTTCGTGCTCCATTCATCATTATTTAATTTTGTTATTTTAATATCGTATTTCATAACTGTAATCATCCTTTCGTTTATTATTTGTGATCACAGTTATAATTTAAGGTATTTTGGGGATGGAAAGAAGTAAGTGGGACTTACGGTTTTTGAAAAAAAGGACAACCGTTGCGATTGTCCTCTCTTTTCTCCAAAATTTAACTATTTTGTCTTCTTTGATTTGACTTTTGACCATGAAGATTGATATGTCTTTCCATTTACCTCCATGTATGTACAAACCCTTATATAATATTTTTTCTTGCTCTTTAATTTTTTAATTGTTAACGATGAAATTGAAGCCTTTTTAATTTTTTTCGTTTTCGCACCTTTAAAGTTTTTCTTTAATGAGTACTGAATTTTGTACCCCTTAATGCCTTTAACCTTTTTCCATGTTATCATCAAAGCTTTTTTCTTTGCCTTAACTGTTTTTATTTTCGTTGTATTATGGTTAACAAATGTTTTTTCTGTCACATTATTTCGAACTGTAGTTTGATCCTGATTTGTTGTTTTAACCTCAGCACTCATACTTTCTTTGTTAGTTCCAACTTCAGCACTCGTACTTTCTTTGTTAGTTCCAACTTCAGCTGTTGTTGAATTATCATCTTTTTGAGTTACACTTTCACCTGTTATAGGCTCTTGTGATGTCACTTCTACACACGGAATAACTTGTTCATATGTGCTATCGCAATTCTTACACTTGTACTTTTCTAATCCAGTTTCTGTCTCTGAAGGTTCATCTCTTGAGATTAATTCATATTCATGTTCTAGTATCGTACCAACATCTGTCACAGTATATGTTTCCTCACATCTGCTACATTTTGCAGTTTTAGTTCCATCTGATGTACAAGTTGCATCATGATTTGGTACATACTCTCCAAAATCATGTCCCAATGGTTCAATTTTCTCCTGCTCAACAAGAATCGCTTCACATACTGAGCAGTGCTTACCTTCTGTTAATCCACTTTCTGTACAAGTTGGAGCCTTCGCCTTATCAACAACCTCTGTATGCCCTGTTGCCGAAATAACTTCTGTTATTGCTATTTTTCCACATTCTCTGCAGTATTTAACTTTTTCACCTGCAACTGTACAAGTAGCGGGTTTAGTAACAACCCAATCGCCATACGGTTCATGAACTAATACAATAAACGTCCATTCCTTACCCTTATATGTAACTGTAATAATATTTGCGCCTGTTGCTCCGGTATAACCACTTACTTGATAATCAGATACTTCATCTACTTTTCCATTGCTGTAATGAGCATTAACAACCATATCATGAAGATCAATTACATCTCCTAATATATATTCTTTTTTAGAAGGCTCTACCACTTCAATTTCTACTAATTCTGCAGGAACTACAGTTATTGCAAATGTTGTGCTTTTTCCAGAATATATAACTGTAACTATTTTTTCTCCAACAGTATTTGTGCTATTTCCTGTCAATGTATATTTTTCTATCTGAACTTTACTTCCATCATTATATACTCCACTTATTATCAGTCCCTCATCAGAGAAGTTCTCAAGTTCAATATATGTAGTTTTATTTGGCAAATGTGTAACTTCAATAGACTGTAACTGCTTTTGAACCACATTAATAGTAAAATATGTAGATACATCCTGGTAACTTATATTAATATTTTGAGATCCAATTCCAGGTAACATCTCTGATATTGAATAATTATCAATTTGTTTACTGAAGCCATCTGAATAGATTGCGCTTACTATCAATCCCTGTGTATCTAATGACTGACCATCAACATATTGTGTCTTATCTGGTAATGAAGTAATAGAAAGAGCAATTGCTCTTCCTTCTTCGACCATCACATCAAATGATGTTTCGAATCCATTATATGATACTGTAACCGTATGCGTTCCTATAGTTGCTTCGTAACCACTAACTTCATAATCAATAATATTATTTGTGTTTCCATTATTATAATTTGCAGTTACAACCATTCCCGATACATCTAAAGGCTGTCCTTCAACATATGTCACTTTATTTGGGAGCTGTGTTATTTCAATCCCTGAAATCTTAATCGGGATTACCTTAACAACAGTTGTAAACGTCGTACCACCATAAACGCATGAAATATCATAAGTTCCTGACGCTTGTATATTTCCACCGCTTGTCATATCCTCTGTAACATCAATAACTTCACTTGTAGAGTTATCATATATTACCTGCAGTTTCCATCCGGTAAAATCAAATGCTGTCCCTCTGACAAACTCAGTTTTATCAGGTCCTGATATCTGAGTAACGTTCACAATATTAGGTTTCTGTTGTACTTGTATCTGATAACTTAAAGTCTTTTTTCTATAAGTTACTGTGACATTCTGCACTCCTGTTTTCGTCATATCATAACCCGAAAGCATTTTTGCCTGTACACTAATATTTTCACTTGTTCCATCAATATAATATACTGTAAACATTCCGCCTGATGGATCAATTTTACTATCTGTGTAGTAAGTCAATTTTGTTGGAACACTATACCACTCTATAATATCGATTTCTTTATCTGTTTCCTGGCGGTTATTTCTAAGTTGAGGATATTTGTACTCAGTTATGTTATCTATTATCCAAGTGTTATCGAAATCAAGTTTTGTCATAAATGCTTTCGATTTAAATTGTGTTTCGCTTAATTCAACTGCTCCAGACTGAGTGTTCGGTGATGTGCCTGCCAGATAATAACAATCAGTTGCAGTTCCTCCTATTGAATGAACATATTGATCCTTACTTCCAATCTGGACAGCATTTCCTGTATTGTAACAATTTATTGTATTACCATTGACAGATATTCCTTTAGCATAGGATACTCCACCATTTGTAGTTGCCTTAAGATTTCCTGTATTATAACAATTTTTTATTGTATAAATATAACCTCCCACTATGCCTGATGCACTTACATTAGATGCATATGTTCTATCCATTGCCAAATCCGTAGCAGACACGTCAGCATTATTATAGCATTCACTAACCGTTCCCCCCTGACCACTTTGAGAATTTCCTAATATTCCCCCTACATACGTATTTGTGCTATAAGTTTTATTAGTTACAGAAATTGTTCCTTTTGTACTGCAATTTTGAATTGTTGAATATAAACCTGACCCACCAACTATTCCACCTACATAAACAAAATTTCCATAAAGACTTCCTAATATTACTCCACTAAAATGACAATTAGTTACCTTTCCTTTATTATAGCCCGTAACACCACCAATATAATGGTAATTTATATTATCACTCAGTGAATCTTTTATCTTTGCACCAGTGAAATTTAAATTTTTAATTAAGCCTTCATTATTTGCAAACAAACCAATATACACAGCTATGCCAACGCCACTAGGTGTATTTGTCATATTGATTCTCATATTCTTAATCGTATAACCATTTCCATCAAACGTTCCGGTAAAAGCACCTGAACCATATGATGCTCCTCCACCAATTGGGTTCCATCCGTTTCCCAAATAATCTAAATCTCCACCTGCGGCGGTTGCTTCCGATAAATCAATATCATTCATCAACTTATAGTTTCCGCTCATGTTTCCATTGATTGCATACAAGTCTTCTACTGTTCTTATTTCAATAACTTCTGTACTTGATTCTGCCTTAACTGGTGTATAACTAGTTTGATTTACCAAAACCATACATATCGATAAAAAAACCGCTGTAAACCCTCTTACCTTTTTCATAATCAAATCCTCGCTTTCCGTTTCAATTCATAATAACCCTGTATCTACTTTGATTCTTTGTCCATCCACTTTAACAATTTTCTTGTATATTTATAATATTCTTGACCACCTCTTCTACTTTTTAACTCCAATAAATAATCAATCTTTTCTCTCAAAGTTTTATCAATATACCCATGGCTTAATTGATATACTAATTTTCGATTATATGTAGTTCCCCATAGTCGGCCTCTCATTGTTCCAATAGCAAATATTTCTATACGTCCCAAAACCGAACTTAACGCTTTATATTCTTCAGTGGACGAATCATCGATAAAATTCTGAATTTCATTATTATCATATTGATACAAAAAATGCAGACTTTCCTGCAACTCTATGTACGCATTTACAGTTTCCCTTTTCTTGTCCCATTGGTAAGTTACAAAAAAAGTCACAAGTGAAACAACAATCGCTGTAACTGATAAAACCATGGTTATAACATCAATAATTGACATATTATTTCCTCATCCTGTTATGTTATTAAATACAAATATAATAGTTACCATATATTACCTTTAAATTATCACCTTCCTATCATTTAACACGTCCCACAAAGTAGACTTTTTGAGACAAAAAAACATTCGATTTTTCCTATATTTTCCGAACAATTATATAGATGTTTTAAGTATAAAATACCTGTCTCAAAAAGTCTACATTTCGAGACAAAATAGTTCATAATTAAACTATATTTTTCTATACTTTTATGTCTTTTTCAATACACCTTCTATGAAACGTAGATCTACTCATACCAACTGCTTTCGCTGCATCCCTAATAGTCACTTTTTCAGCCTTCCAAAGCCTATAATATTTTGTAAATCCTTTCGGATTATCAATCCTGTTTCTTCCAAATTTCACTCCGTTCTTTTTTGCTATTGCTATCCCCTCAGCCTGTCGCTGTTTTATAAACGTTCTTTCAGTTTCTGCAACATAAGCAAGAATCTGTAACACCAAATCAGATATAAACACACCAGTCAAATCTCCATGCTCAGTTGTTGTGTTTAATAACGGCATATCAAGCACCTGTATATTTGCTTTCTTATTCTTTGTTATTACTCTCCATTGTTCTAAAATCTCCGTATAATTTCGTCCAAGTCTATCAATGCTTTTAATGACCAGCACATCTCCCTCCTTGAGTTTTTTCATCATCTTTCTATATTGTGGTCTAGCAAAGTTCTTCCCAGATATCTGATCAGCATAAATATTTTTTTCTTCAACCCCTTCTTTCTTCATCGCAGAAATCTGCCTGTCCAAATTTTGTTCTTTTGTAGACACTCTGCAGTATCCAATTTTCCTCATCTACAATTCCTCCTTTTTCCACAATATTTTTCTTTTCTATTGTAAGAAAAAACGCCAAGACTTAATAACATTCACTGCACTTGCAGTATGTTAAAAATCTTGGCGTTTATTTTATGTTCCATCAGTTATTTAAATGATACACATATGTTAACCGTATATATTTTTCAGTTCGTTAATTTCAAGTATAAAATTCATATTTTGAAGGCTTTTTACTACCGAAAAAGCCTTTATTTTATGGAAAAATCGAACTTCGCGCCAATTGGCACGAAGTTGGGGGATGGGAGTTTTATCTATCAGGAAATATCTTATTCATAACGTTTACGATATCCCTTCCGGTTGTATGTTCTTTTTCAAAAGAACCTGTCTGACCATCGTCATCATTATATGAATACTCTTCTCTGATTTTTACACTTTCAGAATCTGCAAAGATATTATAATTCGTTTCTTCATTTCTAGTATATTTTCCATCAGAACAGAAACTTGTAAAAGAATTTTTAATGGTTTTACTCTTTCCATTGTAATCATCTGTATTTGTAACCATATCGTACAACAGATCTACCTCACTATCTTTAAATCTTCCATTTGCTAAATCAATTCTTTCGCTAATCACTTTTTTCTTTTCTTTCTTATTCATATTTTTCTTCCTTTCTGTGACTTATTCACAATTACTCTCCTGTTTCTTTTAACTTCCTCTTAATCCCTGCTAAGGATTAATCTTCTTAATTAACACCTCTATGTTTCTTTTGACTGAAGAATTATCTTCCATATCTTCCGCGATTTTATTTACACCATGAATAACCGTTGAGTGATCTTTTCTATTGAGTTTTCTCCCAATGCCTGCATATGTTTCTTCTGTCAGTTTTTTACAAAGGTACATACATATCTGCCTTGTGTATGCAATATCCTTTGTTTTCTTACTGGACAGCAAATCTGACACCGGTATATTATAGTGCTCCGCTACCATCTCAACAATCCTTCTACAGTCGACCTTAGTGTTAGCATCCGGATTAATGATATGCTTTAATATTTCTTGGGCCATCGAAAGTGTAATAGGCTGATTTGCCAGAGATGCATAAAGTGTGATTTGCTTTAATGCACCTTCCAATTCTCTGACATTGGTTACGATATTATCAGCAATGTACTCAAACACGTCTTCATTTATGTCATAGTTAGTTAATGATGCTCGCTGCTTAAGAATTGCCATTCGAGTTTCATACTCAGGATTCTTTACATCAACAGCAGATCCTGACGCAAATCTAGTTCTCAGTCTTTCTTCCAGCAAATCAAAATCTCTCGGTGGTTTATCCGAAGTAATGATAATCTGCTTCTGATTCATATACAGATGATTGAATGTGTGAAAAAACTCTTCCTGCGTTCTGTCCTTACCAATGATAAACTGAATATCATCAATCATAAGAACATCAACGTTTCTGTACTTGTTCCTGAATTCGTTAATATCATTATTGTCCTTGGTACCACTTCTCATTATGTTAATGAGTTCATTTGTAAATGCCTCACTTGTTGTATACAACACCTTGAGTTCTTCATTATTTTCTACAATGTAGTTTCCAATAGCCTGCATGAGATGGGTCTTTCCAAGTCCAACTCCTCCATAAATGAAGAATGGATTGTAGCTGCCCGGACACTCCGCAACAGACAACGCGCCGGCTTGCGCCATACTGTTGTTTGGACCTACAATGAATGAATCAAAGTTGTACATTGGCTTAAGATTTGCTTCCTGAAGCCTCAGATTCAACTTATAATTTTCATCATTTTGAATATGAGGCCCATCTGATGCTGTTTCCATCCCCGGCTCTGTAATAATAATTCTACTGAATTCCTTACCTGTCACTTCTTCAATGACAACCCTCAGTTGTGTCATATATTTTCTCTCTATGATACTAATTGACATTCCGGGATTTTCACCATTGAAAACAATATGTATAGCATCTCCCTCAATGGAGTGAAACGCCAATGGAGTAATCCAAGTTTTAAACGCGACATTTGTGATATTGTAGTCTTCTTTAAGTTTCAGAAGAATATCATTCCAGTTGGTTTTTATTAATGATTCCATTATATTTATCCTTTACACGTTCATATTTTTCATCTCTTATTTTTATTGCCAATTCTTCTGTAATTGCTATGTATTTAAATCGATCAAATTTCGTGTACTTGTATGAAATATGTTCTTCTCCTTTTTGGGTTATTTTCCCGTCTTCATCCATAAGGTCATGGGCTTTGGCATATTTCTTTATTTCATTAACAGTCAAATAGTTTCCCTTTTCTAATAACTGTTTTACGCCGTACATTTCCGTCATACTATTTCCTCCATTTCTATCAAAAAACTGATTATTACAATGCTATATATTTTTAAAAAAATTATTAAGAATTTCTTTTCCGTATCGGGCGATTGGCTTTCTATATTCTGCAATTACTGCACCGGTAAACATCGACACTGCCAACATTCCTCCTTTCCTAACCCAATCATATTTTGCTGTAATCACAGGCTCTTCTCTCTCTCTTTTTTCTTCTAATACCTTATTAGATTCCAACGCTCTGTTTTCATCTAAAACTGTATTTTCTTCTACTATTCCAACGACTTCATCTTCGTATCTTTGCTCAACTACGTTTTCCTCTAACATTGCCATGGCCATAGCAAAATTCTCTTTAATTTTCTGGGCATCAATTGGTAAAGGGTATTTCTTCTTGTCTTCGGCTTCACATATTGTTATCCTGATAAGATTCATTTCCTCGTCCGAATACAAGTCTTTGCCTTTATAGGCGTCAATATAATATGGCAAATTACTCATGCAGCAAGTTTCAATATACTTGTTTCTATTCATAATTTTAATTTTATTATTGGCGCAAACTATCAATTTTACAACATTTGCCTCTTTTCCTATTTTATTCATTTGCTCTTCCAATGTTTTTTTGAGAAGATATTCTTTATTATTCATCTTATCACCAATATTATTAAGCAAATCCATGTATCCATTACTTTGGAAAAAGTTTCCACGCGCATCTATAATCATGTTATTACTAGGATTTTTCACTTCAATAATGAATATTGCTTTAGGTGTAATTACAACTGTATCTAACTCACCTCTATTAAACCCGTCAGCTAATTCAACATTATTTATAAGTAAGTGTTTTGATTTAACAATATAGATGTTTCTTTTAACCTTTGATTCCCCATTGTATCCAGCAATGCGTTTTCCCAGTTCTCCATAAAAGTGGGGTATTTCATTGTTCAATACTTCTATATATTGATCTGCCACATGATTCCTCTCTTCATTTTTTTCATTAAGATGATCTAATACATCATAAAGTGTAAGCTTCATATTTGTCGCATGCTCTTCAGCATAGGTACATTTAATAATTACATCTCTTAATTCTTTCATCTCTTGGAGAGCATCTTCCCTGTAATAAGTTTCCTCACTACAAGGTGACATTAACTCCATTAATTTTTTGTATCTATTTGTCTCACTATTCATGATAGTTTTCCTCCAGTATTACGTCCTATTCTTTCCCTAATATTCTTCATTTATAATCTGATTATCTTTTTTTTCAACTTTTTCTGAAATATTATTATTTTCATCTTCAATTGCATTTTTTAGAACCTCAACACATTCTTTTTGGGATTTGTCTGCTTTATTTTTTGCCATATTCAATTTGCTTTGCCTATGATTAATAATTTTACTAAAGATCAATTTGCCTCCTTCCCAAATAGCGATTCCTCCAACTAAAACACATATTCCTTTTCCTAACTCTGTTGCTTTTTCTGTTTGTACACCTTCCTCAAAGCTATCTTTTGCAACCTTTTCTACATACTTTCCCGGGCCTCCATACGGGGCAACTTTATGAGAAAAGTCTGAATACGGTTTAATATTATTATAATTTCCCATTTTTGTTTCCTCCTTTTTTATCCAATTGTATTTTCAAAAACAATATTCTTCTACGGCAAAATTATCCCAAAAATATTCACCTAACATTTCATAATTCTGTTGTATGTCCTTCACATATTTACAAATATCATTAATATAATTAACTCTATCTATATAATTGTCGTATTCAAATGCGCTTCTAATTATTTTTTGAATTATTATATTCTTTTTTAAAACAAATGGAACAACAAACATCGGCCAAGCACCATTATCTCTTTCAACCAAGAGTACTTCTGAAGTATATGCGAAATAAAATAAAGTTAAAGCAATATTCGGACAGTATTTATTTACTAAATTTTTTCTGTAACTAGTTTTATATTCTCTTTTATTATTTTCAATATATGTTCTATATTGTATCGATGATCCTAAATCACAAAATGTTCTTACAATTATTGCCAAATTATAACCAGATACATAATATTTTTCGCCTTTTTTTTCTAAAAAAAATCCAGTTCCATATTCATCAAACCTCTCAATATCGTATCCAAAAACATTATAAAGAAAATTTTCTAGTGTTTGGGTATAATCATTACTTGATCCTCTCCTACAAAATTTTTTTATCTCTTTCTTATTCAAAAACTTCAAACACTCTTTTATATCATTAATTGAAAACTGTGTAGTTTTTAATTCTTCACTTAATCCTTCTCCAACTTCAAAATGAAACTGTTCTTCTTCCTCACTACAATTAATTATTATTTCATTTGCATATGATAAATAATATTGCTTTAATATGTAGTCAATCACTTTATAATAGACATCTGACAAAGTTCCTGTACAAACTCTATTACATTTTAATTCTTCACAATAATTAAATATTTTATTACTAACTTTAGGCGTTCTATTCATAGGTAAGTCTTTTACCAATGGACTCTCATCACTAATCACTTCTGTTATTGTACTAGTCAAAAATACTATACTTTTTTCAATCTCACTAAACTCTTTTCGAAAAAAAATAAAAGTTTCCATATCTTCTAATAATGAATCAAGTATAAATGAATAATATTTCCCGTTTGAAGCATTTTGAATTGGAGAAAAATCAGTACTCATTTCTTTGCGATTTCTAAGTACATTTGCTTTTTCAGGAAACAATACATACTGAACCATATAAAATAAATAGAGTAATCTCATATATTTTTCCTTTTGAATATCATCAGTTGGTTCCTCTATATTCCATTGTTTAAGGTAATTACTTATTGACGTCTTATCCTTTCGTTTAATAACATCTACTATACGTGATTCTGTTCTACAATACACATCGTCACAAATGGGTTTTTCCAACACCATTTTTCTTTGATTATTATCTTTATACTTAAGCTTTATTTCACGACCTTTTACCAAGTCTTCTTGCAGTAAATCAACTACTCTTTTTATCTCTTTTGCCAACTCATTGTAATCGAATGATACTTCTTCACCGCTCCACAAATCATATTTCGATTTATATTTATTATCATAGAAAATCATGTTTATCCTCCATTCAATTTTCTTTGCTTATATTTATCTGCTTCTAACATAACACAGTTTTCATTTTTCCAACTTCACAATTTGTTAACTTAAAAATAGCTCACAAACGTGAGCTATTCATACAATTCGAAATTATTATCCATATAATTAATAGCATATTTATTATCCATTATACCCAAAGCAAGCATAAACCAAAAACCGTTTCCCCAAAGAACATAAAAATCAATGTCTTTTATTTCTTCACCTACTACACAATAATCATCTATTAAACCTATTATGTTTTTAAGCGCTATATAATAATCACCTAATTCACTCCATCCCTCATTCTTTTTTAATATTTTTATTAATTCCCAAATT
>JAILRH010000146.1 GCA_024698345.1 Lachnospiraceae bacterium | reverse complement strand
TATTTGTATTTTTAGAAAACTCCTGCAATATCGTAGTTTTTCCAACTCTTCTTCTGCCATACATAACAAGATATTCAAAAGAATTATTATTATATAATGTTTCTATATGCTTTATTTCTTCTTTTCTTCCTATCATTTATTCGACCTCGCTTTCACTACTCATAAGTATACTACTTTAAGGTAGTCAAATCAATCATTATTTCAGATTTATTAAAATATCACCATCTATTATTTTTTGATTATAAGCCAACATATTATTCGCTATTCTCTATATTTTTCATAAAATTGCGAACATAATTAGAGCCAAAATAGAGCCACAACACCATTAGCTTTAGTGTAGTAAACTTTTTAATCTCATAACAATTCTTCTTTTCATTTATATTTAAGTTGATTGTTCTATAATTATAATGAGATATTTTCGAAAATTATTGCTTTTTTATTATTTTCTCATTGGCTAAAGCAAAAAAAATGATTTTCTGTGATATTGTTTAGCAAATCTGCATTAAAGTTCTGTATATATTCAGACAGCTTTTCATTTGGCATAATCGCTAGGATTTGAAACTGCTTTGTCGTACAACATATTTTTGATTTGATCAAATGTCTTATTCTCAATCCAGCTGTTAATATTATTTGCATTTTCAAATGCATTATAAATCACTTCGGCATTTTATTTGTTCTAACAAATTGCAATTCAAAATAAAAGAGAACCCCTTAAGTACATAAATTTCCTTTGGAAGTTCTCCTTCATTTTTCCTATCATTGTATTAACAGATTATTCAACTCTTCATTTTCTACTCCATCCCTTGATCATCTTCCTTTTCCACAATCACAATCTCAATCCCCTTCTCATCAAATAACTTCAAGTCATCTTCTGAAGCATCCCAGTCAGTAATCATTATATTCAACCTTTCTGCCGGACAAATACTAACGATAGAATCAAATCCTATTTTTTCTTTCGGGAACAAACCAATTGTTTGCTTCGAACTATTGATTACTGCACTATAGAAACTGATTGCAGCCGTTCTTTGAATTGATAAACCAAATTTAGCGGAAATAAATGCTGATGTGATGAAACATTTATCAAAGCGTAGACGATTCACTGTCTCTACAGCTATAGCATCATAACAGTTTCCCTTATTATCCATTTCACCACCTAACAAAATAACCGATACATTGTCTTTTGTTCTTAATTCCTCTGCAATAACAATAGAATTTGTTACAACCCTAATTCTAATATTATCAGGAAGATTTTGTGCCATAAAATAGCACACCGTAGCCGAAGCCAAAAATATGACATCGTTATCCTTTATCATTGAAACCGCCTTTAATGCAATCAATAGGTAGTTCTCTTTAATAGACTCAATATCTTTTACCGTTTTTTTTGCCTGTCTACCAATAGCGACTTGATGTAGTGGTAATGCTCCACCATGAGTTCTTTTTAATAACCCCTTTTCTTCTAATATTCTTAAGTCTCTCTTTGCTGAATCATAACTAACCCCAAACTGTTCCTGAATATCTCCGTTAGTAATACTTCCTTTCTCATTTAACCAAGCTAATATAGCCTGATGTCTTTCTTCAATAAACATATTGACTCCTTTCATGTAATATTTCAAATTAAATACCAGTATCATTTGTAATTAAACAATATCACAATCGTTAACATGTGTCAATGCTTTTATTCACGTTTCGTTAATATCCGTTAATGCATTTTACTTTTTATCCACTTCATAAGTAATTATCTTGCTTTATCAATTTTTTATCCATTTCCTTGGACCGCTATTTTCAACTAGTCCTGCTGAAAAAATGAAATCCTCATTTATACAATTACATATCCCGCAGAGCTCAATAAGTTCAACGCTTTTTCGAAATTTCTTCATCGTTTTTTCCAATAAAATAGAAATCCTTCAATAAATTTATCTCCGATGTATCTTCCACTTTACAAACCGTCAAGGCATGCTCCATTCTTTTTAATTCCATTTTACTACTCCTAATATTCTTTATTAACGAATCCACAAATCTACTCCGATTAATTATTTATAAGTTTTCTCACCGTCTTCACCTGATTGTTCAACATATCATATTCTAACTCTTTCGTAATTCGATTCAGTCCCGACGCTTCTAACGTGATGGTTTCATCATACGCAATCTTCTTCAAAAAACCGAAAAATTTCTCGAAGTCAATATTCCCTGCACCAACCGGAAGGACCCGCTCTCTCAATGTTTCCCATTCCATATATCCACCAGCATAATCGTTGACGTGATAATGTTTTACATGATCAATTTTGTCGAAACCATAGATTCCATCCATTTGCCCATGAAATGCCGCCATCTTCGTGTCAAAGATATAGGAAACATCAGGATATCTTTCTATGAGCCAATTCCAATTGCAAAAAGGATTATATTTATTGCATATTACATTCTCAATCAATAATTCAATGTCATATGAATCGGAAATCTGTCTCAATTCTCCATACGCTTCAATGTTCTTCTCAATCTGTTGATCCGATGTAGTTCCATTCCACAGGTGGAACACGGCTTTCTTCGCACCAATTTCTCTGGCAATTTCACAATTCGTTTCAAACCGATTCACAACCTTGGAAAGACCTTCCTTTACAATCATTTCTCCCATAGATTTTTCGAAATGCATTACCGGAATTTCTGTGTCCAAACTCTTTACTACATCAATTGCTTCATCTTTTCTTTCATACCAGTCTCTATACATCATGAATTCCAATCCATCGCAATCCAATCGTGGAACAATATCCTTTAATAACCGAAACTCTTTTCCGTTCACATAACCTAACAGTGCTCCTGTTGATATTAACACTTTCATATTTTCTGACCCTACTC
>JAILRH010000124.1 GCA_024698345.1 Lachnospiraceae bacterium | reverse complement strand
TAATTATCATTGATATTTTTATTTAGTAGCATAATTAATTATATCAAAAAACGGCTATGGGCGCGAGCCCATAGCCGTTTTTCTGTTAGGGGAGTTTTTTTACAGCCCCTATATCTGATATACTTAGTATATCAGCGATTTTTCAAAAAAAAGACAGCCATAAAGCTGTCTTTTTTTTGAAAATCTATTCTGTAGCACTGTTTTTTTCAGATATAATTTCACTTCTACTTATATCTTCATTCTCATCTGCTGCTCTTACTCCTGAGTCTACAGACTGAATTTCTTCTCTTATCTCTTCTTTTTGTTCCTGACTTTGCTCTTCGTTTTTGTCGTCTATTTCTGCTTTGCTCTTCATCAGATTGTTAATGGTATATTTGTATATCTCAGCACTGGCATCTTTCCATCTGGAACACATAAAGGATGCTGCCTCTTTTGTGGGAACAGATAAATTTAACTCGATTAGAATTGTATTACTCTCTTTTACCTGGCAATGAACGATGTACTCTCCATTTGAACTTCTGTAGTAATCGGATAAGGTTCCCACTTCATTTCGAAGTTCATATTTGTTACGCATCAGGAACACGTCTATGTCATCGATTATTCTGTTTGGTATCTTGTTTTCAAAATATTCAATTGTTTGTCTTCCCTCGGATGTCAGATGATAATAAGATGCATTTCTGATTGTATCTGAGAAAATAAATCCTTTGCTATCCAAATCATTTATAGACTGCTGCAACGAAAAATAATTTGTATAGTCATTCTCCAAAAAGAAGTCTGAAATCTGTGTGTTTGTTAGTGGAAAATTGACTTTATTCAGCATGTATAAAATTATGAGTTTATATAGTGTTGCCGAATCAACTGCCATTTCTTCTCTACTCCTTTGTAATCTCTTCTATCAAATCAAGTATCTCCTCTTTTCCCTGCTTAGTCTGGGCAGAGAATGGAATAACTGTGATATCTTTAGAGCCAAGTTTTTCTTTTATTATTTTGATATTCTTCAACAACTGGCTTCTCTTTATCTTATCTGCTTTTGTTGCAATAATGATAGGCTCATATCCGCTGGCAAGTACCCACTGATACATGTCAACGTCATTGGCAGAAGGCTCATGTCTTATATCGACAAGTAAAAATATAGCTTTCAGCTGTTTTGAATTATTCAAATAACGTTCAATCAGTTTTCCCCATTTTGCCTTTATTTCTTTTGATACTTTTGCATATCCATATCCCGGAAGATCAACAAAATACATCTCATGATTTATCTCATAAAAATTGATTGTCTGAGTTTTTCCGGGCTGTGAGGAAGTTCTTGCAAGTGACTTTCTGTTTACCAGGCCGTTTATCAAAGATGATTTGCCAACATTCGACTTTCCTGCAAAAGCAATTTCAGGCATATCATTCTCAGGTAATTTGCTTGTAACCCCACACACTGTTGCAAGTTCTGCATTTTTAACTATCATTTCTTTCTCCTGTTTTAATTCAAGATTATTCTCTGACTAATGCTTCTTTTAGAACTTCTTCCATGGAACTAACATGGATAATGTTGAGACCACCTTTAATCTCATCTGAAATCTCATCCATGTCAGGTCTGTTCTTTTCAGGAACAAGTACTGTTTCTATTCCCGCAATCTTTGCTGCCAATATTTTTTCTTTTAGGCCTCCAATTGGGAGAACTCTTCCTCTAAGTGTTATCTCTCCGGTCATTGCAAGTTTTGCATTTACCGGAACATTGATAATTGCCGATAACATTGCAGTTGCCATGGTAATACCTGCAGACGGTCCGTCTTTTGGAACTGCCCCCTCAGGTATATGAATATGAATATCGTGTTTCTCGAAAAAGTCACTGTCTATTCTATATTTGTCAGAAATACTTCTTATGTAGCTAAGTCCTGCTTTAGCAGATTCTTTCATGACATCTCCGATACTTCCGGTCAACATCACTTCGCCTTTTCCCGGCATAACATTGACTTCAATCTGAAGTGTATCACCACCAACACTTGTCCATGCAAGGCCTCTGACAATTCCCACTTCATTTATCTCATTTGCAAGATCAACTGTAAACAGCTTCTTGCCTAAATAATTTTCTAATTTACCCTCGGTAATAATAACATCAAGTGTATTACCACACACTATCTCACGAGCAGCCTTTCTGCAGAGTTCTCCAATCTTTCTCTCAAGATTTCTCACTCCGGCTTCCCTTGTGTAATTTCTTATAAGCTTTGCCATAGCTCCATCTGTTATTCGAAGCATCTCCGGCTTTAATCCATTTTTCTTTATCTGCTTGCTCACAAGATGTTCTTTTGCAATGTGAAGCTTTTCGTTCTCTGTATAACTTGTAACCTCAATAAGCTCCATTCTGTCAAGCAGAGGCTTTGGTATAGTCTGAGTGTTGTTTGCTGTTGCAATAAACAAAACCTGCGACAGATCCAATGGCAATTCTATATAATTATCTCTGAACTTACAGTTCTGCTCAGAATCAAGAACCTCTAAAAGTGCAGAAGACGGATCTCCTTTGTAATCTGCACCAAGCTTGTCAATTTCATCAAATAACATCAGCGGATTCTTTGTTCCTGCCTGCTTAAGTCCTGTTGCGATTCTTCCAGGCATTGCACCAATATAAGTCTTTCTGTGACCTCTGATTTCTGCCTCATCTCTAACACCGCCAAGTGCTATTCTTACATATTCTTTGCCAAGCGCCTGTGCCACTGATTTTGCAATGGATGTCTTACCGGTTCCAGGAGGTCCCACAAGACAAATTATAGGACCGTTTCCTTCTGTCTTAGTGAGCACTCTGACTGATAAAAATTCCAACACTCTTTCTTTTACTTTTTCAAGTCCATAATGATCCCTGTCAAGAATCATCTTTGCATTATCAATATCTTCATTATCAACAGACACCTTATTCCATGGCATTTCAAGCAAAGTCTCTATATAATTTCTCTCAACTGTACTTTCAGCTGCCGCAGGCGCTATTGTTCTGAATCTTTTTATCTCTTTTTCTATCTTTTCTTTTACTTCATCAGGAGCGTCTAGTTTTCCAAGTTCTTCCATGAATCTGTCAGCATCGGAAACTGCGTCGTCTTCCCCGAGTTCTTCCTTGATGACTTTCATCTGCTCACGGAGAATATACTCACGCTGATTCTTGTCAACGCGCTCTTTGACTTTCATCCTGATTTCTTCTTTTATCTTGTTTATCTCGATTTCTTTTGTCAGAAACTCCATGATTATATCATACTGCTCACTGACAGTTCTGGCCTCGAGAAAAGCCTGCTTGCACACATAATCAGTCTGAAAACTGAGTATTACCTGATAAAGCATCTCTAATATATTTTCTTCTGCTGCAACAATTCTTACAGTCTCTTTGTTGATATTCTCTGCTGCATTGCCATAGTTCTGCACAGCCTCTCTCAGGACGCGAAGTCTTGCCTCCGCCTCCTCAACAGAATAATCATTTACTATATCATCGCAACTGTACACTTCCGCACACAGATAATTAGGCTCATCAATAAAATCGTTAATCTCACCTCTTGCTTCTGCTTCAACAAGTACACGAACCAACTTGTTTGGAAGCTTTACAAGCTGCTTAACTCTTACTATTGTTCCGATTGAATACAAATCCTCCATCCCCGGATCTGAAACAGACGGATCCCTTTGGGCAACTACAAACAGTTTCTGCTTGCTCATCATTGCAGTCTCTGCAGCGTTTATTGATAACTTTCTGCTAATATCAAAATGCACTGTCGTGCCCGGTAAAATAGCCAGTCCTCTCAAGGCTATTACCGGCAATTCCATTACTTTATCCGGCATATAATCACTCCTACCCGTTCTCTACGATTATATCTTTAATTAATATCTGAATCTCTATAAGCTCTGTTTTGTTTTGTTCTATTCTTTATCACTTTTATGCGCTCTGTTCGCTCTCTTCTTTAGCTTTCTTTGCTGCTTTTTTAATCTTTGCGTCCAGGTTATTTTCGTACACTAATTCCGGTGAATCAAGACCTAAAACAGCTTCTCTTGTCACAATACACTCAACAATCTTCTCATCTGAAGGAACTTCATACATAATGTCCATTGTTGCACTTTCCATAATAGCTCTAAGACCTCTTGCTCCGGTCTTTCTATCAAAAGACATCTTTGCAAGTTCCTCTATCGCCTCATCCGTAAATGTCAGCTTAACACCGTCAAGTTCGAATAATTTTCTGTATTGTTTTACAAGGGCATTCTTTGGTTCGACAAGAATCTTCTTTAATGCCTCAACATCTAATGACTGAAGTGAAACCGTAACAGGAACACGTCCGATGAACTCAGGAATAAGCCCAAACTTCACCAAATCCTGTGGCATTACTTTCTTCAGTAATTTATCGAAATTATCTGTGTTCTTTTCAGGAATAACCGCATTAAATCCGATTGCTGATTCATCAATTCTGTTTTCAACAATCTTTTCTAATCCATCGAAAGCACCACCGCAAATAAATAAGATATTTGTAGTATCAATCTGAATCAATTCCTGATGAGGATGCTTTCTTCCTCCCTGTGGCGGAACACTTGCATTAGTTCCCTCTAATATCTTGAGTAAAGCCTGCTGAACACCCTCACCTGAAACGTCTCTTGTTATGGATACATTTTCAGATTTCTTGGTGATCTTATCAATCTCATCAATATAGATAATACCCATCTGTGCACGTTCAATATCATAATCCGCTGCCTGAATGAGTTTGAGAAGAATATTCTCAACATCCTCGCCAACATATCCTGCCTCAGTAAGTGCTGTAGCATCAGTAATTGCAAATGGTACATTCAGTATCTTTGCAAGTGTCTGTGCAAGATAAGTCTTACCTGAGCCTGTAGGACCAAGCATTAAAATATTACTTTTTTGTAATTCAACATCAAGATCCTGTCCTGAAAGAATTCTTTTGTAATGATTATAAACTGCAACAGAAAGAACCTTTTTTGCATCATCCTGACCAATAACATATTCATCAAGAAATTCCTTGATTTCCTTCGGTTTTAAAAGATTAATCTCTTCCTCCGGATGACTGTCTCCTCCCATCTTGTTGTACACTTCATCTTCTATGATTTCTGCGCAAATCTCAACACATTCATCACATATATATGAACCATCAGGTCCGGCAATAAGTTTTTTTACCTGCTCCTGACTCTTTCCACAAAACGAGCATCTGATTCTATCATCACTTCTCTTATTTGCCATACAATACCTCCAAAAAATAGTACTTAAGGCACCACTTAATTTAAGCGGTGCCTCAATTGATTATTTATCTTTTCTGACAATAACTTCGTCTATCAAGCCATATTCTTTTGCAACATCAGCATCAAGCCAGTTGTCTCTGTCAGTATCTTTTTCGATAACTTCAAGTGGCTGTCCTGTGTTCTCAGCAAGAATCTTGTTTAATCTCTCTTTTGTTTTCAAAATGTGGTCTGCGGCTATCTTGATATCACTAGCCTGTCCCTGAGCTCCACCAAGTGGCTGATGAATCATAACCTCAGCGTTTGGAAGTGCGTATCTTTTTCCTTTTGCCCCGCTTGATAAAAGGAAAGCACCCATACTTGCTGCCATTCCGATACATGTTGTGGCAACGTCACATTTAATATAATTCATTGTATCATATATTGCCAAACCTGCGGTTACCGAACCACCCGGGCTGTTAATGTACATATGAATATCCTTATTTGGATCTTCTGATTCAAGGAAAAGAAGCTGTGCTACTACAAGACTTGCAGTGGTTTCGTTTATTTCTTCTCCTAAGAATATGATTCTGTCTTTTAATAATCTTGAGTAAATGTCGTATGAACGTTCGCCTCTGCTTGTCTGTTCAATGACGTAAGGTACTAAACTCATTATAACACCTCCAAATCTGTTCAAATCAACTGTCAATTAATGTTATTTTGCTTCTGCAACTACTAACTTTGCAGCCTTCTGAACAGCAATATCTTTCTTTAATGTATCAGCTTCTGCTCCTGATACAAGTCCTTTGATTGCATCAAGTTCCATGTTGTAGTTCTTAGCCATCTCTTCAAGTTCTTTCTCAAACTCTTCGTCAGATACTTCAATGTTCTCTGCATCAACGATAGCTTCAAGTACTAATCTTGACTGAATTCTTGCAAGTGCCTGTGGCTTAACCTGCTCAAGTAATGCTTCAACTGTAGAACCTGTGAACTGCATGTACTGTTCAAATGTGATACCCTGAGACTGAATCTGCTGAGCGAACTCTTCAACCATCTGCTGAGCCTGTGCCTCGATCATCTTTTCAGGAATATCCATCTTAGCATCATCTACGATAGCTTTGATAATTTCGCCTTCTTTTGCTCTCTCAGCTTCTGCCTTCTTTGACTCTTCAAGATTCTTCTTGATATCTGCTTTGTATTCATCAAGAGTATCAAACTCTGAAATATCCTGTGCAAACTCATCATCTAATTCAGGAAGTTCTTTTACTTTGATTTCCTTAACTGTAACCTTGAACATTGCCGGCTTACCCGCAAGGTTCTCTGCGTGGTATTCTTCAGGGAATGTTACATTAACTTCAACTTCCTCTCCGATGTTCTTTCCAATCAACTGTTCTTCGAAAGTATCAATGAATGAGTGAGATCCGATTGTTAAAGGATAATCTTCACCCTTTCCACCTTCAAATGGAGTTCCGTCAACAAATCCTTCGAAATCGATAACTGTCTGATCGCCATCCTGAACAGCTCTGTCATCAACAGTGATAAGTCTCGCATTCTGATCTAATACTTTGTTAATCTCAGCCTGAATATCTTCTTCTGTTACTTCAAGATCAGGTGCTGCTGTCTCGATTCCTTTGTATTTTCCAAGTTCAACTTCCGGTTTCAATACAACCTCAGCTGTAAAGATAAATGGCTTTCCTGATTCAATCTGAACTACATCGATCTCAGGTCTCGCAACGATTTCAAGACCACTCTCCTCTGCTGCATTTGCGTATGCATCAGGAATCATAGAATTAACTGCATCTTCGTAGAAAACTTCAACGCCGTACATCTTTTCTACCATGTTACGTGGTACTTTACCTTTTCTGAATCCCGGTATGTTAAATCTGTTTTTATTCTTCTTGTATGCCTTTTCAATAGCTTTTTCAACTTCTTCTGCTGCTACTTCGATAGTAAGCTTCGCTGTGTTATTTTCTAATTTCTCTACTTGTAAACTCATTTTAATATAATCCTCCTATTTCGTTTGCGGACAATCCACAACAGTATATCATTATAACACGATTATTGTGCATTGTCATTATCTAATTACAAAGTTTATCAACAAAACTTCTAAGATTCCACAAACTGATACTATAATATTATCTGTTTTTTGTGTTTATCATGTGTATTATCTGCAGTATCTGTATTATCTGTATTTTCTGTACTTTCTGTTTTTTCTATATTTTCTATATTTTCTGCACTATCTGCAGTATCTGTATTTTCTGTATTATCTGCACTATCTGTATTGGATGGCTTTTGCTATCTCGTCGCTTTTTTCTTCACTTACAAGAATCTTTATCAGTTCAAGCCCCATCTCAAGAGCTGCTCCAAGACCTTTTGCAGTTGTAATATTACCGTCCGTTACAACTTTTCCTCCTACAGACAAAGCTCCTTTCATCTGATTTTCAAATCCCGGGAAACATGTAGCATTCTTTCCCTCGACAAGCCCAAGATTTCCTAAAATACTTGGAGCTGCACATATTGCTGCAAGTTTTTTACCCTCGTTATTGTATTTCACAACATTATCAGTGAGCAATTTGCATGCTGCAAGGTTAGTTGTTCCAGGCATACCTCCCGGAAGGAAAATCATGTCTCCATCTTCAAAATCTATATTAGCTATCAGCTCATCCGCCATAATATTGAATCCATGGGAACTCTTAACCATAATCTCATCTGTTACTGATGTTGTAACCACTTCTACCTCATGTGTTCTTCTAAGCAAATCAATAACCATTAAAGCTTCTACTTCTTCAAACCCATCTGCAAAAAATGCGTATACTTTCTTCATAATCTCTCTCCGTTATTCTCATTTATTTTGCAATTATCTTTCAGCAAGTGCCTTTTCAGTATAACATATCGACTTTTCATTTTCAAACCACATTCTTACGTGATACAATAGTGTCAGATACATTATTTTAGGAAAAGGAGACGTAAGATCAATATGGAAATAGAAAGAAAATTTACAATAAAAGATTTTCCTGAAAATCTTGATAATTTTCAATCACATGAAATTGAACAGGCATACCTGTCTGTCAATCCTGTTGTCCGAATCAGAAAATCCGATGATGAATATTACCTCACTTACAAAGGAAGCGGCATGATGGTAAGAGAAGAATATAATCTTCCCCTCAACGAACACAGTTATTACCACCTGCTAAAAAAAGCCGATGGAAATATCATTTCTAAAACCAGATATCTGATTCCTCTGAATGAACACCTCACTGCAGAATTAGACATCTTTCATGGAGTTTTCACAGGGATGTTTCTTATAGAAGTTGAGTTTGCCTCCACTGAAGAAGCAAACAACTTCACTCCACCAGACTGGTTTGGCGAGGATGTGACACGTGACCCAAGATATCATAACAGTTATTTATCAAGCGTTATAACTGAGAAGTAGATGTCCCCCTCCTCTAAACAAAGTGAAGGTGGGGTAAGATAATGAATCGAGTAGGAGGCCAACCATTAATTGGTTAGCCGACCTCTCACACCACCTGGCATACGGTTCCGTACCAAGGCGGTTCCTTAGTTTTCATAGACTACTAGATAATAGTCAAGCATGGATGTGTATCCTAGCTTGGCT
>JAILRH010000119.1 GCA_024698345.1 Lachnospiraceae bacterium | reverse complement strand
ATTTCGAAATAACAATTGAGACATGCTTAGAAGGATTCTGATAAAAGAAGAATGATTCGAAGTTAAAAATCGAGGATTTCAGTTCCTCGATTTTTAGCACAAGCTGAGGGAGTTTTCATCAAGAAAACTCACGAATTTGTGCGAACGAGAATCATGCTTATTTTGAAGATAATCCTTCAAGCATTGTCGAACTGTTTTGAGAAAACATTCATATAATGCGAAACGGTTATTTTGAAAGCATCGTATATCCATTTCAAAAAGTATACGTTATGAAAATCATTTATCTTTTTTTACGAAGAAGCCACTTCCAAAATGCTTTCTAAGCAACTCATCGTGATCTTCAATATGCGCATAATCGTTTAATCTTTCAAGATGATATGTTTTGTTTACATCATCATACATAATGTGGGATATGCTGCAGTTCTCAATCTGCCTTCCAAAAGTAAGCCACTTTGCATAATCGGCTCCGACTATCCCTGTAAACAATGCTCTGATTACTCCGCCGTGTGTAACCACAACAACATTTTCATAATCTTTTTGCACCAGATCTTCTAATGCGGCAAATGCTCTTTTGAATACCATCTCACAGTTTTCACCACCCGGATAAGGTGTATCTTTTATCATTCTTGCGCGCTGATCAAGAAAATCTTTGTACTTTTCTTTCAATTCATCATTTGTCATTCCTGTCATATCTCCAAAATCAGCTTCCATAAATCTTGGATCAATCACACGCTCAACATTCAATGATTCATTTATTAGATCTGCAGTCTCAACAGCCCTTATCAAATTACTTGAATATACTGCATCAATTGAAAATTTCTTAAGTCTCTCACCTGCAAGTCTAGCCTGCTCTCTTCCTTCTTTTGACAATTCAACATCAACATTACACAGTTTGCTGCATTGTCTTCCGTGTCTGACTAAATATATGTTCATTTGTATGTACCTGCTTTATTATAATTATTTAACTTTATGTTTATTTAACGGTTCTATTTTTATAGCTGTATTATTTTTTCAAATACTGAATCATTCCCGGTCCTAATGTGTCAGTCGGCCTTGCTATGAATCCCATTTTTTCGTAAAAGACTTCTCGACCTTTCGCACACATCAAATCGAACATCATCTCTGTTCCTTCCAGCTGAATCTCACTGACAAACTCTTTAAGTCTGTTCATTATCATTCTTCCGACCCCTCTTCCCTGACAATCAGGAAGTATCACCAGATCCTGAACATAGCATATTACTGCCCCGTCTCCCACTATTCTTCCCATACCAAGAACCTTGTCATCTTCAATGGCAACAACAGTAAATAGGCTGTTATCAAGGGCTTTTTGAGCCTGTTCTCTCGTCAATTTTTTCCATCCGACCTGCTCTCTGATTTTCAGATATGTATCAACATACAGATCATTTTCGATAAGTTTAATCATTGTTTCTCCAATCAATAATAGAAATGATGTTGGCTTTGATAATGCGCAAAAAAAATTGCGATATAACATAATAAGCCATCATAACCTTTACATTATATCGCAAAATTCAAATATCTTCAAATAAACATGGTGTTTTTCACCGTTTTTTCGTAATTATTCAGCCTTTCAGCAATGCCAGCTCGAATCCGCACAGTCCTCCGCTTATCATGTATGCGGCTTCGCCTGTGTCTGTATTTAGTACTACATAACCTGTTCCGTGTCAGTCATAACAGTATATATCCTTCTCAGAGACTATAACTATTTTACCATTATTGAGTGCTTTTTCAATCTCTCCCTTAAGTAAGCTGTTCTAAAGCTGTTCTAAAGTAAAATTTAAAATCAATAACGGAGTAGTTGCATATGCAAAAAAGCAAGATATACATATTGTTTACAATATGCAACCCTGCATTTTTTTAGAGTTCATTTATACGATGTGAAAAAGGCACACTTTATTATAATATTACTTCTTCCTGCACCATGTCCTTGTAATATTCATATTCTTCTTTCCATACTTTTCGTAAGGCATCATTTATTTTATCTCCATATCCATTGGCGATAACAAATTTTTCAGTTTCCTCTGGTGTTCTTCGAAAACTTTCATCCATAATATCGCTATTGCATTTTTCCACAAACTTTTTAAAAGAGTCTGCTATTTTTGCTTTTCTAAATCCCCTTTCATGATCGCAAAAATAAATTACGCCCTTGTTTTCTTCTGTTATTCCAATAGTAAAATAATTTCCAAAACAATCTTCCCCAATAGGTATACATTGAAGTTTTGCCCAATCAAAATACTTAAATTCTTTTTCGATATTACCATTTGTATTTATTCCATAAAGATATCTGACATCTTCTTTGTGTTTTCCTCTCTTAATTGAAGTGAGTGGTGTATCGCCTCCGTTATATTTAATTAAAAAAATACGATATTCTTCATCAAATTTTATTCCATACTTATTTTCAAATTCTTCAACAAGTTCCACAGATCCATTTCCATATTTTGATATCAACATTCTAATTACCTCCAAATAAACTGTATCCCCCAACATGTGTAAACTGTTTATGTATGTCTTCTCTTATGAGCTGCATAATACCATTTTTTGTATGGTGATGTGCTACATATCCTTTAGGGATACCATTCTTAATACCCATTTTTGTCAATTCATCAATAAGTTTTAATTTATCGAGTTCTCTGTCACCTGAAAAACTTCCAATATTTATTTCCTTTATTCCAAGATACATATATTCCTCAGGAAATTGAACATAACCATCAACATAAGGAACTGAATCCCCTACAGCATTTGTATATGTCCAAGTAATATGACCATCATTTATATCGATTTTTATTTTTCCACCATCTGCAAACCATTTTTTGGTACTCTTGAATTCATTGGTTTACAATCACTCATAAAGTTTGTTACTTTCCGATAGAAATAATTCTTCATACTATCCCAATCACTAAACTCCTGACTAACTTCACCATATTTTAGTACTGTTTTAGTATAAAATAAACTATTGTTTTCAAGAATTAGTTTAATAGCATTATCACCATATTCGTCGACAAGTTCAATTGCTTGCGCCACATCATCTGGAGCCATTTTTTTAACGACGTTGATAAAATCTTCTCCGTAATTAGCAATTAAATCCTTTCCTGTTTTTCCATATGGTATTAATTTATCGGCAACATCTTTTCCGTATTTATTGGCAATTTTTTCCCAGTATCTATCCATTTCCGATAGATTACTATTTTCTGAGTTGTTTCCTGATGTGTTATCTGAATTGCTTATATCTTCATTTTCAAGGTTTTCTGAATTATTATCCTTCAGATTTTCATCATTTCCGGTGTTGTTATCTTTGAGATTTTCATTGTTGTTATGATTGTTTGGATCATTTGGCTTTTCGCCATCAAACGGATCCTTTGGCTTTCCCGGGTCAACAATATCTGGAAATTATTTAAGGGTACACAGGCTATTTTTTTAGTCGGTGTACCCTTAGTAAAGCAATTATAAGCCTAAATAGTTTCCTTTTTCAAATAAACATGGTGTTTTTCACTACAGTCCATTCCACTCATACTGAACAGGCTTATATTCTTTATCAACTATCCTGATAATACTGTTATACAAGACATCATGTGCCACCTTAGAATTCATCATTTTTCCATCGTAGAGTCTTTTAGCTGTATCAAAAATGCTGTAAGTTACCGTGTCACTGTATGTATAACTTCCGTCAGACAGTTTTGCATATGCTCTCACCGCATAGACCTGACTGAATGCCGCTGCGCTGCTTCCGTTACCTGTCATTGTCATAATGTAATTGATAGCAGTTGGTGAATCCGTATATTTGTAGGAAGAAATGCCATTTGCTGTAGATGCAAAACTTCTCACCCCGGAATCATTAGTTCCAACTACCATATTATCAAATGAAAATCCATTTTCGACAATTCCGTAAATTAAACCATGTTCAACAACTTTCTTTCCTCCGATATAAGGCTCAACGGTAGCTACTGTTCTGAATCCCATATTATTTGTATTTATCCGGAATCCCTCGATATCTATAGCCTTCTTTGCTGCTTTTACTTCAAGTGCATTCTCGATCACCTCAGAAATAGCTGCGCCGTATATCTTATGTGCTTTTGCACTTGGATGTGAATTGTCATAAGCCTTTCCGTCAGTAATTGTATTGCAGTTTTGCAGTTCAACAAAATATGCGAATTCTTCGCCCGCCTGTGTATTTGCTTTTGAGACAGCACTCCTGATAGGGGCAAATAAACCGTTTGCTCCCATTGCTCCAAGGGTTCCAACGACCACTGCATTCGGACAGTCAGAATGAATTTCATTAATAAATCTTAAATACTCATTTTCAAAATCTTCGGCAGTAAACTCATTATTGGTAAATGCCGCATTATCATTTGTTCCAAGATTTATAATAACAACATCCGCAGGATTTGCTTCGTGATCATACATAAGATTGCATGCGCTCTCATCAAGTTTTGCCCAATTGTTCTGAGGTGTAAATAAGTTGAAATGCTTTCCGTCCTCACCAACCAAAACACTTGCAAGCAATCCGTTCCCTGATATTCCACAACTCTTAATATCTGCATCAAAATGCCTTGCCACCTCGCCTACGTATCCCTGCCATGAATATGCCATTTGATGGCTTCCATCAATTTTGTAAAGTGCATCTCCATTTGTAATTGAATCTCCAAACACTTCGATAGATAATGCTTTCTTCTCAGGCTTTGTAAGTAAATGTCCTCCGGTTACAGTTACACTGCTTATACCTATTGTTTTTGCCGCCAAAAAACCATAATACCATCTTTCCATTTTTCTTATGGTTATGACATGTTCTCCCTCAGGAACATCTTCCCAAAGAGTATATCTGCCATTCGCCGGCAGAGTAATTATTCTCGCATCTTCCGGTTCAACTTTGTCATCCAAAAATACCGCTATTCTCTGCGGATCATCCTGCCCCAAAACAAAATCTGCTTCAATCTTTTCGCCGGAAAATCTCATGCTCACACCGGCATTTGCATAAGTAAATGTCAAAACTCCGTCACGCTGAAATGTTCTTCCAAGAGGAGTCACATTGTCTTCATTAACATTTACTGTTGTATTTTGCGTATACTCTTTACGGGGCTTTTCCACATCAAACATTTTTATAAATGTAGGATGTTCAAATTCTTTTCCGACAGCGTTAAACCAGCCCCATTCAGGAACACCTCTTCCATCATGTAAACCAAAATGATAAGTGATAAGCAGTTCTCCTGCCCTTGAGATGGATGGCTGAGATTTGGCATTGTAATTCCACTGTTCGTAAATCACGCTGTCATCAGGATAGTATCTGGTATGAAGCTTATACTTCTCAGTTGAATAATATATCTCATTGTCGGAAGGTTCGACAAAAGGTCCTGTAATGCTGTCTGACACTGCATAGCACACTGCACCTGTAATACTGAATGGTGTATGTATAAGAACGTATTTGCCTGCAAGACTTCCCTCTGTCATCTTTGTTACATTAAACTCATTTCCCGGTCTGAAGTTTCCGATATCTGCTGCAGCATTGTAATCAGACACCCATGAAGAGCCATTCCAGTAAGTAATATTTCTAAGTTCGGAAAAATCTGTTTTTTTCACTCTGCTTACCACAAGATGGTCAGTACTGTTGCTTCTTCCATAGAGATAAATGTAATCTCCTTCCTCATAAATTGTCTCGTGATATTTTGCACCTGTATTTGCTGTAATATCCGCTTTTTTCTTATAAGGAATAACTGTCATGTCAGGGAATCCATTGTCTGTTAACGGATTTTCAAAGAAATCCGCATCAAGAATGCTAAGCCCCTCAAATCTGTTTGCAACTGTATAGAGATTATTTGAAATAACCGTTGAATCTCCAAGCCAGTATCTGCCGGGATAAATGTTTCCGCCATAGCCGTTCTGGTCGGAAAGTCCGTTTTTCAAAGTCATATAATACTGCACATTTCTGACATCCGGCTCGTCACCTTCAAGCATGAGATATGCCATATTTCTCATTCCAATGCTGAACCCGCAATTATCACGTGTAGCAAAACCATGCTTATACCCAAAGCCATCGTAATTTCCAAAGTTTCCTTCGAAACTGTCCTGAAACGTGAATATGGTCTTTGTACTCTTATCAACACTTCCGCTTAGTTGTGAATCATTAAGACTGGTAGAATGAATACCATCTCCTCCGATCCAGCCACGTCCGTTGTTACTATCATTTAATGAATTTCCCTTTACATCAGCTACGCTATTGCCCTGATACTTAAACTCTCCGGATGAAGAGAGCATTCCCGTCCATTCTCTTGAATACTCCGTGGCAAGACCCTTAGCAACATAAACTCTTATTTCTGACAATCCAAAAATATCAGTACCGTTTGAATAATTATTTTTCGGAACTATTTTTATGTGCTGTGCACGTTTTCCAGTCATATCAAGAGTAATGCTCTCACTCATTGAACTTTGACCCGTACCCTTCGCAAGCGTATATGTTCCAAGTTTATTCCAGCTTCCACCATCGAAATCAATATAATCTTTCTGACCTGCATTTATCTCATCATATGAATGGGTCACAATCCTGCAAGGTGCATCTGATGTATAGTAAACGTCAAATTCTTTTACTCCTATATTCAAGTTTGACGGATTGTTGTAATTCCATATTTTAATTGAATCAAGCTTATAATTGCCGTCAAGATTCATAACAAGCTCAGACTGTTTTGAATTTCCGTTTAACACAGCCATATCCTCATCTTTGTTGGAATGATATTCACTGAAAGAACTGTTGCCGTCTATGATATTCATTCCGGAATGATTAAACAGATTGAATACTGTAATGTTGCCGGACTGTTCAGGCGCGAATCCATCAACTGTAATGCTATCCTTTATGCACGGAACCGTCTTATGCCTGAAAATTCTGACTTCAGACAATCCGTATTGATTTCCGCCATAGTTATCAAGAGGGGTCAGTTTGATATATCTTCCTGCGACTCCTCTGAAATCAATGGATTTTTTACCGTCAGCCTTACATGCAACATTTCCAAAATATTGGTTGTCATCAGACAGGCTGCTCTTTTCAAGTTCATACTGTCCAAGATTCTTGTAATTACTTCCATCTTCTGAATAATCAACCATAATATGACGTACACAGCAGTCAAGCTTTCTTATATCGTTGTAATTCCAGATATACATTTCACCCAAGCTCTGCTTTGAACCAAGATCCAGAATTATTTCCTGCTTATCGCTCAAAAACATATTATCTGCAATCTTTGAGTTGCTACTCCAGTCATTACTGTCAAAAGATGCATGCATGTGATTTGGTGCCTCAATTCCACTCATTCCACTGTTATCAATCAATACCTTTGCATTTTGTGGTGTGATATTATCTACAAACAACATCTCGCCAACAATATTTTCCGGCGTATTACTCTGGGCAGGCGCTGCGTTTTCAACTGCCTTAACAACATTTGCCCTTGCAAATACTGCCTGCCGGTTGCCAGTATATCCGTAACTTACAGGCACAACTAATGACATTGAACAAATAATTGCCAATGTCCTGTCCAAAATACTTATTCTTCTCATAAACAAACTCCTTCTATTCTCCTTTTCCCCATTTCGAATATGATATTCACATATTTTGTTATATTTTCCGAACAACTCACTAATTTAAAAGATAGCATTTTTTTAGAAAAAAGCAAGTTTAGGATAATAACAAAGTGTCGCTTGCGACACTTCGCGCGCGAGCGGATGCGTCAGCATAAATACATCTCCGCGAGCTGCGCATCCTTGCGGAGCATTTTTATTTCATGGGGAAGTTCAAAGAACTTTCCTATGAAGATTAGGGTGTCAAAAGGTTATATAACTTTTGATAAATATGTACCTTGAAAACTTAACACGATATATATCATCATATGAATTTTTGGTATAATGTAAGTATCATATTTCGAGGTGATTCATATGTCTTTTGTTAAAAATGATAATCAACAACTTACACTTCTTGATA